>CADCDY010000035.1:0-35126 GCA_902800245.1 uncultured Prevotellaceae bacterium
TTTTTTTTCAAACCCTAAGAAAACTCCTCCACCACCTCCACCCTCGCCATACCATAACCTGCCATTTAGCGCAAATAACCTGCCATTATCGCGAAATAACCTGCCATTATCGCGAAATAATGGCAGGTTATTACCTCACAGGGTATTTTTCCTTGTAATACTCCATTCTGGCCTCTTCACCGTTTACATCATCGGAGTCAATCATCCCTTTTCTTGGCATGTTCAGAATGTCTTGCTCATCTACGCTTAGATTATGTCTCTCAGCGTAGAATTTTGCATTATTGTATACTGCATTGCTTAATGTAATTGTTGCCATAACCTTATCTTTCTGTTTCACGCTGCAAATTTAGGAATTATTTCTGTTACTTCCCAAATAACGCACTTTATTTTGCATAAAAAAGCCTCACCGCCCTGATGGAGGGTGAGGCTATAAAAGATGTTATGCACCCCTTAGAGTGGCTGGCCGCCGGGCCAGGTGTCGTCCGTGGGCAGTTGGTCCGAGCCCGCCAGCAACTGCGGCTGCAGCTTCAGTTCAAACACCTTCATCGAAGGCTTCTCGTAGTATTTCTTATCTAATGTCTTTGTCATAATTTGGTTCCTCCTTCGATTACTTGATTACTACTTTCTTTCCGTTCACGATATACAGGCCCTTCGTAGGATTCACGATGCGCTGACCATTGAGGTTATAATAATTGTCAATTGTCAATTGTCCATTATCAATTGCCTTCAAGCCTGTTGTCTCGTCACCGAAGCCGATGAAGCTGGGGGCACCGGCAGCGATGGTCAGATAGGCGCGGCGGGCGGGAATGTTGGCACCATCAGTCGATGTGTACTTATAGAAGCCAGCGACGCCAGCACTGATGGCGAGGCAGTAGGAGTTATCAGGAGTAGCCGTCTTCACATCAATGCCGACTAAGTTGTTCGTGCCTGCGTAGGCGGCAATCGTATTGTCAAGCGTCATATCCACCGTGGCGCTGGTGGCGCAGATCACCACAGGCGTATTGGCAGGAATGTCCGTGCCTAACGATTTCAGTTCAACCTTCTTCGTCGAGCTGTTATATACACCGGCGAAAGCCTCGCCGCCGCTGATCGTATAGCCCACTGCGCTGTTGAAGAACGTAGCCCAGTACTTACCCTCGCCGTCGGGGCCACCAGCCGTCAGCGTGCGAGTCGCACCCGTCAGATAGCCGCCGCTGCCTGCGTGGGCATACGGGGTGTCCGGCTGGGATTTGCTAGTCCAATGGTATAATTCGCCAGCATCTCCTATCAGCGACGAACAATTGGCGAGCATGGGGCTGCCCGTAGCAGCTTGCCAATCGTCGCCAACGATGATGGTCTTGAGGTTGGTGCAATCCCAGAACATGCCGGACATACTATAGTTGTGAACGTTTTTAGTGTTCCATGTGCTCAGGTCGAGCAGCGTCACAGCAGCGCAGTCTTGGAACACATAGTACATATTCGTCACGTTCTCAGTGTTCAAGTTGTTAAGTCCGGTGATGGTGGCAGCAGCGGTGAAGCCATTGAACAGGTTCTCCAGCGTCGTGGGGTTGTAGCTTGCACACGAGGCGTCGACCGTGACGCTGGTGGCCGTCTTGTAAGTAGAGCCGAAACCCGAACCCTCTATGTAGTAAGCATCGGCAGTCGGGGCATTACCGTAACTGACAGTCATATCCGTGCCGCTCATCGTGCCGTAGAGTCCCAACCTCGTCAGGTAACCAGGCTGGCTCTCGGCTGGGTAGTCCACGCGGGCGTATTCCTTACCAATGTTGTTCGTGCCATCGCACACCGTGCCGTTGCCGCCCTTCAGTTTGGTGCAACCTTGGAACATACTAGTGCCATAGTAGTTGCTTGTGAGAGCGTCAGTGCTCCATCCTGTACCAACCTTGATAGTCGTAAGTTCGCTGCAGCTAAGGAACATATAGGACATTTCCGTCACCGCTGCGGTATTGAAATTGCTGAGGTCGAGCGTCGTCAGACCAGAGCAGCCTCTGAACATACTGTTCATGTTCGTCACTTTCGCGGTATTGAAATTGCTGACGTCGAGCGAGGTCAGGCTGGAGCAGCCGTAGAACATACCATACATATTCGTCACCGCCGCAGTGTTCAATCCGCTGACGTCGAGCGAGGTCAGTCTAGAGCAGCCTATGAACATACCATACATATTCGTCACCGCCGCAGTGTTCAATCCGCTGACGTCGAGCGAGGTCAGACCAGAGCAGTTTCTGAACATTTCTCGCATTCTCGTCACCTTCTCAGTGTTCAATCCGCTGAGGTCAAGCGAGGAAAGACTACTGCAGCCATCGAACATATGCCACATATCCGTCACATTAGCAGTGTTGAGGTTGCTGAGATCCGTGATGGTCGTCAGATTCGAGAAATTGCCGAACAGATACCCCGTTCCGTAGAGGTAGCTGTAGGTCTTGCAACTTTCATCAACGGTGATGCTGGTGATGGCGTCTCTAAAATCTATGTTCCAGTTGGCGACGTCGTTGTACTTATAGAAAGTGTAGCCCGCTTCGGAAGGCGTCGTTCCGCTGACGTCGTTCACCAGCGTCATTTTGGTGTTGTCGGTGTCCGAAACCTTGGCGTAGAGTGAGGCTTTCGCCGTCTGTGCGCTCATTGTGAGCATTGCCACTGCGAGCAGTGCTGTGGCCACCCGGCCTGCGCGGGTCAGCATCCTGCCAGACCCGAGCATCGAAAAGAGTCGTTGTCTCATTTTCTTCATAATTGTTACTTGTTTTTTAATTAAAAGGTTTTAAATTTATATATTATGTTTATAATCGACTAATGTCGCGACAGAGGTCGGCACAGCCAACGTGAGCAGTCTCGCGGCTTTCAAGCCGCAAAGGTACAACGTTTCTCGTTAAAATCAAAAAAAAAAATAAAGAAAAGTTAACGTCATAACTTTTCTTTATTTCCACATAGACTTGAATGCGGTTTTCTGATTTATTTGCGAGGTTACGGCTCGTTGCTAATGACGCCATCCCTTCATCATTAATTTAAGGCTTTTTATCAAAAAGTGTGCAGACAATTTGGCTTTTCCATCTTTTCTTTGTACCTTCGCAGCCGAAATGAAAATTCTTCAGTTGGGAAAATTCTACCCGATAGGTGGTGGCGTGGAGAAAACCATGTTAGATCTGACTACTGGACTGTCTGCCAAGGGCATACAGTGTGACATGCTGTGTGCCTATGGAAAAGAGGGTAGTGCAACGTTTGAGGTTTCTGAGCATGGAAGGATAATCTGTACGAAGACGTTGCTGAAGAAATATGCCACAATGATTTCTCCCGAACTGATTACCACGCTGAAACGGATAGCTCCCGAGTATGACATCATCCACGTGCACCATCCTGATCCGATGGCTGCACTGGCATTGAGACTGTCGGGCTATAAGGGTAAGGTGGTGCTTCACTGGCATAGTGATATCGTGAAGCAGAAAAAGCTGCTCTCACTCTACAAACCCTTGCAGAGCTGGCTGATACGCCGTGCAGACCTGATAACAGGAACGACGCCAGTCTATGTCACTCATTCGCCCTATTTGGCCAAGGTGCAAGACAAATGTACCTATGTGCCCTCGTGTGTTGACCCAATAGTGCCTGATGCAGAGCGCGTCAGACAATTGCGAGAACAATATGGCAACAAGAAGATCGTATTCTCGTTAGGACGACTTGTACATTATAAAGGCTTTAAATATCTGGTAGATGCTGCGAGGTATTTGGATGACAGCTATTTGGTGATTATCGGCGGGTCGGGCAGGTTGAAAGATGAACTTCAGCAGCAAATCCATGATTACGGGCTGGAACAGCGCGTAAAAATGGTGGGAAGGATATCTGATGAAGATTTGCCGTCGTACTATGGTGCATGCGACATCTACTGTCTGAGCAGTATTATGAAGACTGAAGCTTTTGCCTTGGTACAGTTAGAGGCTATGTCGTGTGGCAAGCCCGTTGTCAGCTGTAACATCGAAGGCTCAGGTGTGCCCTGGGTGAACAAGGACGACTATTCTGGTTTGGTGGTGGAGCCGGAGAACGGCAAGGCGCTGGCCGATGCCATCCGTCGTATTATGGAGGACAAGGCTCTCTATTATACCTATTCGGCAGGAGCACGTAGTCGTTACATAGAGTTGTTTAAGAAACAGCGGATGATTGACCGCTGTCTTGAACTGTATTCCCAGTTGTTACACTCGTAACCACGCTGAGTAAGGCATTATCGGCATTACATGTAATCCGTATGCTCTCTTTGCAGCCAGCATGCTGTCCTGCCTCCACATCGCGTTCGCTGTCGCCAATCATATAGGATTCAGAAAGGTCGATATTCCAGTCTTTGGCGGCTTGCAGCAGCAGGCCGGGCTTGGGCTTGCGGCAGTCGCAGTCGAACTTATAGGCTGGGCGCTCACCCTCAAAGCCTTTATCAGGATGGTGAGGACAATAGTAGATGGCATCGATGAAGGCTCCCTCGTGGCCTAACAGCGTCTCCATTTTGTCGTGGATGGCCTGTAACTCCTCGAATGTGCATTCGCCACGGGCTATGACGGGTTGGTTGCTCACTACGATGCAGAGATAATGGGAGTGATTTATCATGCGAATGGCCTCGGCAACCCCGGGTAGCAGTTCGAAGTCGTCAGGACGGGATAGGAACCCTGCATATTTATTGATAGTACCATCTCTGTCGAGGAAGATGGCTTTCTGCTTTTGTGAAAGGTTTCGTGCCTTCACCTTTCCGTTGGAAATGTCCTTTTCTACTTCATAGTAGCGGTCGGGGGTTCCCATATCCTTGATATACTCTGATGTGTCGTAGGCGAAAATCTTTCCGTTGGCAATATTCGGTTTTAATACATCGCGGTCCAAGTCTATTTTATCGGGAGTCTCCGGATGACGGGGGACAAAATGTTTCATCGTCTCTTTAAGAAGTATGGGTGAGATAATCTCTATTCCGGCATTGACACGATTCTTGTAATAGAGCCGTTCATCCTCCTTGTTCATCCATCTGACGACGCGATGCGTGTCGAAAGGCAGTCCTCCCTCCTCTTGCGGTGGCAATATCTCGGTAACCAATAGCGAACTATCGTAGGGATGGCCGTTTGGGTGAGCCATAAGGCTGGCCCATGCACGATTCTTTTGATGGAATGCAATGAAGCGATGAAAATCGACATCTATCATCACATCGCCACACAACAGAAGGAAGTCTTCTGTCAATTCCGGCATCTTAAACAAAGCCCCTGCTGTACCTAACGGACTATCCTCAACAAAATAAGAGATGTTGACGCCAAATTTCTCGCCGTTGCCAAAATACTCCTTTATAACATGCCCCAGATATCCTATGACAAGGGTGATGTCCGTCAGTCCGTTTGCTTTCAGGTTTTCAATCTGCCATTCGAGGATGGGCTTGCCACATATTTCTATCATCGGTTTGGGAACATCGCTCTTGATGGATGCGATACGCGTTCCCTTGCCTCCGGCCATGATTACTACTTTCATTTTTAGAATTGATAATTGATAATTGACAATTGATAATTATTCCTTACCGAAGAAGTGCTCCTCCAACATCATACAAAGGCAATGATAGACGGGAAGATGCAACTCCTGAATCTTATAGGTTTCGGTTTCAGTTACTTGTATGCATACATCAGCAAGCTGGGCCAGTCGATTCGGCTTTTGTCCTGTAAGGCCAATGACTTTCAGTCCCTTCGACTTGGCAGTAACGGCAGCAAAAAGTATGTTACGGCTATTGCCTGAGGTGGAGATGCCTAAGAACACATCGCCAGCCTTGCCGTACCCGTTCACCTGTTGGGCAAAAATCAGCTCTGGATTACTGTCGTTCATGAAGGCGGTGGTCAGCGATGAGTGGCCAGTGAGGGCAATAGCGGGTAGGGCACCCTGAAGATGCTTAGCCAGAATGCCTCCCATCTCAGGATCGATGCGCTGCATGGCTTCGGCTTGGTCATGATAGACCTCGCGTTTTAGTTTAAACTCCTTCATCAGCTCACCAACAATGTGTTCACTGTCGCTGGCTGAACCGCCATTGCCGCAAACCAATAATTTGCGGTCTTTCGCGTATGCCTCCTTAAGGATGTCGTATGCTGCCTGTATGGATTCACGGCATTCTATCAGTTGCGGATAGCGTTCTATCAGTACTTCAATGTGATTATTTATCATGCTAAAAGGCTTTTATGAGTGATGCAAAGGTACTACTTTTATTTGAGATACAAGCATGATGAGGCATCTTTTTTGTATATTCATGGAAAAACATACCTACTCAGTAAGTGCTTGCATAATCTTTTTGGCTGTTTTCTCGTAAGTATAGGTGGAGGCTATCAACTCGTCCACATCAATGGGTGATGCGGGGAGAGTTTTCAGCATCCGGCATAATTCGTCAGCATTGCCTGCTTCAAAGAAGGTGACAGGGTAATTGCCGTAAATCTCCTTATATACAGGAATATCAGAAAGGATGACAGGGGTCCCTAAGCTCATAGCTTCAAGAGGAGGAATGCCAAAGCCTTCATACAATGATGGCGACACCAGACATGCGGCATGAGCCAGAATGTCGTACACCTGTTTGTTTGTCGCATCAGTCACCAGACGTACCTTGTCTTTGTTGGCAAGGATGGTCTGCAGTATCTCGTCGTCTTTGGTGCGGAAGTCGAAACGTCCAATAATCGTCAAGTGGGGTATGTTGCCTCCTTCGTCCAACAGCTTTTGGTAAGCCTGCCAAAGAATATGGATGCCCTTATTGCGTTTGATATTGCCTAAATAGACAATGCCTGAACGTTGCTGAACGACAGGGTGGCAGGCTTTGTATTCGAGCAGTTCCTGACTGAGTCCGTTGCATACTACTTGTATGTCGCGCTGGGTGTGGAAATAGTCCTGAATGCGCTGACGGGAGAACTGGCTGACCGTAAACACGCCTTTGGCTATGCGTAATGCCCGCTGGACGTACCATTTCAATGCCGCCAGATGGAGGGAAGAACCGAAATGTTCGGTATCGAAGAACACAATGTCGTGGATGGTACAATAGATAGGAATGCGAATGCCCATGGGAATGTTGAAGTTGGGCGTATAGAATACATCGCACTTGTTGACCTCTTTTACGGGAAACCGCAACAGCTCCTTAGGCGAGAAACTGCCGTAGGTACACTCCACGATGGTGCAGTTTCCGCGTCCGGCATAGTCCGCCAGCCGCCCTTTGTCACCTACGAGTACGAAATCCACATCAGGCGTCGCCACCATGTGCGGAACGACATTCTCAATGAACGTCCCTATACCACTCTGGCCTATTAGCCGGCAATCGATAGCGATTCTCATAACTTGTTCTCCAAGAATTTCTTTAATATAATGTCCCAGTCATAGGATGCCAGTTGGGATGTATTGACTGTGGGGCGTTCGTTGGCAGTGCGGATGATGGTATCAATCCATGTCTGCGGGTCGTAACCTTCGACGGTGACCGCACCGTCCTTGTCGGCTGCTACTTCTATCATTGCGGAGTTATGGGCCGTCACGATAGGACATCCGCAGAGCAACGCCTCGAGTTGTGGCATGCCGAACCCTTCGTTTAATGAGGCTGAGACAAAACAGCGGGCAAGGTTGTAGAGCTTGACCAAATCAGCGTTGGGAACGAAGCCGCAGAAGACGACACGCTCACGAGGAAACCCTTCTGCTTCGACGATATCGCGCATCTTACTATTCTTCCAGCCTCTTCCGCCAATGACAACTAACTGGAGGTTGCTGCGCTTGCTGAGTTCAGGCATCAGTGAGAGCAGAAACGCCAGATTTTTTCTGGGTTCCAATGAACCTACAAACAGAATGAACGGATGGGTAATGCCGTATTGTTGTAGAACGGCAGCCCTTTCACTCTCTGTGAGTGCAATGGGACGATAGATGGTCCTGTCGATAGATGCTCCCGTGAAGATGTCCTGACACTGTCGACGGGGGAAGTAGTGCTTCACCTTGTTTTGCGTATAGAGCGAATTGGTCCAGATGATGTCTGCCTTTTGGATAGAACGATTGAAGAACAGCTTGTTAGCCAGCACATTGGTCCATTGCATGGTATCTTGGAATTCAATGTTGACAACATCGTGAACGACGATGATTTTCTTCATGCTACGAGGCAGCAGGAAAGGCAGACAGGGGACAGGAGTATAGTAGATGCCAGCCTTCAAGCGGCGAGCCAGCAGAGGCATCATCACAAGAAGCCACACCAGGTTGGGCAGGTGGTGGAATAAACCATTGGAGCACTCTTTCAGTATCACGTTGTCGGGCAGGCCGTCTCTGGCAAAGGTCTTGTGTAAAGGCCTTGGCAGTGCAATATGGAAGGTATCGCCGGGGTGCAGGTTTGCCCATGCCATCACACTATCCTTTAGAAATGTGGAGATGCCAGCGCTAAATGCCGTGAATGTTCGTCCGTCAATGAGTATATTCATGCCTTGATAATGTCCTTGAAACATTTTAGTGATGCCTCGTAAGAATACTTTTCTATGAAGAGTTCCCGTGAGGCCGGATTAAATTTGTATGGAATATGGAACTGGCTGATGGCCTGGATAAATTCCTGTGCGTTGCCACATTGTGTCGCAATCGTGGCATTGATGTCATAGCCTTCTAGTGCCTCACGCGTACCTATAATGTATTTGCCGTATTTCAGAGCTTCGGCAGTCTTTACCTTCATTCCGCCTCCTGTTATTATGGGTAGAATAACAAAATCTGCAGCTTCGTAATATGGTACCAGATCGGGTACGTTGCTGAAAATAGAAATTTGTTCGGAAGGCTTTATCTCACGTGCGAAAGCATCCATTCCTGCACCGACTATCGTCAAATGGATATCGGTATGAGGCAAGATGTCGTTGCAAAGCCATGTAAGCCCTTTGGTGTTTCCAAAGAAATAACTGCCCACAAACAAAGCTTGTTTACCGCTATTTGTTATTTGCTGCATGTTGGCATGATTCCCGTAGTCATCCTTCATGGAAATGGGAATGACAACATCAGCTTGTCTGCCATACAACTGTTTCAAGCGAGTAGAGTCGTTATTGTTCAGGGCGATAGTCGTATCGGAATATTGACATGCATAGCGTTCGTTCTGCTTGGCCATAGGAATCCAGAAAAAGTGGCTGTAGTTTTTGCAGTCGATGACGTTCGACCTGAAGAAGTCGTACTCTATATTATGAAAGAACGTATGGATACGGATGGATGGCTTCTGACGTTTGGCATATTTTGCCAGCAGGCCAAGCTGAGAGTTGTCGATGAAGAAGTCAGTGATGCTCTCTTCGGCTATCAAGTTCAGAATGTTTTTGCAGTGTTTGTCAGTAAGTCCGCCCAGATAGCCTTTTAAAATACCCAAGGTCCTTTGTAGGTGCCCTTTTACGTTTCGTTCTCCCTTGTCTGGCTTTAAGAAATAGGTAATGACTTGCTCTTCACCTAACAGATCTTTCAGGGATTGCAGATTGCGTTTGGCGCATTGTGTGCCACCCGAATACTCTTGGCTGTTGTCGAAAGTCACATATAGTAGTTTTCCCATGGCGGAATTAATATTCTGGTTCTTCAAATGTCTTCTGGAAAATGTATTTGCGCTCCTGATACGATTTGATGCCAAATAGCAGGTTGTCGTATTCGTGGATGGGCGCATTCAGTGTCGTAGCAGTCTTGACGATACAATACAGCCCGACGAACGTAGAGAAGAGTAGCTTATTTCTTTCGTAATAGAAACATTTAATCAAATCACACCACAATATCCAGTACGCATAGATAAACAGGATATAGATACGTTTACTGATTTCGGCAAACTCGCTGAAAAGGAAAATAGAGATGAAGAAGGCAACGAGCGAGTTGATGAATATGCGATTCTCAACCCTTGCGTCACACAGCTTTTCATAATAGCAAAAGACGAGGATGCCTGTGATAAGTCGCTCGATAAAACCCATTCCGAATCCTCGGGCTGTGCTGAGTTCAGTATAGGCGTCAATCTTATTGTCGATAAATACACCGCCAATACCCGTCAGTTTGATAAGCTTAAAGAAGAGGGGTATGTGTAGCACGAAGATAATGATACAAACGGCGAAAATGGCCAGATAAGCCCATTTGTTGAGTTTACGATGTATGAAGAAATAGAAGGGGAAATAGACAATGGCCGAGAAATGAAATGACAATGCCAGTAGACATAGTCCGAAATAGGGTAGTGGACGTCGTTGTTGCAGATAGGTGATGGCATTCAGAAAGATGAAGATACTTGTGGAGTTGCGCATCAAGTTGGCATTGATCATGAATCCTTCGAAGACCATGTAGACGACCAGTGCTATCAGTACATTGTCCGTGTATTTGCGGAAAAAGGATACAAGCAGATAAGTATTCAGTGCAGTGCTGAGAAAAACAAAAAAATGAAAGTTAGGGACGATGGTCTTGCTGAATAACATGAAAAGCAGGAATCCCGGCTCTCGACTCTTACCCATCTCATAGTTGAAGAGCAAGTCCCATGAGCATTTGTCAAACTCTACGTAGTAGGTCATCCAGTCAGTATTGATGAAACCGCGAAAAGCAAAGAAGACGAAATATACCAGTATCCCCCAGAAGGTCAATTTCTGGACAAATGCTTCGTCTTCTTTCTTTTGTTCTATCAATATGGCAAGAAAGCCTAACAGAATGACGAGTAGAACGTAGGGTATGGTGTAAATCATCTACAGCTCTTTATTCGTTATTGCTTTTTTTCTTCCTCTTCCTGTTCCAGTCGCGTCCATAAAGAATCCATAATGCGTCGCATACTATCCCGAGGAAGATAAAGATCAGTACGGTGACAGCACGAGGCATGCTGGCAGCCTTATAGGGCATGATAGGTTGTTCGATGATAGTGAATGCCGGCGTTTTCTCCTGAACTTTAGCCTTGGCGGCTTCAAGTTGTGTGTTCAACGAGGTATAAGTATTGAACTTCAGTTGCATGTCGTTTTCCATGTCCTCCAGTTTCAACTCAATGCTCTTCAGCGCCACGTTCGTGATGCCGTCTGATGAACTACCATATTTTTGACGGGCCTTCTCATAATCGGCTTTTGCCTTCGTGGCCAGTTCTTTGTAGTAGTTGTAGTCGTTTCGGGCTTTGCTCGTACGATAGTTTGTGATATAGGTCTGAAGACGTTTTTGTAGCGTATCGGCCACAATGGCAGCGACAAGCGGGTCTTGGTCGGTTACACTGATGCTAATGACGCTGGTCTTCTTGTCGATGGTACACATAATAGCATCTCGCATGGCCTTGCAGACTTCTTCTTCTTTCCTCGAAATTTTGTACACATCCTTCTTCCCTTTGCCACTAGCCAGTGGGTCTTTGGGCTTAATCAGGTTAAGAAGCCATTGTTTTGGATAATTCCAAAATGGCGACTTTTGTTCCTCAGTGATATGCTTGTAATAGGTACGCTCTGTATCATCGTCCTTCAGACGTACAGGGACGTTGAATAGATTCATAACAAACTCCGTAGAACTGAAGATGTCGGGATAGAGCTCTGGATAGATAGCGTCCATAGATGATTTTCCGGCAAGGTCGATACCGAAATTCGCAGCCATATCAGCGAGATTGTCCGTTAGTCCTAAGCCTCCTGACGATAGCTCCGGTGCGAGAACCACCTCTGCTTTGAAATATTTGGGAGTGTTGAGCGCAACGATGACGCCTACCACTGCTGCAACTCCTATGAACTTTAACAGCAATCGCCACTCTTTGAACACTTTTTCGACTAAACCTAACAGATCAATTTCTCTTGTCTTCTTCTCTTCCATATACCAAGTATGCTTAAGCAAAAGGGGTAAAACCTTTACAATGATAATCTAATTCTTTGATTCGTTCTTTAATCTTACGTGCTGGAACTCCTGCAACAACGCTGTAAGGCTCGACGTCTTTCGTAACGACGGCACCTGCACAAACGACAGCACCTTTGCCGATAGTGATATTCTGCTGGATAACGGCATTATTGCCTATCCATACATAGTCATCAATTTTGACTGGTAGAAAACGCCCGCGAAAATGATTTGAGTTATAGTCGTGACTGCCAGACATGATACTCACATTGTGGGAAACGGAGACATTGTTGCCTATTGTAATACCGCCTCGTGCATCCAACAGGCAACCTCTGTTGATATGGGAATAGTCGCCAATTGTCAACTGCTGGGGTGTCATGATATAGACTCGCTTCATAACAAATGTCCCCTTGCCGATTCTCATTTTCAAGCGTCGCATCCAAAAACGGCGTAACGTCCAGGAGGGAATATGGGGCAGGATGTCGTTCAGCGTATATTCTGTAAGGGAGGCAATGAACCAGAGGTAAAATGTCGATTGCTTGAAAACTTCTTTCCAGACAGTTTTCTTGATGGAAAGTTTATCTGCAAATGTCAACGGCTTGCCAGTTATCACCATCCGGTTGTACTTCAGGTTTTGTTCGTAGCCATAGGAAGCACCATCCAACTGATATATTTCAATGGTGGCCTCGGTTTTCTGGAAATGGAAACCACTTTTGTACAATTCGTAGATGAGTAGCCAGTCCAAAGCGTAGCCGTAGGTAGACTGTTGGCTGACATCGTAAAGATGGCTTTTCTGAATCTCTGCTCTCACCAATGAAGAACCATGACGATAGATGGGGCCATATGTCATCATGCTAAAATCTGACGTCTGTTTGAAGACGTCGCCGTTTTCTTCGCTTCGCTCAATGCTGTTGCCGTAAAGAATGTCTGCATGATTGATATCTGGTGCTCTGTTGATAGCTTGTTCCAGCGATTGGGGACTGGCATAGAGATCACCACTGTTTAGTATGTTGATCCAGTCACCCGTAGCGTGTCCGATACCTTTGTTCATGGCATCGTAAATGCCGTTGTCGGTTTCCGAACACCAGTAGGCCAGACGGTTGGCATAGCTGCGAACGATATCTGCGGTGCCGTCAGTGCTCCCCCCGTCGATGACGATATATTCCTTGTCTTCCCACGTCTGTGAAAAGAAACTCTCCATAGTCTCCCTAATATGGGTGACGTCATTGAAGACAACGGTGATAACACTGATTTTGTTTTGCATAGACGTAAACTACTGATTCCAGATTCCTTTGGCCTTTTTATTGATGAGTAGTCTGCACTGATACAAGTGTATGGCAGCCATGATGGCATAGCTTACTGCCATGCAGATAACCACACCTTCAATGCCGCCTTGCCGTCCAGTCTGTGAAACGGCAGCAATATACAGTAGCGTGAAGACAACGGACGTAATAATTTGAATTCTTATTTTGTTGAGTCCATTGATGAGCATGGTGGCGCAGTTGTTGAGATTGTAGAAACTGATGTAGGCAAAGACGCATATCGATACGCTGAGGGGAACGGAGATGCTGCTGCCCACCCATAGCTGGTAGAAAATATTCGATATGGCAAGCATGGCGAGTCCTCCAACAATGGTGATTCCCCATACGGTGAGTGCGCGCTTGTGGGTTATCCTGATCCATGCATAGTCCCCCTTTACGTATGCATCGGTATAAGCATTCCACATAGGGGATATGACGATGGTATAAGCAATGGCTAACAGATTGAAGTACTTATAGGCAATATTATAGGTGGTCACTGCCTCGGGACCAACAAACTGCGTGATGAAGAGATTCGAACTGCCGAAAATCACCAGACAGCTGGTTATCTGAATGAAGAAGAAGCCAATACCTTTGGTGAGTATCTGTCTGCCGTAGCTCCAGTCGAAACTGTCTAGCCTGGGCGTCAATTCCGGGTGGTGACGAAACAGTGGGATGCTAGCCACTACGAACCCTAATACGGGGATGGCGGTAAGGATGAGTACGATAATGGTCAGGTTACCTTTTGGAACCACAAGCGTACAGATGAATATCAGCAATAGTGCCACAACATTCGACAAGACGATAATAAGATCGTTGACGCCATATTTTTGCAAGGCGATATAGACAACACCGACATTTTTGACGATAAACACGGCCAGCGTCATGATGATGGCAATGAGGAAAGGCAGACGTAGTTGTTCGTCAGTGAGTGTCGTTGTATTGAATACTTTGCTGAGGTTCATCACTACACCGGCTCCTAAAAAGACGATGCCCAGTAGCAACGCGATAGCTGTCAGCATCACGAGCGTTGTTGTCAGGTGTGAGCGGCCTTTCTCGTAGTTGTTTTCTGCGATAGCCTGTGCCAGATAATTTCTCATGCCGTTGCCCAACCCCACGTCGAAAAAAGAAAACCACAAAAGAACCGAAGAAAGCGTCATCCATATACCATACTGCTCCTTGTCTAAATAGTCAAGCGTAATGGGGACAATCAGGAACGATGTCACCAGCCCCACTGCTTTCATGGTGCCAGACAGGAGGATGTTGTTGCGGAGTATGACGTTCCTTTCGTTCATGCTTTTTCTTACTTCGTCAAATTAGCAATAGTGGCTATCATTGTGCCGAGTGAGGCGGCGGTAGTACCGATACTCAGCCATTGCTGGAGGCCGAGTCCCTGTCGCTGGCGCTTGGTGGGTACCACAATCTGACAACCGGGCTTGGGCTTGTGCTTACGGTCGGCTTTAGCCACCATGCCATTCATATAGATGATGATAGTCTGGCTCTTTTTGGCGGTCGATGTGGTGCCACCGGCTCTCTCAATATAATATTCGGCGTTTTCGCCCTCCCTGAATTGTACGGTGTTGGGGTAGAGTACCTCACCGTTGATACTGACGGTATTGGTGTAGCGGGGTACTACGATGCGGTCACCATCACGCAGAATGGGGTCATCGTCGCTGTTGGGACTGGCCATAGCTTTGTCAAGCTCGATACCTACGGGGTAGGTGGCGTTGGTCAACAGCTTCCTGACGTCGATAGAGTCCTTGCCAGAGTTACGCTGGGCCGTACGTAATACGGTTTCCATCATGTCGCGCTCTTCGGGAGTCATCAGTCGCAGCAGTTTGGTGCCTTCGGGATAGGCGCGCTTTGTCAGACCACCAGCCTGTCGGATGACATCGCTCAGTCGCTGGCCTTTGTTCGACAGTGCATAGGTGCCTTGAAACTGTACCTCACCTTCGACGGTAACGTTCTGTTGTTCGGTATAGTTGGGCGAGCGGCGTACATACACTTCGTCGAAGGGCTGTAGTGTGAAGTCTGGCTGACCTTGTATCTCGAAGTTAGGCGTCAGTTTGAAACTGAACGTCTGGGCTATCTGGTCGTCAGCCTCAGTAGCGTTGGGGTTGGTGATACGACGGGCAACGTCGACTTTCACCAGTGAGGCAGCTTCCGTCGTGCCGCCAGCCTGGATAATCAAGTCCTCAACGGTTTCATTGGCGGCATAGCGGTATGTTCCGGGATAGTGCACCTCGCCATTGATGCTGACAGTCTTCAACTCTTCGTTCTCCTCGCGACTGGCTATGTAGATGACGTCCTCATTTCTCAGGGGTACATCGGGTGTGGTACCTTCCAGGATGCCGACGATGTCCAAACTCTGCACCTCCAGTGTGCGGTCTGGCTTCATGCGGTGCATTACGGCATGCTGTCCGATAGCTCCCTCCGTCAGTCCTGCTGCGGCTTCCACCAGTGTCTTCACAGTACTGATGTCACCACCTACTTGATACATGCCCGGACGGAATACGGCACCTTTGATTTCCACCATATTCTGATAGCGTACAATAGTCGAATCGACGCTTACCGAGTCTTCGTCCATCAGTTTGAAACTGTTCATATCGAACTCACCCACGCTGAACACCGAATAGCCTGCACCGGCCTTGCGGTTGATGCGGATGGCCTTTGTATAGGCGTCGCCCGTGAATCCACCGGCATAGCGGAGTAGGGTAGCGGCGCTCTCCGTCTTCTTCATTTCATAGAACATCGGGCGTTTTACCTTACCCGTAATATTCACCAATGCCTCGTAGGGAGCTACTGTCACCACGTCGTTATCCTGCAGTCGCACGTCGCCTGACAACTTGCCGTTCAGCAGGAAGTCGTAAACATCGACATTCGACAACAGCTTGCCGTTGCGATAGACCTTCACGTTACGCAGCGTACCGATTTCGTTCGGACCGCCAGCCATATAAAGGGCGTTATACACGGTGGCAAAGGCTGACATCGTGTAAGTTCCGGGAGTCTTTACCTCACCAATCACGCTGATGGTGATGGTACGGGTCTGGCCTACCGTCAGGTCAATTTTTGAACCCTGATAGCGGGGACCCAGTTCGCGCTTCAGACGGGCTTTCGCCTGACTGACGCTGAGACCGCCTAACTGGATGACACCGATGCCTTCGATGGTGATGGTACCGTCGGGCGAGATGGTCTCACTGACACTTTCCTGAGAGGCGCCCCAGATGTCTACGTTCACCACGTCGCCAGGTCCTAGACGGTAGTTCTGTGGCGTTGCGAGGTTCATCGAACTCTCAAACGTCAGATTCTTGTTGTTGAACACGTCGTGACCGAAAATCTTACGCTTGTCCTCGTCTTTGTCCTTCTTGAATTTCTCGTCATAGTATTTCAGCGAGTCGGGCATCATGAAGTCCATGGCGTCGTCCATCTCCACGAAATCGGCATCATCGTCGTCGTATGTATGCTTCTGAATCTGGTTTTTCTTCTTGGTATCCTTGATGCGGAACTGCGAAGCCTTCTTCTTGTCCTGCGCCTTCTGTTCCTGGCGTTTCTCGCCATTCTGCTCTCTCATGCGGTTTTTGACCTCCTTCGAACCTGCCGTGATGTCGTCAGCCCCCAGTGCACCGTTCTTGATTTGTTTCTGATATTTCTTCTGGATACGGCGTATCTGCTCGATAGTCACACCACGCTGCATCAGTTGTGTCACAATCTGCTGGCGCGACACACCATTCGCGTTCTGTTCTATCACGTAGTCCATTACCTGGTTGTCGGTCATACCCGACTGAGCCCAGCTCATTGTGGCACATACCACAACGCTGGCTATGAGAGTAGCAAGTCGTTTCATAGACATCTATTAATGCATTAATATATTATATTAACCCTTTTTCGGGCGAAATATTGCGCAAAGGTACGAAAAATTAATGAAATTAGTATATAGTTTCAAAAAAAATATGTATCTTTGCAAGCGAAATGCAAAAAATCGCTCCTGGGGTTGACTGGATTTGACAGCAGGATGAGATGGTACGTAAGCATGCGGAGTGATGACTGTGGACTCCATAATCACGTCGGTCGAACTCGCTGCCTAATCGAAGTATAGTAGATTACTGGCTTTATTCTTTTACAAGGTAGAAGAACGAGACGTCGCTCCGAGGATGTTGTTCCGAATCCGGAGATTCAGCGGCGCAGGTTAAATCGGAAATAGTCTTGTCAGGCCTCGATGACGGGATGAAATTTTAGAGGATAAGGGTGCGATTGGTGGTCCGGGTCTTGTCGCATCACGAAAATGAAGACCGGAATAAGCATGTAGAAAGCGTATGGTTTCCCTGTTTGGACGAGGGTTCGACTCCCTCCAGCTCCACAAGAAAGTATTCCTACAAATTATCATGTGCATGGTTGCCATGTGCATGAGTGCGCAGAACATCAAGGTTACCAAGTTTGAAAGGCTGGAGACAGACTTGACGGCCAACACGCATGGAACAGAGAAACTGGACCAGAATGGTGAGAAGGCAGCCCTGATTAAGATTCAGGCACCGGAGCGCGGATTTACCTTTGATGGTGGTTCGCTGGGTATTGTCGCCCGCGAGGAACATGAGGGTGAGATATGGCTCTATGTGCCTCGTCGCGCAAAGAAGCTCACCATCCAGCATAAGGATTATGGTGTGCTGCGTGACTATTATTATCCAGTACCTGTCGAAGGTGCCCGTACTTATGAGATGTATCTTGACATTGGTATCGGCCGTTACGTGACGATTGCTTCGGAGATGGCAAATTCTACTATCTACATCGATGGCGAGAATGTTGGTCAGTCCCCCGTCAGTCACAAGTATCTTACCTATGGCCATCATACGGTACGTGCCCTGAAGGACCGCTTTGAAGGTGAACAGACATTCACGCTTTCTACAAATGATCCTGATGGTTTGAGACTAATTAACGTTCCACAGCGTGACATGTCCGACCATTTTGGCGACGTCGTTATCAACGTTGACAACCGCGCGGAGATATGGTTTGAGGACAAGTACGTGGCTACGGGTTCGTGGAGAACCCAGTTGCGCGAAGGTTCATACGTTGTAGAGACCCGCAAGACGGACTGCGACCCACAGCAGACTTCGTTTACCGTTGTGGCTCAGCAGACCAACAACGTACAGGCCGGACAGCCCACACCCCATACTGGTCGTCTGAGCCTCTATACTCGTCCGCGTGATGCCAAAGCCACCTACAACGGTTCGAACCCCATTGACCTGACGGAGGTGCATACGTTGCCAGTAGGTACTTATCAGTTTGACATCAGCCGTAAGGGCTATGTATCCAAGAATGGCTTGGAATACAAGGTGAAGCATAATGAATTGACGCGTGACACCATCACATTGGATCGCGTGAAGTATATCAAGTCGAAAGCCTTCTATTTCGGAGCCGCTTATACTTTCCGTCAGTTGGGCGGAATCACGGCATTGGCTGGTGTGACCTATAATGATTTCGATTTGCAGGCATCCTATACGTTTGGAATGAATAAATCCGAAGAGGTGCCCTGGTACTCTGTCGATGGTAACGACACCTATCTGAGCAGTATGACCTACAAGCGCTCGACAATAGCTGTGAAACTGGGCTACCAGTTTGTGCTGACTGAGCGCCTGGCTATTATTCCGCAGTTAGGTTACGAAATAGAGCAACTCTCTGCGACGGTGGCAGACGGTACGAATTCCTATGGTGACAAGGCTAAGGCCAACTGTGTGTCGGTAGGTGCCAAATTGATGTACGCTCCTCTGAACAGAGTCAACCTGTTCTATAACCCTGCATTCTCTGTGGCTGTCAGCAAAGACGACAATTTCACACGCATCAGTGACAACAGCGATATCACCGGCGGTGGCTTCATGATGTCGGTTGGTGCCATTTTCAATTTCTAATATACACCTTATTATATATATAAAGACGACGCAATATGAAGACAAGAAATATCATAGCCCTACTGGCTGCATTACCCATCATAGCAGGTTTCACAGGCTGTAAGTCGGACGATGAGACCGAAGCCAAACCCGCTAAGGAGATACTGAGAGTTCAGGGTGGAGACATTGAGTTCCGCGCTGACGAAGAAGGCACAGTAGTCAATGTTACGGCTGACTGTCACTGGAAGGTACAAGACTTGGATGCCGGTGACTTCGGCGGTGAACTGACCATCCAGCCACGTGAGGGTAGCGGTAACGGAACACTGGTTATCGGTACAGACCAGAATACGACGACAGCAGGTCGTCATGCCTCGTTTATACTGATTTCCGATGGTGGTCTGAAACAGAGAGTCAATATCACGCAGACAGGTACTGGTGACGGTCTGAATCTGTCGAGAGCTTCGTTCAAGTTTGAGGCTCAGTCAACTGCTGCTAAGGCTTTGACCATTACCAGTAATACCAACTGGACCATCCAGATTCCTTCGGGTATTGACTGGCTTCACATTGACAAGACATCGGGCAGTGCCGGAGCTGAGATTGTGCAGCTGACTGTTGACGATGCAGTGAACGATGTGGAACGTACAACTCAGATGATAGTGCTCTATGGCTCAGGCAAGAGTGCTGAGGTAAGTGTTACTCAGGAAGGTATGAATAGTGAAGACATCATCCTCTTTGCCGAGCCCGAACAGCTGACTTTCGAAGCCCGTCCAGGTGAGCGTATGGTGCGTATAGAGAGTAATGCCCAGTGGCAGGCTCGTATTCCGTCATCCGTTACTTGGGCCCGCATCGAGGGAGGCCAGAGTGGTCGAGATGGTGCTACCATAGGTGTTGGCAATGGTGAATTGCGCATCTTCTGCGAAGAGAATCCTAACCAACAGGACCGCACGACTGCTATTGTCATCATGGCTGGCACAAGGAATCCTAAGCAGTGTGTTGTAGTTATTGAACAGCAGGGTACTGGCGTTCCTGAGCCTCAGACAACTGTAGGTGAACTGTATTCGCTCTATGTGACCAACAAGACAGCTGAATTCCACTATAGCTTTGTTTCCGACGATCAGGTGGAGGATTACGGACTGGTGTATAGTAGGGACAACGACAGACCTTCTCGCGACAATAGTGAATCGGTGGTTTCGGGTCATGGTGGTCTATCGAAGAGCGTTCTTGCTGAACTGGAAGGACTGGAACCATCTACTACTTATTATGTTCGTGCATTTGTTCAGAGCCGTACGAAGGGTGTTATCTATAGTCCTAACATGGTGACTATCAAGACTTCTGCCTCTGACCGTGAGCCAGGAGAAAGCGATAATCCTAATCCGACTCTATCGCCAAAACGCTGATACACAAGCTGAGTTTTCTCGCTATACAAAATCGAGGCTGCAAAGGAAATCTCTTTGCAGCCTCGATTTTTTTGTGTACTAATGTTTGGTTAACTATTTTCCAGCAGTATAACCGTCGTGTCGGTTCCTTTCATGCTAGGCATGGTTTCGCCCACATTTGATCCGATATAAGTTGGGTCACATACGACGAACTTTAATCCATCTTTCATGATGTAGTCGCCTGGCACATCTTCATTGAAGTTGACAGCCATAGCCAGATGTCCAGGATAGTAGATCAGGATGACTTTCAGCCCCAGCAGATCGCGCACCAGATGTGACAACAAGATGGAACGGTCTTCACAGTCGCAGTAGGGATAGAATACGGATTCCTCACCGAAGAACGCACGGTCACGTCCCCAGACGTTTTCGTCGTATTCATATTTGAATCCGGTCTGTACCCACCAGAGTAGCTGCTGTACTGCATCCTTTTCCGTCAGTCCGTTCAGTTTCTCCTTCATGGCTGGATACAACTGCTGTGTCAGACCTTTCTCCAATGGGGTATTGGCATACATGGCCCAACGTGTCATGAAGTTGTCGTTGATGCACGACGATGGGTAGGTGTCGTAGAAGTCCATGTAGTTTTTGTTGGAGGTGACGGTAAAGGAGAAATCCGGATTCTTAATCGATGTAATAGTCCTTTCCGGAGCTGCTGCCATGTCTAAGTCCTGGGCGGCAGTTATTCGTAACGACATAGGACCCTCCTTGGGGAACTTGGCCTGACAGATATTCATCATCTTCCTGTCTCCACTCTTAAACATATAGTAGTTATAGCCATCGATGTGGATAAATGAGGTATTATAGATGATGTGTTCCGATGCTACCAGCATCTGCAGACCATTGTCGTAGCATGCAAGACGCATCTTGTAACCCGACTGCGAATAGAGAAATGCCAAAACCAATGCAGCCTCGTTTGTGTCCTGCCCGTAGAACATATCGGTCAGCGCTAACAACATCTGATAGTAAGCCCAGTCGGACATGTGGTGTTCGTCTCGCATCTTCAGACAGTCGTGTAGTAGATTATCGAACTGTGGCTTTTCGAATATCTCCATTGCGTCTGCTACATCATTGTTCGACGTGCTTTTCAGCTTGAAACGGCAGTCGTCACCAATGCGGACCTTGAACTCAGTGCCGAAAATCTTAAAGATCTTAAAGGTATTGGCATTTTGCGGAACCTCCTGTACTTCAGACAACGGCTTTGGCTGTGGCTTGGGGGCAACAGCAACAACGGTCTCTTTGTAGCTCAGAGCTTCGCCCTTGGGGTTACGGTCACGTTTAGCCTCAGCCTGTTTTTTCTCCTCTTTCTGCTTTTCTTCCTCTTTCTTCTTCGATTTATCCTTCTTCCGGAACAGTTTGCTGAACCATGATGCTGTTTCTTGATCGGCATCAGGAACCAACATCGGTTCAACCTCTTGTTCCTCAGGCTGTGCTATCGGCTCTTCTACGCCATATTCCTTCCAAGCCTGACGTACAAACTCGCGGTATTCTTTGAAAGCCTTCTTACGGAAGTCGTCATATTCCTTTCTGGCGTTCTTCTTAAAGGCGTCAAAACTTGACCGGAAGTTATTGGTCTGCTTCTTCTGGCTCGGAACTTCTTCCAACTTTGCATCAGCATCATAGTATTCGCGGGTAACAGTACATGGATCGCTGATGTATTGTACTTGGGCTGGTTTCTGGCCTCGGAATTGCGCCAGCACAGACTTCACGTAGTCCTTAGACCTTGAAAGTACCGTGTTCTTGGTGTCTTTCATCTTGTCTTCTACAGATGACCATCCGAGACCCTTCAGCGTATATTTGTTTTCCGTTTCATCTACCAAGGTCACCTCCCCGTTGTATGGAATGTACAACAACGACTCGTCCGTCAGTTGTACTCCCTTCTTCAAGGGATGCTTGTGTCCGTCACGGGCAACGTATTCAGCTTTACCCTTAAAATCTGCCACTGTCAGCCTGATAACCTGTGCACGAACCGATGCAACAGTGAAGGCGAACAGCAGACACCATAGTGTGATTAATCTTTTATTCATAATTATTTCTTTTTTGTAAAAGCACTCTTGAAAGTATCATATAAATTGGTAGCAGAGTAGATAAATGCCGTTGCCACAATGCCATATCCTACATTCAGACTATAGTTGAACTTACAGAAAAGAATGAAGGAAATCCATACGATAAACGCCACGAGAATAAATACCACCAGACCCAGAAACAGTGCCGTTGACAACAGGGGCTTTAATATAGGTCCTCTGCTTTTGGCAAAATCCAGATAGCAGATGCGGCAGATGACGACAAACAGCGTTATCACAAACGATACAATGACGACGACCCAGAATGGAGCCGTTTCTATTTGATTGTGTTTCAGCATTGTCTCTATCGCATATCCCAACACTTCCGTACCGGGTATCTTCCCTAATGGGGTGTAGTGCATATCAGCTTCTTCTTTCATCGCACCCACCAGCACGATACGATCTTCTATCAACTCGGGGTGCTGGCTGACTTCCTTGTAGGAAATCTTCTGGAAAGCCATAGGTGAGAAATTGATTCTTACCGTTTTGTCTTCCAATGGAACAATCTCTTGGCCGGCATATTTTTCTGCCACTACCTTTGCAAACGAAGGATAGAGCTTTCCCTGATGCGTTCGTCCGATGTTCATACTGCGCTTCAGTCCGCCATACAACTGACGGGGCATGTTGATGAAGGCTTCTTGAAGGGAGTCGCTCATGAAGAAGGAATGGACGGCATCGTCGGTCTTGTCAATTAGCATATAGCCGAAAACGGCCGATGGGCAATCCTTGGCCGCTTGTATGACCATCTGGTCGCCTATTGTGTCTTCTTTCAGACCCTGAAACACGACATCGACTCCCATCACCTTCGGATGCAGACTCTCTATCTCCGTCAGCAGATTGGCCAGGTCACGACGGTTAAACAATTCCGTCATGTCCACAAGGGTTACAATATTGCTTGTATCCTTGTCTCCTGTATTCCCCAAAATCTGGTAATAGAAGTCCTCGTACGAATAGTCTCCGAGGGCTTTGGAGATAGGGCTGAACACCTTCATGTTGAGGGCCAGCATGGCATAGATGCCCATCACGCAGAAAGCTAACAGCGTGATAAAGACATATCTCAGAAGCTTCTGAGACCTGGTCATATCCTGTTCGTCACTCATTTGTCTAACTTCAGAAGTTTATCCAGCTGGTCGCTCATCTTGGCACCCTTCTTCTCCATTTCTTCGCGGAGATAAGCTTTCACTACTTCACGGACAGAACTTTCCTTGGTGGACAGACGTACAAGCACTTCTTTAACCTTGGTCTTTTTGTTCACGCGATAGCACTCCAGAACAGGCTGCATACGTCCCAGCTTCTGCGAGATAATAGTTTTGCCTTCGGCCAGCAGGGTAGTGACTGATGCTGCTTCTTCGTTGGGCAGTTGTTTGTTGCCCACCAGATTGTCAACCAGCATGGTGGTCTCCGACTCAATCTTTCCGGCAATATCTACGCGGGCCAGTTCCGTAGCCTGCATCTTGGCTGCATCGTAGCTTTCGCCAACGCTCATTCCGTTACCGATGATATTCACGGGATCGCCATTGTCATCGCGATCGAGCTCATAAGTATATGCTCTGTCCAATTGTACTTCCAAGGGGAGGGCTCCAGGAGAGATAGTCCAGCCTTCCTTCTTTAGCCGCTTGGCTTCATCACGTGCTGCTTTAGAGGCTTTCTCTTTCAGCTCAGCTCTGGCCTGTTTCTTCTTGGCCTCATACTCATTTTGTGCCATCATGTTCAGTGACAGCGATACCATCATCAATACAAGGATAACTTTAATCTTATTCATAATCATTCAGTTTTGTATGTTAATAAATATATATATGTAATACAATTAGAAAGTCAAATCGCGCCAAACCGAAGAAATCTTCTCTGAGCAGCTGGTGGCAGGAGTCTGCTTCTTACGCATTTTAAGCTGAAGAGCCTGTCCTGACACATTGGTCTTGATGTTGTCTGACAGGTCACCATAAGAAACAATGCCCTCTGTCTTCTGCAGTTCTTTCAGCAGGTAATAGGTAAACAGACCGTGACCTTCCTCAGGATAACCCTGAGCAGTCTCGTTGCCTTGGGCAGCGGTGAACACAACAACGGAACCGTCGCCGAAAGTTGCATCTTCTGCCTCAATCTCAACACCTCTCAGACCCTCGCTGACACCTTCATTGTTACGGTTGATACCGCTGAAGCAAGCATCCAGGAATACGGAAGTCTGCTGGAAGGCCAGTTCGCCGAGTTTGCTATAGAATTCGTCAAGGGCTATGCCTCTCTTCGGATTTGTTCCGCGAACGTCAGTGGGTAGGATATACGCTTTGTTCTTATTCTTGATGTCGGGAACGCCGTGACCGGCATAATAAACAATCAGTTTTTTATCATCGCGGTAAGGAATCTGCGAAATCCAGTCTTCGAGTTCCTCTTCCATGATCATCTGTTTGGTAGCGTCTTCTGTAATATGAATATTCTCCGTGGGAATTCCCAAGGTCTTCTTACAATACTCTGCGAATGTTCTGGCATCATGGATGGCATATGGAACATCGCTCACAAAACGGTAATTCTGGTTACCGATAATCAGTGCGTATGTGTCATAACGCACTTTATAGCCCTGGGGAATGATGGTATCCACCTGTGAGGTGGCATAGTCGTAGTCTTCGTCCATCTTGACTTTGTTGGTGCACTTGTCAACAGACTCTTTCGAAAAACCAAATTCATAGCAGTTGCCCAGGTTCACGTACGATGGCAGGCGACGGATTTCACCATTATACAGTGCGTGGCGGGGTTTCCCATTGACGATGACTTCATTGGCAAAAGTGTGATGACCGATGATGGCCGTAGGAGCAACATCAACCATTTTCAGGTTTGTACACGATACGAATGCCTGGTCTGCCAGTCGGCAGCGGTCTGGAATAATGATAGAGGGTAGGGATACACAATTGGCAAATGCAATGGTCTCAATGCTTTTTGTCTGCAGGGGAATCGAAATGTTGCGTAGGTGGCTGCAATTCATAAATGCACCCCATCCTATAGTTTCGACATCATTATTTTCAAAACGTACCTCCACCAGATTGTTTAAGTTTGCAAAGGCACAGGAACCGATATTCTTGATACCTTTCTTAATCATGATTGCCCTGACGTTCAGTTTCCGTTCTGCCCAGGGGGCTATATTGCGTCCAACATTGTAATCAGACATTTTTACCATTTCTCCTTTTTTGTTAACATTGGAAATGGTCAGAGTGTTGCCGTCGAAATTCCATTGTACGTCTTCACCGCATGTGCCCTCAATTCTATGACTATATTGGGCATTGACTGACGATAAACCGATTACACTCAGAATCAGGATAACTATATATTTTTTCATAATTGTTTTCTCTGTTAATTAATAATAATGTTTAAACTACTTTATCCAGTCTTTCTTTTTACTTGAGCCTGAACTGTAAGAAAACACGGCTTGTCGAAGACTTGAACTTATACTTATCGTCACCGTAAGTATCCTTATCCAGAGATTGGTATTTCAAGGAAGCAGAGCGATACTCGTAGCCTATACCGATGAATTTCCATGTCAGGCTGAATCCGAACGCACTGGTCAATCCATGTCCAAGATTCATCTTGATACCTTCCCTGACCTTGTCCTCATTGCCATATCCTCCTCCCTTGTTAATATCGGCATTCTCGTCGTTTTTCATGAGCAACAGCGATGCGTGGTAACCAATGTTATACCACATGTTGAATTGCAGATAGTGCAGCCCCTTGCTACTCATGGTGTTAAAGGGGGCAACAGTGAATGACGGACCTAAAGCCATACCATAGTTGACCTCATATTTCTTCAGGTTCCAGGGAATATAGAATTTTTTACTATCGCTTGGTAACCTCTGACTTGTGTCATAGAGGCCGTTGCCATCTTGTTCGAAGAAGTTCAAATTCAGGTCTATATATTGATAGTCGATATAGAACTGCAGAATGTTGGCAATGGGTTTCTTGTGGAGTTTGTAGTTTCTGCCCAGTTGCAGGGAAACACCCCATTTGCTCTTTAACTCGGGGACAATACCGCCGTTCACACTAGGTACACCAGTTGAGATCGTCTCGTCGGGTTTCAGCGTAGTGGTGTTGTACGAAAGGTTCAGATAGCCTTTCCTGGACCAAACATCCTTGAAATGCGATTCCTCGAATTGATTACTGGTCAGACCCTGTTGGGTCTTTACAATGTCTTCAACCGTCATGATTTCTGTCGAATCTTCACTCCAGTCGATATTGGCCTGACGATCCAATTCGGTCACATTCTGTCCAATGGCATCTATGCCGAACAGACTAATCATAGATAAGATGAGTAATTTCTTCATAATGTTTGTTTTTGTTTTATTTAGTTATTGTTTTTTTGATAAATCTTAATCCACTTCTTATCGACCACCATGTCCTTGTCCTTTCGCTGGCACTTCAATAACCATTTCTGGAAGTCGTGAGTGCTTAAGGAATTGGGATGATACTTGTCGCCAGTGATGTCGTTACACTTCGTAAAAGGATTGGGCGAGAATATGACGACAATCTGGTTGTCCTCCTGCTTACGCTTTGTGCTCAGTTTGTAATGATAGGCAGTCTGGTCAACGCTCTTGTCAAAGAATACGTAATCGCGGTTAGCCTTGATGGGGTATCGTCCGTCAAAATCGTTAGGATAGGGTAGCAGGCATGAGGTTTCATCATCGCCCACAATCAGATAGACTGCAACATATCCTGCTGACGGAGAACGGAGATTGACATAGATGCGTTCTCCGCTATCAAACGTAGTAGCGGAACGCCTCCCATTGACTCCGTCCTTTTGGATGTCCCATTTCAGATCGACCTTCGCCTGGATAATCTCGCGTATCTTGCCATAGACCTTGGCTGTGAATGTCAGTTTCCCGTCTTTGTAGGCAACGTCCAGCTCAGTAGGCTTGGTGTCGCCAAGCCATTCGCCTTTTGCCATTGCTACGGTGTTCTCCCAAAAGTAGGAACTGCTTTCCTGACCGTTGGTCTCAGTGTTTGAGTCTATCACGTCAGAGGTAACCATTTCGCCAAATTCTGCCTTGATACAGGCAGCCTTGGCCAACTCGATACACTTCTGTTTGGCTCCGTTCAAGGTAACGTCGTCATTCTCTGTGATGACATACGTATATTGTCCTGAGACAGTCGCCGTCTTCTGTGCCTTCGCAACCGGCGTTAATAACAGGAAGCATAATATAATAAAGTGTAATTTTGTTCTTTTTCCCATAGTCCCTATTAATTATTATGGTGCGGTGACAAGATAAAAGCCTCGGACTTCATATTTGCCGTCGCTCATCACTCTGTAGAATATGACACTAGGCTTCAGTGCCTTTACAGTTTGGTCAGTAGTCGATTGGAAATGGGCATCAATCTCAATGTTGCTTGATGCATTTTCCCCGTCCGACTTGCTTTCCATTTTGGTGTCGGTCGTGCCCTCGACCTTCGACTCCTGCATGGTCGCATACTGCGATGCTGCGTTGTGCTGGCTCTTGCGGACTGCCAGATTCAAGTCTTTGGCAATACCGTGCCCCTCTATCGAAATGATTGATCCATTGCCTTCGCCCAATGCCCTATAGTGGGCATCCATTCCTTCCTTGATGCTCTTGACATTGCCAAAAATCTGCCAGCCCTCTTTTTCCAGTTGGGCTGCAGCCTTCTTGCTCTCCTTCTTAATTGCCTTGTCTTGATTGTCAGCTCTTGTCTCCGTTACTGTGAAACAAGAGAAAACCGCCAAGAGTGCAATCAGATATATGTACTTAATCGCTTTCATACGGTTAGAAAAATAGTCTTAGTCGGGGCAAAGATAGGGAATATTTCTTGAACTGCCAAATAATATACGAAAAAAATATCCATTTTCCTTTGGTTTTTGCTTATTTATTCGTATCTTTGCGGCTACAAACGTTATAAACTAAAAACAAAAGAACTAAAATATGATGAAACAGAAAAGACTTTTCAAAACATTATTCGTGTTGTTGCTCGTTGTTTTGGGCTACACCAACATGCAGGCGCAAGGAACAGTAGCAGGTGATGCGGCACCATACGCAGTGTTGAGCGAGAATACGAATGGAGGCTTGGTGCTGACATTCTATTGTGACGACCAGAAAACCGCAAGGAATGGTATGGACGTCGGGCCGTTTGAAAATGCTGGGGGACGAGGATGGGAAAATGCTCGTACGAATATTACAACGGTGGTTTTTGATGATTCGTTTGCTAATTGTACAGAATTGACATCCACGGCTTTCTGGTTCTACGGATGCGATCATTTGACGGAGATAGTTGGCATTAGCAACCTGAAGACCGATAATGTAACCAACATGGAGTGGATGTTCCGTGGTTGTTCTGGTCTGACGATCCTTGACGTGAGCGGCTTCAAGACGGAAAACGTATTTGACTTTGGCCTGATGTTCATGGATTGCTCAAGCCTGACAAGCCTTGACATAAGCAATTTCAAGACAGACAATATGTTGTATATGAACTACATGTTCTATGACTGTTCTGGTCTGACGACTCTTGATATGAGTAACTTCAAGACGGACAAAGTGACTGCCATAGATCACATGTTCTATAATTGTTCCGGCCTTACCACCATTTATGCTGGTAATGACTGGACAACGGCAGCAGTAACAAGTGGAGAAGATGTTTTTGCCGGCTGCACGAATCTTGTCGGCGGCAAGGGCACTGCTTATAATCCTGACCACGTGGATTATACCTATGCCCGTATCGACGGTGGCCCGAACAGCACTACACCAGGATACTTTACTGAAAAAAATGGACAAAATGTTTTGAGTGTAGCAAATATTACACTTCCTCAAAACAGTGAAGCTCCGCTGATTGTAAGTTACCAATTTGATGCTGCAGACAAGTATACAGCATATCAATTTGAATTGGAACTGCCTGAAGATCTAGAATTTGTAATGGCTGGTGGTACTGATGTTGCCTTCGTTAAGGGAGACTGCCATGATGATAGTCATCTTGTAGAAGCAAATCTCGTCGGAGGTGTGTTGAAGGTTGTAGGATTGTCAACGACCAACGCCCCGTTAAATGGTACTTCGGGCGTCCTTCTGACATTTACCATTAAACCAAAGTCTGCCGTAACTGTAGGACAATCGTTTACTGGTTTCATCAAAAATATAGAAATTGTTCCTGTAGAGGGAGAAAAGAAAGTGTTAGCCCCCAGTTCGTTTACAGTGACTATTGATCAACAGGCTAGTTTTGAGCCATACGCTGTATTGAGCGACAACAACAGCATCCTGACATTCTACTACGACGATAAGAAGACCGAACGGAATGGTATGAGTGTTGGACCGTTTGTTGATTACGAAATGCGTGGATGGGCAAATGTGGCTTCATCCATAACAAAGGTGATTTTCGACGATGCGATTGAAGATTATAAGTTCTTGACAAGTACTGCTTATTGGTTCGGTGGATGTAGTAATTTGACAGAGATTGTCGGTCTTGATAGGCTGAAGACGCTGAATGTCACAAACATGAATCAGATGTTCTCTGATTGTTCTAGCTTAACCTCTCTTGACGTGAGCAACTTCAATACGTCGAGCGTGATGAACATGGGCAGTATGTTTAAAGACTGTTCTAGTCTGACGAGCCTTGATGTGAGCGGATTCAACACAGACAATGTGACGGGAATGGATTGGATGTTCTCTGGCTGCTCTGGCCTGACAAACCTTGATGTGAGCAACTTCAAGACGGACAATATGACGAATATGAAAAATATGTTCTATGGTTGTTCTGGCTTGACTTCTCTTGATGTGAGCAACTTCAAGACGGATAATGTAACTAACATGCTTTCTATGTTCTCTGGCTGTTCTGGCTTGACCACTCTTGATGTAAGTAACTTTAACACGGCCAACGTGACGCACATGAGTAGTATGTTTGAAAGTTGTTCTGGTCTGACAAGTCTTGATGTCACCAACTTCAAGACGGACAATGTGACGGACATGGCTACCATGTTTAGCAATTGTTCTAACTTGACGAGTCTTGATTTGAGTAATTTCGAGACTGACAACGTGACGGACATGTTCCGTATGTTCTATAGTTGTTCTGGCCTTACGACAATTTATGTTAGTGATAAATGGTCAACAGCGTCTGTTATAGAAATGAATGGAAGTGATGTGTTCTTTGAATGTACCGCCCTCGTCGGTGGTGCAGGCACGCACTACAATCCTGACCACACTAATTATACATACGCCCGTATCGACGGGGGACCGAATAGCTCTACGCCAGGATATTTCACAGACAAGAATGCCCCTGTAGTGACAAATCCTGAGCCCTATGCTGTATTGAGCGAGGCTCCCATCTCAGTCTCTGGAAATAACCCTGTCGTTACGGTAGCAGATGTCTTTGTGGTTCCTGGTGGAACTGCGTCATTTGCAGTTAATTTGAAAGACGGCAAAGCTAATGCCTACACGGCAATGACACTTTATGCCTATTTCCCCACAACAGGATTTACGACGACTGGAGACTATACAGTGGCAAATGTGTGGACAAAAGCTTCTGGCGTTGTGGGTGATGTAAATTCAGAAGGACTGGCAGTTATTCCGTTTGCTTCCTCTGAGCCCATTCCTGAGTCAGTCGTGAATAATCTTGTGATTGTTGACTTCAGAGTTGCTGATAATGTTCCCCTTGGTAATTATTCTGTGACATTAAAGAAAACACTATTCGAGTATAATTTATCTGATAAAGATTATGCTGACGATGTCACTTTCATAATAAAGGTTGTAGATCAAGCCACCTATGACGAGCATGAAGAATCTATTGTACCTACTGGAAGTGGCAAATATACACTGACGTTCTACTACGACACGGAGAAGGAACAGCGGAATGGAATGGGTGTCGGACCGTTTAGCCAACCATCTGATAGAGGGTGGGCAAATGTGGCTTCATCCATTACGAAGGTGGTTTTCGACGATGCTTTCGAAGATTACAAGTCCTTGACTAGTACTGCTTTTTGGTTTGATGAATGCAGTGATTTAACAGAGATTTTCGGTCTTGATAAATTGAGGACGCTGAATGTGACGGACATGAACCATATGTTCTCAGGATGTCATGACTTGTCCTCTCTTGACGTGAGTAACTTTAAGACTGACAACGTGACGAACATGAGCTATATGTTCAATAGATGTTCTGGTCTGACGAGCCTTGACGTCAGCAACTTCAAGACGGACAACGTGGAGTACATGGCCGGTATGTTCTTTGATTGTGCTAGCTTGACGAGCCTCGACGTGAGCAACTTCAGCACAGCGAAAACGACGGACATGAGTGGAATGTTCGCTCAGTGTTCTAATTTAACCACTCTTGACGTGAGCAACTTCAATACGTCAAGCTTGAATTTCATGACTGGTATGTTCCAGAACTGTTCTGGTTTGACTTCTCTTGACTTGAGCAATTTCAATACGTCGAACGTGACGGATATGAGGTATGTGTTCTATGAGTGTTCTAATCTTGCCACTATTTATGTAGGTGAAGGATGGAACACATCTTCTGTTTATGTAGGTGAAAACATGTTCGCTGGTTGCCCTGTCCTTGTCGGTGGCGCAGGAACTCATTACAACCCTGACCGCACCGACCATGAGTACGCCCGAATTGACGGAGGACCGAATAGCCAGACGCCGGGGTATTTTACGTTCAAGGATGCACCAGTGGTTGATCCTAACGGCCTTGTGTTGACGGGAAAGATAGATAATTATTGGTACGATGAGACCGGTAATCCGGATGGTTTCGAGGCTATCATAATAAATGTGCCGCTGCCTCCCGGTGAAGTGTCTATATGGGAGAATAATGTACTGAATACTTTCATCGAAAACAAGTTGGCCTTTACTACGCAGAACGGTGAACCGGTTGATAATGTAACGGGACGTATTCTGTTTACGGAGAAAGACCATTGGAAGACATTCGATGGTGGCAGGATACTGGTGTATGAGGATGCTAACATGCAGGGCGAAGTGGCTGAGATAGACCCGGAATGGGGTATGATACGTATTCTCAACACAGATGTTACATTTCGCTTACTCAGTGCAACAGACCGGTATGTATCGTTGCCACTTTGCGTGAAGGCTTATATTGGTGACGATGAGATGCCGCTGACAAACGGATCATTCACGGTAATGCTCACGAAACCTCTTAGCATTGAAAGTATCAGCCTTGTTGAGATAAGTTTTGAAAATAGTGAGGAGGTTTCTGTACCTTTGGATGAACTCATCCATTTGCAGGACTGGCGCAATAAGCAACTTGTTCGTAATGATTCCCCCGATTTGTATGAGTACTATCGTGTCGATAGCCCCATTATTACGGGTACGGAAAACGGCGAAGAGCTTAATAAAATCATTATGACCGATTTGGGCAGTCCGGACGGCTCTCTGCACTCATTGAGTGAGATGGCTCCAGATCTTGCAGTTAGTTATAATCCTGACTTGAATCATGGTATGCTGACCTTTGTGAATAATGGCGGGCAGCTTGGCTCGTTCACTATTTTTGTACCCGTAACCATTAACCATGAGTGGGGTTATTTAAGTGGTCAGGTAATCATCAAGGTGCACGAAGGTGATATGCCAGCCGATGCTGAGCCTTACGCTGTGCTCAGCGACAACAATACCGTCTTGACGTTCTACTATGACGAACATAAGGAAGAACGCAATGGTATGAGTGTTGGACCGTTTACTGAGGACTATGATTTCAATCGCCAAAGAGATATAGTTGATTCGGGTTGGGATGAGCACAGAGAGAGCATTACTCATGTAGTGTTTGATTCTTCTTTCTCAAATTGTTCCACTATTACAAGTACTGCATTCTGGTTCTTTTTCTGCGAAAATCTTACAACTATTACAGGTATCAGTAATCTTAGGACAGACAATGTGACAAATATGGAAGCCATGTTCAACGATTGTTCTAGTCTGACAAGCCTTGATGTTAGTGGTTTCAATACGGTCAATGTGACAGACATGAGTGGCATGTTTAGAGGCTGTTCCGTTTTGACAAATCTGGATGTCAGTCATTTCAATACAGACAAAGTGACTGACATGAGGAATATGTTTGGTGACTGTAGGGCATTGACAAGTCTTGACGTCAGTCATTTCAATACGGTCAATGTGACAGACATGCAGGGGATGTTTGGGGGATGTCAGACTCTGGTAACTCTTGATTTAAGCACTTTCAATACAGGCAAAGTCACTAATATGATAAATATGTTTGCTGGATGCTGGTCTTTGACAAGTCTTAATTTGAGTAATTTCAATACCTTTGCAGTTACAAACATGGAACAGATGTTTTACGATTGTTTAGATTTGCAGAATCTTGATATAAGCAGCTTTAATACGTCGAGTGTAATTAATATGTACAACATGTTTGCCAGTTGTCGGACGTTGACAACTCTTGATATCAGTAGTTTTGATACGAATAATGTTACTGATATGAGACAAATGTTCATTGACTGTGCGAAATTGAAGACCATCTATGCTGGTAATGGGTGGAGTACTCAAAGTGTAACAATGGGCGACGGTATGTTTAATGAATGTGCTAACCTTGTAGGCGGTGCAGGGACACACTTTGATCCGGACCACGTGGATTATACTTATGCTCGTATTGATGGCGGTCCGGATAGCTCTACGCCAGGATACTTCACGCGTGTTGGTGACCAGCCTTGGGTAGATCCTAATGTGGGTGATCCTGAACCCTATGCCGTATTGAGCGACAACAATACCGTGCTGACGTTCTACTATGATGACAAGAAAGCTGAGTGGAATGGTATGGACGTCGAATTTTCTCCTGTCGATAACGTCCCTTGGAGAGATTACAGAGAGATTGTAACTACAGTTGTCTTCGATAATTCATTTGCAAATTGTACTTCTTTAAATAGTACTGCATATTGGTTCTTTAATTTCAAAAACTTGACAAGTGTTCAGGGAATCAGTAATTTAAAAACGGATAATGTGAATAATATGATGAATATGTTCTGTGGTTGTTCTAAACTGACAGAATTAGACGTTAGTCATTTTAATACTTCAAATGTTACGAATATGTATTGTTTGTTTAGGGAGTGCGGGTTCACAAGTTTTGACCTAAGCAATTTTAATACTGAGAACGTGACGGATATGAGGCAAATGTTTTATGGCTGCGCAAATCTGACTACTCTTAACATTAGGGGTTTTAATACAGCCAATGTAACAGACATGTCTCATATGTTTTTCTCATGTTATCGTCTTCAAAATCTTGATGTTTCAAGCTTCAATACTTCGAACGTAACAAATATGAGTTATATGTTTATGGATTGTGGAAGTCTTGAAACCTTAGATTTAAGCGGATTTAATACTTCAAAAGTAACAAGTATGGTTTCTATGTTTGAAGTATGTCAAAACTTGCTTAATCTTAATTTGGATGGATTTAACACAGCGAATGTGATAGATTTCCAAAATATGTTTGAGAGATGTTACAATCTCATAGATCTAGATATTAGTAGCTTTAGCATTTCCAATGAGAGTGTTACAAATAATATGTTCTCTGGCTGTACTAAACTTGCAGCCATTCAGGTGGGCTATGCGGAGATTCCTGCTGAAGAGTATGCTAATATTGGCAACCCGAACCTGCTGGTGTATGTCAACGAGGCGCGGCTGGCTCCTGAGGGCGTGCAGAACGTCGTGGTGAACGGTGTGGCGAAGGAAATTGTGCTGAAGGACGCTGAGGGCAACAACAACTGGTACTGCCCGGAGC
>CADCDY010000035.1:35249-35629 GCA_902800245.1 uncultured Prevotellaceae bacterium
CGCTTCAACCTCAATGGACGGGTGACGTTCGCTGCCCAGGATGCTTATGTGGAAAGGACGGAGCAGATGGCTGACGAGTCGGCAGATTATATGATGGTTCCCGCCTTCCAGCGTATGGCAGTCAGTGAGGATTTCTATGCACTGAATGTTGGCGAGGAGCGTAATGGTCGTCCTGAGGGTAGCATCTTCGAACGTAACTACCGCCAGGTGCGCCCCTTCGAGGCCTATACGCTGCATCGCGGTGACCGGCCTGCTCCGCTGTTCTTCGACCTCAGCGACCTGGAAGGCTCGACTACGGATGTTCCTGATGTCAGATGGATGATGGATGATGGAAACGGTGAGTGGTACGACCTACAGGGCCGTAAGCTTGGTTCAACGTT
>CADCDY010000036.1 GCA_902800245.1 uncultured Prevotellaceae bacterium
ATGGTAGGAGTTGCTTTGGCCCAGACTAAGGTTAACGGTACCGTTACCTCTCAGGAAGACGGACAGCCCGTCATCGGCGCTTCCGTACTCGTTGTAGGTACACAGGTTGGTACCGTAACGGACGCTAATGGTAAGTTCTCGCTGACTTGCCCAGCCGGCAAGAACGTGCTGCGTATTACCTATATAGGTATGGAGCCTATTGAGGTAAGTGCACGTCCCAACATGCGTATCGTGCTGACTAACGATCAGACAGCCCTCGACGAGGTGCTCGTGGTGGCTTATGGTACAGCCAAGAAGTCGTCGTTCACCGGTTCTGCCGAGAGCGTAGGTAGCGACAAATTGGAGCTTCGTCCTATCACCAACGTAGCTAAGGGACTTGAAGGTCAGGTAAGTGGTGTGCAGATGACCTCTGCCAGTGGTCAGCCTGGTTCGTCTCCCAGCATCCGCATTCGTGGTTATGGATCTGTGAACGCTTCGTCAGCTCCTCTGTACGTGGTTGATGGTGTTCCTTATGATGGTGATATTAGTTCATTGAATCCTTCTGATATTGAGTCGATGACCGTCCTGAAGGATGCTTCTGCAGGTGCTTTGTATGGTGCCCGTGGTGCTAATGGTGTTATCATGATTACTACCAAAAGAGGTAAGGAAGGTAGACCTCAAGTGACTTGGCGTTCTACTGTCGGTTGGTCTAACCGTGCAATCCCTGAGTACGATTTGGTAAATCAGCGGGAATATGTCCAGCTGACCTACGAGGGACTGCGCAACGGTTTTATCTATGACAACGGTATGTCGTGGGCTGACGCTGAGGCTGCTGCCCGTGCTGCATTAGGTAGTAATCTGGGTGGTGAGCACTACAATCCGTTCAAGAACTACACGTGGGATACAATTATTGATCCCGCTACTGGTCAGGTTCGTGCTGACGCTCAGTCTGCATGGGACGAGAACTGGATGGAGTCTATCAAGAACAATAATGCTTTCCGTCATGAGCACCAGTTGTCAGTAAACGGTGGTACGGACCGTACTAAGTATTTGCTTTCATTGGGCTATGTAAATGAGGATGGTATTCTGAAGACTACCAATTTCCAGCGTTACAATGCCCGTGCCAATGTGGAGACTCAGGTGACCAATTGGTTCAAGATGAATGCCAATGTTTCACTGGCTCACTCGAAGACCAACCAGAACGACTACGATGGTACTTCTACCTCAAACGTATGGTATACCGCACAGTTCATTTCTCCTTTGTTCCCTACCTATATGAAGGATTTGGAGGGTAACGACCTGCTCGATGGTGACGGAAACCGTCAGTTGGACTATGGTGACAACGAGGAACTCGGTCTGCGTTATGGTAATGTCAGTGACTTTAACGCTCTGGGTGGTCTTGTTGATGATGCCGGTGAGAATCTGCGCGATATTGCTGGTCTGCGTACTGGTTTCGTACTGGGTACAGATGACGCTTCTGCTGGCATCCTGCAGGGCGTGAAATTTGCAGTTAATTTCGGTCTGGACTATCAGACTCGGAACCGTATGCGCTACATGAACATGTATCATGGAAACCAAGCTAAGTCTGGTGGTTTGATTCAGAAGTACAACTATCGTACTCAGAGCTATACCTTCAACCAGTTGCTCACTTGGAATCGTTCCTTCGATCGTCATAACTTCGATGTCATGCTTGGTCATGAGTTCTATGCTTACAACTACAAGTATCTGACCGCTGGTCGTACCAATCTGGTAGATGGTATCTACGAACTGGCACCTGCAGCAAACATGTATGAGGCAGATTCTTACTCTATTGATTATCGAATCAACTCATTCATGGGTCGTATTAATTACAACTACGCTGACAAATATTATTTCTCCGCTTCTCTGCGTGCTGACCAGTCGTCGCGTTTCTATAAGGATAACTGGACTGGTACGTTCTGGTCATTGGGTGCCAACTGGCGTATCTCTCAGGAGAACTTCATGAAGGACATTAATTGGATTAACAATCTGTCGTTTAAGGCCAGCTATGGTCAGCAGGGTAACGATGACCTGCGCGATCAGGATGGTTATTCTATCTACTATGCTTGGCAGAGCTTGTATGAGTTGGGATGGAACAACGCCAATAATATCGGTGCTGTCATCAAGACGCTGGAGACCAAGGATGTGTCTTGGGAGAAAAACAGCAACTTCAACATTGGTTTGGAAGGTACTTTGTTCGACCACATGCTGCGTTTCAGTGTTGAGTACTACTATAAGAAGACTACCGATATGTTGCTGAACTATCCGTTGCCTTTGTCTACTGGTTTCACTGGTTACAATGCTAACGTAGGTAATCTGCGTAATACGGGTGTTGAGATGGAGTTGACCGTATCTCCGATCAAGTCTAAGGATCTCCACTGGGATATTACTTTGATGGGTTCTACCGTCAGCAACAAGGTGACGAAACTGACCCAGCAGAGCCCTGAAATCGTAAATGGCATACGTGTTATCAAGGAGGGCTATCCTTTGAACACCTTCTACATGTCTAAGTCGGCTGGTGTTGACCCTGCAACGGGTGCACAGCTTTACTGGGCTTACGAGAAGGATGATAATGGTGATATGATTCCTGGTACTGAGTATATCACTGATGACTATTCTACAGCTGTTAACAGCAAGTACTATCTGGGCAGCCGTATTCCTGATCTCTATGGTAGCATTAGCACGAACCTGAACTATAAGGGCTTCGATTTCTCTCTCCTCACCACTTACAGTATTGGTGGTAAGGTATATGACGGCATTTATAGAGGAGCTATGGAGGTGACCTATCTGAGCAGCACATGGCATTCACACGCACTGCGTCGTTGGCAGAAGCCTGGTGATGTGACTGACGTTCCACGTATTGAGATTGGTCAGTCGTATGCCACTAATGACCGATTCCTGATTGACGCTTCTTATTTTGCTATCAAGAACATTACACTGGGTTACAACCTGCCTCGCCAGATTGTCAGCAAGGCTGGTCTGCAGAACGTACGTGTGTTCACCTCTGTTGACAACCTGAAGCTTTGGAGCCACCTCAATGGTATGGATCCTCAGTACAGTTTCACTGGTGGTACAGACTACGACTATGTACCCAACAAGACTTGGAGTATCGGTTTAGAGGTTAAGTTCTAATTGACAATGGTTTTGATAAAATAATAAATAAGAAATAATATGAAAGCAATATTTAAATATACATTCATGGCTCTGCTGGGTGGCATGATGCTTGCTTCATGTAGCGAAGATAGCATCGTAACCGTTCCTACACAGTCCATGTCAGGTCAGGGATTGCTTGCCAATGGTAAGGCTGCCCTTGTTCCTCTGAACGGTATTTACCGTGAGATGTACACTTCCGGTTGGTCTACAACAGGTAACACACACCAGTGCTTCGGTATTACAGCCTACAACCTTTGCGCTGATGTCATGGGTGAAGACCATGTGATGGCTGCTCAGGGCTCGGGCTGGTTCTGGTTTGATGCAATTTATAATGTAAAGGGTCGTTTTGCAAACAGTGCATGGCGTAGCTACGATCTCTGGTTTGCCTTCTATACTTGGATTTCTAATGCCAACTACATTATTGCTGCAGAGGAGACGATGGGAGGATCTACTGAGGAAAGGAACTATGCTATCGGTCAGGCTTATGCCATCCGTGCCTACAGCTATTTCATGCTGTCTCAGTATTTTGCACGTACGTTGGTTGGTCATGAGAGTGATCCTTGTGTACCTATTTATAATGATCCCACAACTCCTCAGACCACTGGTCAGCCTCGTGCTACCAATGCTGAGGTTTATGCCCAAATTGATAAGGACATTGACAAGGCTTGCGAATTGCTGAAGGGTATTGAGCGCTACAAGGATAACAAGAGTCATATCAACTATGCTGTTGCTCAGGGTCTTAAGGCTCGTATCTGTATGGTAGAGAATAAGTGGGCTGAGGCTAAGGCTGCTGCCCATGAGGCAATTAACACCAGCGGTTGTAAAATCCTGCCTGTTGCTTCGTTCATAGGTATGAATAATGTTGGTGCTGACAACGTGATGTGGGGTGCTGAGATTATCAGTGACCAGGTTGGTATGTACGCCAGTTTCTTTTCTCACATGGACTATCTGTCAAAAGTTTCTTATGCTCTGAAGGCTCCGAAATGTATCAACTTAGAGTTGTATGCTAAGATGAGTGCCAACGATGCTCGCCGTGGATGGTGGTTCGACGTAGATGGAGTCGGTAAGGTTCAGCAGAAGTTCCGCTTCAGCGATGTTTCTACTTGGATGGGTGACTACATCTTCATGCGTGTTGAGGAAATGTACCTGACCGCTGCTGAGGCTGAGTGCCGTCTGGGTGACGATGCCGCTGCTAAGGAAGATCTTTATGCTTTGATGAAACAGCGTGATGCAGACTACAGTACTATCAAGACTGGTACGGGACTGGGTAAGACTTCTGAGAAAGCTAATGAAACTGGTTCTCTGTTGGAGGAAATCCTCATCCAGCGTCGTATTGAACTCTGGGGTGAGTTTGGTCGTATGTATGACCTGAAGCGTCTGAAGCAGGGCTTCAAGCGTACAGAGGCTATGGGCTGGCCCAGTGGTGCTCTCATTCCTAATGTTCACACAGAGGATCCTGAAGCATACTGCAATGTACTGACCATTCCTCAGGCTGAGTTCGACGGAAATGAGAATATGGACGGCGACAAGGATCAGAACCCTACTGGTGACTACAAAAAGTAAGAAACAGCAAGTTTATTCATCATTAAATCATCAAGAATTATGAAGATTAATAAGATATTCTTTGGACTGACGATTGCTGCGATGGCTCTCTTCACTTCGTGTAATGTTGATAATGAGGGTGAAATGTACTCTATAGGTAACGGACAGTGTGTCGCATTTTCCAATACTTCGCTGGGTAGTGTAGAGGTTCCTGTTAACAGCCCTGTCTATAAGATTGGTATCACCCGTGGCAACTCTAATGGTGATTTCACGGGAAAAGTAGGGAAGATTACAGCTGTTGTTGACGGCGATACAGTTGACTATCAGAGTGTTTGCAATGTGAGTGACTTCACTTTTGCCAATGGTGTCAACCAAGCAGAAATCAGTGTCGATGTCACCCTCCTGCCCATGGGTAAGATACTTGACTTGACATTAGAGTATAACGACACAATAAACCTCTCACCGACGTATCATACTGGTACGAACAAGGTAAATGTTAAAATCAACAAGGCTTATTCATGGGTAAGTGCAGGTACATGTACCTTCACCGATTATACCTTCGCAGAGAATGGTGCAACAGCCCAGAACGTAGCCGTTGAGCACGCTGAGGCTACCAACCTCTACCGTGTCATCAAGCCTTGGATAGCTGTTTACGGCCCTGCTCCTGACGGTTTTGCTTCAGATACAGGCTTCCAGTTTACAGTAGGTTCAGATGGTGCTATCAGCCTTGTCGCTTCTGGTGGTGTCGTGGCTGAAGCTGACCAGTACACGTTCTGCTGGGTAGAGCAGTATGTTCCCGACTATTGCTTCACGAAGCAGGAGGGTAATACCTACTATTTTGAGATGCTTGGTCTTGTTGACGGTGATGGTTACTACACAGGCTTCGCATTTGAGTTCACTTGGAACAAGTAATTCCTCATTCCTTACAATAAAAATCAGGAGGCAGAGCCCAGTGCTTGCCTCCTGTTTTTTTGTTTTTTTTCTGTTTGGCGTTAAACCTTTGTTGGAGATGCGCGTCAAAATAGGCGTAAAACGTTAAATAGATTATGGACAGTAAACGTACACTTTTGCTTATGCTGATGCCGCTGATGGCTGTGGTAGCTCTGGCTCAGCGCTCATTCACGGGTATGATCGTCGACGACGTACAAGACCCAATTCCCCAAACAACGGTAAAACTGCTGAAGACGGACAGTACGCTCGTGAAGGGTGCGCTGACCGATATGGAGGGTAAGTTTAATATAAACGCCCAGGCAGGTGACTATATTCTGCAGGTGACCTGCGTAGGCTTCAAGGCCTATACAAAGCGTGTCAAGATGGCCGGCAGTGACGTGGCACTGGGTACCATCAATATGGAGCCCGATGCCGTCATGCTGAAGGGTACCACCGTCACCGGTCATGCTGCGAAAGTGACGTTGAAGGCCGACACCTTTATATATAATGCCGCTGCATTCCGTACGCCCGAGGGTTCAGTGGTCGAGGAACTGGTGAGACGTCTGCCCGGTGCTGAGGTCAGCGACGACGGTTCGGTGAAGATTAACGGTAAGCAGGTGAAGAAGATTCTGGTGGACGGTAAGGAATTTATGACCGGTGACACGAAGACCGCCATGAAGAACCTGCCGACGAACATCATCGACCGCATCAAGGCTTACGACAAGCAGAGTGATATGGCTCGTGTGTCGGGTATTGAGGATGGCGAGGAAGAGACGGTGCTCGACTTCGGTATCAAGGCCGGCATGAACAAGGGTATCATGGTGAACGCCGACCTGGCAGCAGGTACGAAGAGTCGCTATGCAGGCCGCGTATTCGGTGGTGTGATGAAGGACGATATGAAGGTGTTCCTAATGACCAATGCCAACAATACCAATGATATGGGCTTTCCCGGTGGTGGTGGCGGCGGTGGCCGTTTCGGTGCTGGCCGTCAGGGTTTGAACGCCATGAAGATGGCCGGTGTGAACGTGAACTACGAGAAGACCAACGTGCTGACTGTTGACGGTAGTGTGCGCTGGAACCACAGTGACGGCGATGCTTTCTCGAAGAGTGCTACAGAGAGTTTCTTCGGTGGTGCCACGTCATCGTTTAGCAATAGCAGGACCCAGAACTTCACCTGTGCAAACCAGTGGAATGGTCAGATGCGCCTGGAGTGGCAGCCTGACTCGATGACGAACATCATGTTCCGCCCGAATTTCTCGTATGGCACCAACGACGGCACGAACGTCGGTCTGAATGCAACGTTCGACAAGGATCCTTACGACTATTCGGATAACCCATTGCTCGACGTGCTGAATATTGCCCAAAAATATGGTATCGTCAAGAACTATCAATTGAACGACGGTATCGACTATAGCGACTCGAAGACGTTGCGTGGTATGTTGCAGTTCAACCGCCGCCTGAACAACAAAGGCCGTAACATTACCATCCAGTTGAACGGTAACTGGGGCGAGGGTGTCAGCAAGTCGATGGCCAACAGCTATATTTACCTGTTTACGGTTGCCGATACAACCATTACCAACCGTTACACCGTGACACCGCAAGACAACTGGGGCTACTCGGTGCGCGCAACCTACAGCGAACCCATTGCTCGTCAGGTGTATCTGCAGTTCGGCTACCGCTATCAGTACAGCTATACCAAGAGCGACCGCAAGACCTATGGTCTCAATGATTACGACTACTCGGGCATTGAACCGGCATATCGTAATTTCGATGCTTATCTGAATCCGCTCACTCATCCGATAGACTATTATGAGGACCAGACGCTGAGCCGTTATTCGAACTATAAGAACTATACCCATACGGCTGAGGTGACGTTGCGTGTAGTACGTCCGTCGTACAACTTGAACATCGGTTTCCAGGTGATTCCCCAGAAGTCACACTTCGTACAGGACTACACGAAACTGGTGGATGGCGTGACAACACGTCTGCGTGCAGATACTACCCGTACCGTGACCAACTTCTCGCCGACAGTGGATTTTCGTTGGAAGAAGTCGCAGACCGGTCAGCTGCGTTTGACCTACCGTGCCAATACCCAACAGCCGTCCATGAGCGACCTGCTGGATGTGTATGACGACAGCAACCCCCTGCGTATCACTCGTGGTAACCCTGGCTTGAAGCCTTCGTTCACGCAGAACATCAACCTGTACTACAACGACTACTTCACGAATCACCAGCGTGCCGTGATGACGTTTGTGAACTTCTCGACGACCAGCAACTCCGTGTCGAACAAGACTACTTATGTGGAGTCTACCGGTGGAACCATCACCCGTCCTGAGAATATCAACGGTAACTGGAACGGTAATGTTGGCTTTATGTTCAATACCGCCATCGACTCGGCAGCATACTTCAATGTCAATACCTTCACGAATCTGAGCTACAACCACAATGTGGGTTACGTCAGCGTCAACAGTATGGCAGACTCGGAGGAGAGTGTCACTAAGTCGCTGGGTCTCGGTGAACGCCTGTCGGCCAGCTATCGTAACGAGTGGTTCGAATTCGAACTCAATGGTTCGTTGAATTATACCTATTCACGCAGTGAACTGCAGCCCAACAACAACCTCGATACATGGCAGTTCGCTTATGGTGCCATGACGGGTCTCACGGCTCCTTGGGGTACGCAGCTGACTACGAATATCACTATGCAGAGCCGTCGTGGTTACAACGATACATCGATGAATACCAACGAGCTGATTTGGAATGCACAGCTGTCGCAGTCGTTCCTGAAGGGTAATGCACTGACTGTCTCGCTGCAGTTCTATGATATCCTGCATGAGCAGTCGACCGTCACCAGTATCCTCAACGCCATGCAGCGCAGCGATACTGAGTATAATGCCATTACAAACTATGCAATGCTACACGTCATTTATCGCCTGAACCTCTTTGGAGGTGGCTTCGGTGGTCGCGGTGGCCGTGGCGGACGTGGTCAGGGGGGGCCTGGCGGTCCTGGTGGCTTTGGCGGTGGCCGTGGCGGTCGCGGTGGCGGCTTCGGAGGCGGCTTTGGCGGTGGCTTCGGAGGTGGACGTCCGATGATGTAATCCCAGTGGGCGATGATGGACGAAAGCCGTTGTGTTCAGTTGCTCGAGGAGCACGGTGTCAAGCCTACCGCCAACCGTATCGTTGTTGTGAAGGCTTTGGCCGCAGCGGGTCGTCCCATGTCGCTGAGTGAATTGGAATACAAGATACTGACCATTGATAAGTCGGGTGTGTTCCGTTGCTTAACACTATTCAAGGAGCACCGGTTGGTACATGTTATTGAAGACGGTGGCGATGGCGTACGCTATGAGTTGTGTCACAGCCATGACAGTGAGACGGATGAAGACCTACACGTGCATTTCTTCTGTGAACGCTGTCGGCGAACCTACTGTCTGGAGGATATTGCCATTCCGGAGGTGGCATTGCCCGAAGGCTTCGAACAATGTTCCGTGAATTTCATGGTCAAGGGTATCTGCCCGCAATGTAAAAAATAGAGGAATGAGCTGCGGCTCATTCCTCTTCTTTTCTGTTGTCAATATTGTCGCCCTCGGTGGGTGCCATCTCCTCTTCGAAGTCGGTGATGCCCGCCTTCACGAGGATGTTGTACCACTGGATGAGCTTCTTGATGTGGCTGTTCTGCACGCGGTCCTGATCCCAGTCGGGCAGCACCTTCGTGAAGTAGTCGTGCAACTCCTTGGGAGAAGCCTTACGGAAGTCGACACTCGACTCCTTGCCCTGCTCCAGGTCACGCATGGATGCAAGAACCTTCATCAGGGGAACATCGTCCGTTTCGGTAAACATAGCGATGTCGGCCAATGACGTGATGCGGTCAGTGCCGAAGGCCGGTATGCGCTTGTGGGTGTCGTCAAGGGCCTCAACGATGAGGCTGTTCTTGGCGCGTGATACTAATTTGTAGAGTCCCGGTTTACCCGAGATAGCTAAAATGGTCTGTTTCATATTGTTTTTGTTATTACGTTATTTTTTTTCGTTATTTCGGTATTTCGTTATTTCGATATTACGTCGTTAATAATCTTTCTATTTGACTGTTGAGGTCGGCGTGGCCGTCGTTGACGATTTTGAAGTCGGCGCGTGCTATGACCTGTTCCTGCGGCCACTGGCGGGCAATCCATTGCAGGGCTTTTTCGCGAGTGATGCCGTCTCGCTGCATGACACGCTGAATGCGCACCTCCTCAGGGGCTGTCACCACTACTACGCGGTCAACGAGTTTGTCGGCACCCGACTCAAATAGGATGGCACTCTCCATCCACAACATACCACTCTCCTCGAAGTCCTGGAAGACGGCAGGGTGAACAATGGCATTCACGGCCTGCTGGTTTTCCTCGTTAGCCAACAGAAAGCGGCTGATGGCTGCTTTGTCGAGTGAACCGATGAGCGCCTTCAGTTGCTGACGCAGACGCGGTGAGGTACGTATCAGTCGCTTGGCAGCTGCATCGCAGTCGTACACCTCTATGCCCCGTTGTGCCAGCAGCTTGCAGACGTAGCTCTTGCCAGAACCGATGCCTCCTGTGATACCTGTCTTCATGGGATGGAATCAGTTGCTCCCTCTTCGATGAGGTAATCCACTTGCTTGACGCTGAGTGTGGCACGGCTGATGCCATGAGGTACGCTTTGCAGGTAGAGGTTACACTTGTCGGACGGCTTTTGCTCAATCTCAAGATAGTCGGCAACAACGCTGAAATCATCTGGCGATAGTGTACGAACCAGACTGATGCCTGCTACGAAGTTCACTTTCACCTTGGACGGGAACGTACGTAGCGTCTTGCCATAAGGCAGGTTGACACACTTGACCGGAACTTCGATGCTCTCTTCGGTGAGTACATCGGTATGGAACACCATTCGTACGCGTTCAGGTACAACTTTCACGTCAGCAGGGTGAGAAAGTTTGCAGTTGACTACCAGCGTGTCGCGGAAACCTACGTAGTTGAGCGGTTCGCTATAGATGATGCGGATGCTGTCTAGCTTTTCGCGCGTGGCATAGACATCGATGCTGTCGGGGCTGTAGACGACATGTGAGATGAAGTAGAGCTGTTCGGGAATGACGCGGCCCGTCCAATGAACTGGAACACGCTTGCGCTCACCGTTGTTGTAGAAAAACTCCAGTTTCTCAGGCTTGACGGAGGTAATTTTCGATGACATCTCGAAACATTGCTCGATGGCCCGTTTCATATCTGCCGCGGGAACAATGCCTTTGCCATTTTCTTTGTCGTAGTTTCTGAAGTCAATCTTGATGCTGTGATTGTGCTCGCCATAGAGGTAGTTCAGTAGCACCCATCCCTGGTCGTGTACGGTAGCACGTACCGTGTCGACATGGGCAGAGGTCAACATCACGTTCTTGGGTATGTTGACGATGTGGACAGGAATCTTCAGTTCTTTCTCATAAGCGCCATTAAGCGTCAGGATAAACCAGAAGACAGCCGAAAGCAGTACAAAGAACATGAAAACCAGGAGCTGCTTGTTCATGTTACTCAACAAGAAGTCCTTGATAATCTTGAACAGGTTCCGTCCTTCCATGCTCTTACTTTTTACCTCTTATTTGATGTTTCACATCGAGTTCGCTCACTTCTGTGCCGGGGTGCTTGAAGTGTCTTTGAAAACGTAACCCTTGTCAACCTTGATGATCACGCCGTCGGCAATCTTCACCTCGATGATGCCTGTTGTCAGATCAATTTTCTTGACGGTGCCATAAATGCCACCACCGGTGATGACCTCGGCACCCTCGGCCAGCGAATTCTGGAAGTTCTGAATCTCCTTCTGACGCTTCTGCTGGGGACGAATCATAAAGAAATACATGATGGCAAAGATGCTCATGCCGCCGCCACCTTGGGCAGCCTGTGCGGCTAAAAAGATTTGTGTCATTTTTATTTTTTTATTTTATTACGTTATTACAATATTACGTTATTTACGACGGTATTATCTTACCATTTTCATCAGTCTGCCGCTATTCACCAAGTGATGGGCAATGGCGTCAAGCATACCGTTGATATAGCCTGCACTGCGTGGGGTAGAGTAGACCTTGGCCAGCTCGACATACTCGTTGATGGTCACGCTGATAGGGATAGAAGGGAAGGTCATCATCTCTGCAATGGCTATCTGCATGATGACAATATCCATATAGGCCAGACGGGAGAAATCCCAGTTGCGCGAAGCCTCACTCATGTAACGCTGATATTCCTCACCATTCATGATGGTGGCACGGAACAGTTTGCGAGCATAGTCCTTGTCCTCCTCGGAATCGTATTCGGGCAACAGTTCCTGATTGCTGCTGTTTTTCTCGTCAAAACGCTTGATGGTCTTGACAACGAAGGTGTCCACCACCTCTTTGTCGTCATTCCAATAAAGGCTCTGCTCCTCAAGCAGGGCATCGAGATCAGGATTGTCCTGTATCAGCGTGCGGTAAATCTTACGCCACAGTTCGCGGTCGGTCAGATAATCATCATCGGCAGACTCCATATAGTCCTTGTAAATCTGGCTTTCCGTAATCTGGATGTAGATTTTCTTGAGGAATTCAGGATGGTCGTCCCACGATTTCTTCTGGGTTTCCATGAAATCGTTCAGCATCTTGTTCTGTTCCAACTGCAAGGCGAAGCGGTTGTAAATGAACTTGGTAGAAGGCATAGGCGTCCCTTCACGCTTTGCTTTTGACTCCGCCACTTCCACATGACGACGAGCCTCGCGAGTGATACCCACGATGAGAGCCAGCAGATAGTTATACATATCGTAGGCTTTCGACAGGCTGAACATCAATTCCTTCTCTGCTGTGTCGATGTTCTTGCTGCCGTTTTGATAGTACGCATAAGTCAGTTGTACTACCTTGATTCTAATTAATTCTCTGTTAATCATAATTCTGTTTTCTTACGCTTTGATACTCTTATCAGCTGCAAAGGTACTGTTTTTTTTGCAATTACCCAAAATAAAACCTTATTTATTTACAAATTGATGCCATAGTTTTGTTTTACCTCACTCATCACGAAGGTGCTTTCAATGGATGCCAGGCTTTCAATCTCACCGAGTTTGTTGAGCACGAACTCCTGATATTGCTTCATGTCGTGTGCACGGACTTTTAACAGATAATCGTAGGAGCCGGAGGTGTTGTAGCACTCGGTAACCTCGGGGATGCGTTGAATTTTACGTACGAAGGCATCTGCAATCTCATGGTTGATCTGTTTGAGTTTCACCTTGCAATACACTTGAAGGCCCTGCCCAAGTTTCTCGGGGTCGAGCACGGCGACATATTTCTTGATATAGCCATGTTTCTCCAGCCGTTTCTGACGCTCAAAGACTGGGGTGGGGGTCAGATGCACGGCTTCAGCCAGTTCCTTGGTGGTTAGTTTCGCATTCTTTTGCAGCGTTTTCAGTATCTGCAAGTCAATTTCGTCTAATATTTCTGCCATAATTTAGAATTTTATTCTATTAAAAAAGTATTTATGCTTCTTTTGAGGGATATTTCTTCTTTTTTGACTGCAAATGTAGGAATATTTTCTGAATTATACAAGAAATTTGGTAAATATTGCCATTATTTGTACCTTTGCAGGTTGAAAATGAATAAAATGGACATCGCAGTCGCAGGGACTGACGCCTGACAGCTACCATCAGGGACGCTTTGCCCAGTGGCCGGTTTCGCTCGTGGGAAACAATGATGTGCTCTGTCTGACAGCTCCGGCGGTCATCAGCGACATTCACCGCCAGTATGTAGAAGCCGGTGCTGATATCATCACTACCAATACTTTCTCGGCAAACCGCATCAGTCAACACGAATATGACTGTGAGGACTATGCTCGCGAGATGGCTTTCGAGGGAGCACGCATTGCCCGGCAGGTGGCTGATAGCTTCAACGCCTCAAATGTCAACCGCCATGTTTTCGTGGCAGGCTCGATGGGACCAACATCGAGATCACTCTCGTTAGCCTCCGACATGAATAATCCAGGCTATCGTAGTACGTCTTTCGACGAGATGGCAGTAGCCTATCACGAACAGGCGGAGGCACTGATAGCGGGTGGGGCAGATGTGTTGCTGATAGAGACGTGCTTCGATGCCCTGAATACCAAGGCGGCACTTTATGCCGTCCAGCAACTCAATGAAGAGACAGGTAGCATAATACCGGTCATGGTCTCGGCAACCATCAACGACCGCAGCGGACGCACGTTGACGGGTCAGACGCTGGAGGCTTTCTATATCAGTATCAGTCATTATCCTCACCTGTTGAGTTTCGGATTGAACTGCTCGTTTGGCGTGACGGACTTACGACCGTTCGTCGAACAACTGTCAAGTCGTATTCCTGTGTTCCTGTCGTTATATCCCAATGCCGGACTGCCCAACGAAATGGGTGAATACGATGAATTGCCGAGCTATACAGCCAGTCATCTGCGTCAGATGGCGGAGGACGGTCTATTGAATATCGCAGGAGGCTGTTGTGGTACCAGCGAGGAACATATCCGTGCCATCAGTGAGGCGCTGAAAGACTTAAAACCCAGACTGTTGCCAGAGCGAGATAATCGCATGTGGCTCTCGGGCTTGGAACAGCTGTTGGTGGACAAGGAAACACGCAACTTTACCAATGTCGGCGAACGTACCAACGTGGCTGGTTCGCGGAAATTTGCCCGACTGATAGCCGAGAAAAAATACGAGGAGGCAATGACTGTGGCGCGTCATCAGATAGAAGGCGGTGCCTCCATCATCGACATCAACATGGATGATGCCATGCTTGACAGCCGTGAGGAAATGCAGACCTTCTGCCGTTATATCGCCAACGACCCTGCCGTATGCCGTTCGGTGCTGATGATTGACTCCAGCGATTGGGACACCATTCTGGCTGGTCTGAAGAATGCACAGGGAAAGTGTATCGTCAACTCCATCAGTCTGAAGAATGGCGAGGAGGCTTTCATCAGTAAGGCTCGTGAACTGCGTCGGCTGGGAGCGGCAGTGGTGGTGATGGCTTTCGATGAGGAGGGACAGGCTACCACCTACGAACGTAAGATTGCTGTTGCAGAACGGGCTTACAGGCTGTTGACAGGCATCGGATTCCCTGCTCAGGATATCATTTTCGACGTTAACATCCTCAGCGTGGGTACTGGTTTAAAGGAACATCAGGCCTACGGTGTTGATTTCATTCGTGCCGTGGGTTGGATTAAGAAACACCTGCCTCTGGCCAAAACCAGTGGTGGCGTCAGCAACTTGTCGTTTAGTTTCCGTGGTAATAATAAGGTACGCGAGGCCATGCATTCCGTATTCCTCTATCATGCCATCCGCGAAGGACTGGATATGGCCATCGTCAATCCTGGCATGTTGCAGGTCTACGATGACATCGACCCCGTGCTGCTCAAGGCCGTTGAGGATGTTATCCTCAATACCGACGACGGTGCCACCGAGCGCCTCATCACCCTCGCTGCCACTGTGCTCGCCAGTTCGGCTGGCGAGTCCGCTGCTTCTCCCACCGGCGTTGCTGATTGGCGCACCAAAACCATCGAGGAACGCTTGGCCTATGCCCTGAGCAAGGGTGTCAGTGAACACCTGCCTGAGGACATCCCTGAGGCATTGGCAAAATACGGTCGTCCCATCGATGTCATCGAACAACCACTGATGCAGGCGATGGAACATATCGGCCAGCTGTTTGGCGAGGGAAAGATGTTCCTGCCGCAGGTGGTGAAATCGGCTAAGGTCATGAAGGATGCCGTAGCACTGCTTCAACCCTATATCGATGATGCTAAAGACAGCGACAGTACGGCACATCCCTGTGTGGTTCTGGCCACGGCCAATGGTGATGTCCACGACATTGGCAAAAATATTGTGAGCATCGTACTAAGTTGTAATGGTTTCGAAGTCATCGACCTGGGTGTGATGGTGCCTAACGAAACCATCTTGGAAGAAACGCTGAAACGCAAACCATGCCTCGTAGGCATCAGCGGACTGATTACCCCTTCACTGAAGGAGATGGAACAACTCTGTCTGCTCTTCCAACGCGAGGGATTACAAGTGCCCATCGTCGTAGGTGGTGCCACGACATCGGCCGTTCATACTGCCGTCAAACTGGCTCCGCTCTATGACGGTTGTGTGGTGTATGGTGGTGATGCGTCACAGACATCCCTGTTGGCCAAACACTTGCAGATGGATGCTGCAACGACGATAGCCCAAATCAAGGCCGAACAGCAGACGTTGCGTGATGCCTACGAGGAGCACCATGCCCCGTTGACACCCTACGCCGAAGCTAACAGCAAGGCTCCGCACTTCGAACATCTTTCCTCTGATCTCTCACCTCTCACCTCCGACCTCTCACCTCTTGTCTCTGACCTTTCACCTCTCATAGATTGGCGCATGTTCCTGCTGTTCTGGGGCTTCAAGGGCGAGACACTGCAACAACTATTGGTGAATCCTGAGGCTGAGCGTACTTTGCAGGAAGGCAAGGAATACCTGCAACGCGCCGTCAAACAAGGCACCATAGAGGTGAAATCCCTGCTGCGCTTCCTCCCTGCCACCCGCCGTGGCAACGACATCGTCCTCGACGCTAGTCGTGTGCTCGCCGATTCCGTCGGCGAGAATCAAGTCACCCTCCCCATGCTCCGCAGCCAAAGCCCCACGGGCCACTTCCTCTGTCTCTCCGACTTCTTCGACGAGCAGCAACCTTCGCCCCTTGGTATCTTCACCATCGTCACTCGTCCCAACCAACAACCTGCCGACGAGTCCGAGCGTCTGATGAGTCACGCCATCTGTGCCCGTCTCACGGAGGCCTGCGCCGAATGGCTTTCCAGCAGTTCAGCATGTCGCTATGCCATAGCGACAAACAAACCGCTCCGTGTCGCCTTCGGCTATGCTACCTGTCCCGACCACTCGCTGAAGCGTATTGTATTCGATATCTTGGATGCCGAAAACAAACTCGGCATCACTCTTACCGACCATTACTCCATCCACCCCTCGACGGCCATCTGCGGCCTGTTCATCTGTCATCCTGAGGCCCGCTACTTTTCTGTGGGTCGTATCGATGAGGCACAATTAGCCGACTACTGTCATCGTCGCGGCATCAGCATTGCCGAGGGCGAACAGTTGTTATCGAAATACATCGCAAAAAATAATTCGTAATCCTGATATACTGTAATCCCGAAATAACGAAAAAATATGAAAGTCATCGACATCCTCAATAGTTCGCAAAAGCCTTTTGCCAGTTTCGAACTCGTACCACCGCTCAAGGGAAGCGACGTCAGCCGTCTCTACGACAGCATCGACCCGCTGATGCAGTTTCAGCCGCCGTTCATCAACATCACCTGCCACCGTGACGAGGTGGAATATGTGCCTAATGGCGACGGCTCGTATAGGAAGATGACACTGGCTAAACGACCCAGCACCATTGCCATTGTGGCGGCCATCATGCGACGCTATCCCAATCTCGAGATTGTTCCCCACGTTATCTGCGGCGGGGCCTCACAGTCGCGTGTTGAGAGTGAACTGCTCGACCTCCACTTCCTCGGCATCCAGAATGTCGTTGCCCTGCGTGGTGATGCCATTCCCGGACAGCGGTTCTTTATTTCTGAACCTGATGGTTTCAGCCACAGCTCTGAACTCGTGGCCATGATTCGCCATCTGAATGGCGGTCAGTATCTCGACCCCACCGTCAAAAACGGACTCTCCACCGATTTCTGCGTGGGTGTGGCGGCTTATCCTGAGAAACATTTCGAGGCAGCCAATCTCGATGTCGATATCCAGCATCTGAAGCAGAAGGTGGAGGCTGGTGCTGACTATATCGTCACTCAGATGTTCTTCGACAACCAGCAGTATTTCCGCTTTGTCAACCGTCTGCGCGAAGCGGGCATCACCGTTCCCGTCATTCCTGGTCTCAAACCCATTTCCAGTCAGCGTCAGATTGATCTCCTGCCGCGCTCGTTCCATATCGACATTCCGCAGGCGCTGGTCAACGAAATCAACAAGGCCACGACCGCCGATGCCGTCTATCAGGTGGGCATCGAATGGGCTATTGAGCAGAGCCGCGAACTGTTGGCTCACGGGGCTCCTGCCATCCATTATTATACAATGGCAAAGCCCGATAATGTGTGCCAAATTGTGGAAAAAGTGTTCTAATTTAGAGTTTTATTCTGTGTAAGCCTATTTTTTGGAGCCTAAATCGGAATAAACGCAAAGTAAAAATATAAGTTTTAGGTATATCTTCTGGATTTCGCAAGAAATTTGGAAGATATTTCTTTTCTTCGTACCTTTGCACCGTCAAACAAAAGTAAAACATTAAAAAGTAAATTATTAACAATTAAATAAGGATAAGATTATGAGTAAGAACAATTACAAATTCGAGACCCTTCAACTCCATGTAGGCCAAGAACAGGCAGACCCCGCAACTGACGCTCGCGCCGTGCCCATCTATCAGACCACGAGCTATGTGTTCCACAATTCTCAGCATGCTGCCGACCGTTTCGGCCTCCGCGATGCAGGTAATATCTATGGTCGTCTGACCAACTCGACTCAGGGCGTGTTCGAGGACCGCGTCGCTGCCCTTGAAGGTGGTGTGGCAGGGTTGGCTGTAGCTTCTGGTGCAGCTGCCATCACGTATGCCCTGCAGAACATTGTGCAGAATGGTGATCACATCGTGGCTGCCGACAACCTCTATGGCGGTTCCTACAACCTCATTACCCACACGCTGGCAACGCAGGGCATCACGAACACTATTATTAATGTGAACGACCTCGACGCTCTCGAAGCCGCCATCAAGCCCAACACAAAAGTAGTATATGCCGAGACTTTCGGCAACCCCAACAGCGACGTGCTCGACCTGGAAGGTGTAGCAGCAGTGGCTCACAAGCACGGCATTCCGTTCATCGTCGACAACACGTTTGGCACACCTTACCTCATCCGTCCGCTGGAGCACGGTGCTGACATCGTTGTCCACTCCGCTACGAAGTTCTTGGGTGGTCACGGTTCAAGTCTTGGTGGTGTCATCGTCGACGGTGGTAAGTTCGACTGGAAGCAGAACGACAAGTTCCCCACACTCTCCAAGCCCGACCCCTCGTATCACGGCATCGTATTCGCCGACGCAGTCGGTGCTGCGGCTTATGTCACTCGCATCCGTGCCGTGATCCTGCGTGATACCGGTGCAGCCATCTCTCCCTTCAACGCCTTCATCCTCTTGCAGGGTGTCGAGACGCTGAGCCTGCGCGTAGAGCGTCATGTGGAGAATGCGCTGAAGGTCGTCGATTTCCTCGCCAACCATCCCAAGGTGGCCAAGGTGAACCATCCTGCTCTCGAGAGTCATCACGACCATGCTCTCTACAAGAAGTACTTCCCCAACGGTGGAGCCAGCATCTTCACCTTCGAGATCAAGGGCGGACAGGAAGAAGCCTGGAAGTTCATCGACGCCCTGCAGATATTCTCACTGTTGGCTAACGTCGCTGACGTGAAGAGTCTGGTGATCCATCCTTATACCACCACCCATTCACAACTGTCGCCTGAGGAGCTGGCTGAGCAGCACATCACGCCTTCTACTGTTCGCCTCTCCATCGGTACTGAGCACATCGACGACATCATCGCCGACCTCTCTCAGGCCCTTGACAAGATTTAAGACGAATATCTTGACTTAAAAAAAGTGATGGGAAAATATATCTTAGCAGACAATCAGGAATTGACGCGCCTGGCGCTGATAAGCCTGATTAAGCAGGACGAAGAAAATACACTCTACGTGGCCACCGACAGGGCTGGCCTCGTAGAGCTCTTAAAGGAGCATGAGGACGCCACCGTGCTGCTCGACTTCACGCTGTTCGACTTTGCCGATGCCGAACAACTGCTCATCATTGGTGAACGTTTTGCGTTGTCGCAGTGGATACTCATCAGCGACGAACTGACGCCTGCTTTCATCCGGCAAATGGTTTATTCCTCCCATCAGTTCAGCATCGTTTTCAAAGATGGTCCGCTCAGCGAGGTGCGCGAAGCCTTGCAGACCGTATCCCGCCACCAGCGTTACATCAGTCAGCGTGCCTTGGAAGTCATCATCAACCAACAGCAAGTTGAGGACGAACGTCCCAGCATCCTGACCGAGACAGAGACGGAGATTGTCCGCGCCATCGCTCAGGGCAAGTCCACCAAGGAGATTGCCGCCGAACGCTTCTCCAGCGTCCATACCATCACCACCCACCGCAAAAACATCTTCCGTAAACTCGGCATCAATACCGCCCACGAAGTCATCAAATATGCCTTACGTGCCGGCCTTGTCGACTCCTCCGAGTTCTACATATAAAGGTGAAAAGATAACAGGAATGGTTAATAAAACATTAATCATAGTCACTGTTTTATCAAACAATGACGCTGTTTTATCAACCATCGACGCAGTTTTATCAACCATCGACGCAGTTTTAACTTTATCTTGACCTTAACGACCCTTTACTATCGTACAAAAGACCTTTTTGCACGGCAGTAAAGCATTTTCTCCTCGGAGCAGTGATTAGAAGTGTTAAGTCCTGAAAGTGTCAGAGAAGGAATAAAGAAAATCTTGCTTGCGTACACATTTCCGAACAAAAAGCCAAAAATATTTTTTGTTATTTGATGTTTTTTTTCTAACTTTGCAGCGAGATGTTAAAAAAGAGAGATATGAAAAAGATATTACTACTGCTAATGCTAACGCTATGCTGCATGACAGGGCGTAGCCAAGAGGGCAACAATGTGGACACCCATGTGGCTGTAACTGACGTACAAGACGCAAATACCTTTGCCGTTATCATCTCCAACGAACATTACAAACACGAAGTGCCAGTGCCTTTCGCACTGAACGATGGTGCTGTCTTTAAACGTTACCTGGTGAAGACACTCGGAGTACCTGAGAAGAACATCAAATTCGTACCTGACGCATCGCTGAACGACATGAACTACAACCTGAAATGGTTGGAAAACGTGATTAATGTCAAAGACGGAGAGGCTCGTGCCATTGTATATTACAGCGGTCACGGTATGCCTGATGAGGAGAGTAAGAAAGCCTACCTGCTGCCTGTCGACGGCTATAGTACAGAGCCGACAAGCGGTCTGTCTACAGAGTCATTCTACAAACGGCTGGGTGCCATGAAGTCGCGTCAGACACTGGTGCTGCTTGATGCCTGCTTCAGTGGAGCCAAGCGTGAGGGTGGCATGATGCAGTCTGCACGTGGTGTAGCCATTAAGGCCAAAAAGGATGCCCCAAGTGGCAACATGGTAGTATTCTCTGCAACCGAATCAGGTCAGACGGCTTATCCGTTGAAAGAAAAGGAACATGGCCTCTTTACCTATTATATATTAGAAAGCCTGCAGCAGAACGGTGGCTGCATCACGCTGGGCGAGTTGAGCGACCGTGTAATGAAGTTGGTAGACCAGACTTCTGTGATAGAGAACGAGAAGAAGCAGACACCAACTATAGTAAGTTCCCCAGGAGCCGCTGACTGGCGCAACTGGCAGTTTGCCCCAAAGAGAGCCAAGCGGTATGAGACAATGGAGAAGCCACAGGTTGCCAATAGCAATGTTACTACTCCCTCCAACTCACCCACAACGGTGGCACAGCCTGCTACAACGGTGGCTCAGCCTGCTACGCAGCCAAAGCAAAAACGCTCCTTCCTGCGCCGTACGCAATAAGAATTCCAACTTGTTTACATTTATTACTAATTAAAACAAATACGATGATGAAAAAACTATTTACTATGGCCGTGATGCTGGTCATGACAACTGCCATGATGGCCCAAGACGAAAAACCTAACGTTGTTGTAGCAGGGTTCCAGAATAAGAGTAATTCCAGTCTCGTGGCATGCAACAACCTCAGACAAGAGATAGTCTCTGGTCTCATAGCCACTGACCGTCTCACCGTAGTTGAAACCTCTACGTTGGGCGAGATGCCTAAGGCCAAGAACGAATTGTTAATCTTCCTCAATGGCATGGGTATACAGTTCTACATAGAAGGAACATTGAACTCCATCGACACAAAGAGCTCTAAATCGAACACTGGAAAGACCAATTACGAAGCTACTATCAACTATACACTGACACTGATTGAAACAGAAACGGGTGTGACCAAATCGTCAGAAACATTCAAGGACTCGTACAATGTTGGTGACACTTCAGACGAAGCCATTCTGAAAGCCATTGAATATGCGAAGAAACGAATGAAACGTTATGTTGACAACCACTTCAAGGTTGAGGCCATCATCAAGGCTCTTGATGAGGTTGACGAGAAGAAGGGTGTCAAAACATGCTATATCAGCGTCGGCAGCGATACAGGTATCAGCAAGGGACAGATTTTTGAAGTCTTCAGCAAAGTCGAGATTGCCGGTGAGAAGATTAACAAGAAAATTGGCGAAGTCCGCGTAGAAGAGGTGCTCAGCGGAACCCTGTCAAAGTGCAGCGTCAAGAATGGCGGATTGGACATGAAGCGCAACTTCGACGCTCAGATTCAGATGACTGTGATGACACGTGCCAAGAAACTGAAGCCTTGGGAGAAACTCGGTGTGAATCTTTAACAACCACATCTTGATGAAAAAGAAAATAATCGTATCATTACTGCTGGCTATCGTTTCTGTTTCAGGCCTCGCCCAAAAGATGAAAACCGTTGAGGGAGAGTACATTTATTATGCCCCTGAGAACGTATCACTCGCAGAAGCCAGACGCTATGCCCTGAACCAGGCAAGACTCAACGCCATTGCCAATGAGTTTGGCACCATAGTGGCACAGACCAACCTCACCCACATAGAGACTGGAGAAAAGTCGTCCAGCCGATTCAGCAGTTATGGTAGTTCCGATGTCAAAGGTGAATGGATTGAGGATAGTGACAAGCCGGAATATACCGAAAGCTACAAAGATGGCACACTGATTGTCACTTGCAAAGTGAAAGGCAAGGCCCGCGAGATAGTATCCTCAAAGATTGATTTCCAGGCTAAAGTGCTTCGCAATGGAATCGAAGACCGCTTTGAAGGAGACCAGTTCAAGAGTGGCGATGAACTATACCTGTCGTTCCTGTCGCCTGTCAATGGCTACCTCGCTGTCTATCTGGTTGACGATGATGATCAGGTACAATGCCTTCTTCCCTACACGTCTCAAACGAACGGCATCTATCAGGTTGAGGCTGGTCGGAAATACATCTTATTCAGCGAAAAGGCGGCCCCACGCGATCAAGTGGACGAATATGTGTTGACTGCCAACCATGATCTGGAGCATAATCAAGTTTATGTCATCTTCTCGCCCAACCAATTCGTCAAGGCTGTCGACGAAGCCTCCAGCAGAGTGGCTGACGCAAAAGGAATTGGTGGTTTTCCCCGTGAAGTATCCTTCGACGACTTTCATAAATGGTTAGCAAAATGCCGTAGGCACGATAAGGATATGTGCCTGAAAAAAATCCTGATATCCATCAAGAAAGAATCATGATGGGGAATTTCTATATACAATACCATAAACGTGGTATGCGAATAACATGCAAAGGGTATTGTGGGGATGAAAAAAACGCCGTACCTTTGCAGCGTGATTCAAATCATACTGCGAATTAGTATTATTGTTTAATATAAATAAGGTAAGGATTATGACAAAAATTGCAAAACAGCTGACTGAGCTCGTCGGCAACACCCCACTTCTGGAGCTCAACAAGTATTCACGGGCAAAGGGTCTGGCGACCCCAGTGATTGCCAAAGTAGAGTTTTTCAACCCCGGCGGTAGCGTGAAGGACCGTATCGCACTGGCGATGATAGAGGATGCAGAACAGAAGGGCATTTTGAAGCCCGGCGCTACCATCATAGAACCCACCAGCGGAAATACGGGCGTAGGACTGGCACTGGTATCGGCCGTCAAGGGCTACCACCTTATCCTTACCATGCCCGAAACCATGAGCGTGGAGCGCAGAAACCTTGTGAAGGCCTACGGCGCTGAGGTGCGCTTGACCTCTGGTAAGGACGGTATGCCTGGTGCCATCCGCGCTGCCGAGGAGTTGCGCGACTCTATTCCTGGAGCTGTCATCCTGCAGCAATTTGAGAACGGCGCCAACCCCGCCAAGCATTATGCTACGACGGGTCCTGAGATCTGGCGCGACACCGACGGACAAGTAGAGATCTTCATTGGTGGTGTGGGTACGGGCGGTACCATCAGCGGCACGGGTAAGTATCTGAAGGAGCAGAACCCCAACGTGAAGGTGATTGCCGTAGAGCCGAAGTCGAGCCCCGTGTTGAACGGCGGTCAGAGCGGTCCTCACAAGATTCAGGGTATCGGTGCTGGTTTCATTCCCAAGACCTATGATGCTGACGTGATTGACGAGGTGTTCGACGTGGAGAACGACGACGCCATCCGTACTGGTCGTGAGATTGCGCAGTCAGAAGGTCTGTTGGTAGGTATCTCTGCTGGTGCTGCGCTCTATGCAGCTATCCAGGTGGCCAAGCGTCCGGAGAACAAGGGTAAGAAAATCGTGGTGCTGTTGCCCGATACCGGTGAGCGTTATCTGAGCACCGTGCTGTACGCTTTCGAGGATTATCCACTGTAAAGTGAAGGATTTTTCGTACCTTTGACCCTCGGTCAAGGCACTTTCGTTCGAAAAACCAAAGAAAATTCGCGTTTTCTTTGGTTTTTTGCTCACTTATTCGTACCTTTGCACCCGCTTTTCGCATCGTGTGATGGTGAATTAAGCAAAATAACTTAATTTTAGAGTAACACATTTATTAATTATGAAGGAAATTTCCGTAAAAGGTCAGAAGCGCACCGACACAGGCAAGAAGGCCTCAAAGCTGCTTCGCAAGGAGGGTATGATTCCCTGCAATCTGTATGGTGAGAAGAAGGGTGAGAACGGTCTGCCTGAGGCATTGGCTTTCGCTGCCTCTATGTCTGAGCTGCGTAACGCAGTGTACACTCCCCACGTATATGTTGTCAATCTGAACATTGATGGCGCTGAGCACAAGGCTATCATCAAGGAGCTTCAGTTCCACCCCACAACGGACGCGCTGTTGCACGCTGATTTCTATGAGATCAACGAGACAAAGCCCATCACTGTTGGTATCCCCGTGAACCTGACCGGTCACGCTCAGGGTGTGCGCGATGGTGGTCGTCTGAACCTCTCTATCCGTAAGATTGACGTTACAGCTCCTTACAAGAACATTCCTGAGAAGCTGGACATCGACGTTACCGAACTGCAGCTGGGTAAGGCCATCAAGGTTGGCTCACTGAGCTTCGAGGGTCTGGAGATTGCTACCTCTAAGGAGGTTATCGTATGCTCTGTGAAGGCTACTCGTGCTTCTCGTTCGGCTGCCGCTGAGGCTGCTGCTGCAGAGTAAGTTAGCTAAATGCTAAAGAATGGACAAGTACTTAATTGTTGGTTTGGGTAATCCTGGCGACGAATACGCCGAGACCCGCCACAACACTGGATGGATGGTATTGGACGCTTTTGCTAAGGCGTCCAATATCGTTTTTGAAGACAAACGCTACGGCTTTGTCGCTGAGACGTCGTTGAAGGGCCGTAAGGTATTCCTGCTGAAACCCACGACATATATGAACCTCAGTGGTAATGCTGTGCGCTATTGGTTGAACAAGGAGAACATCGACCAAAGCCGTCTGCTGGTCGTCAGCGACGATGTGGCTATCCCAGTGGGACAGTTCCGGCTGAAAGGCAACGGCTCGAATGGCGGTCATAATGGTTTGGGACATATCCAGCAGCTCATCGGACAGCAGTACGCCCGTCTGCGCATGGGTATCGGCAACGACTATCCTGTCGGTTCGCAGATAGACCACGTGCTCGGCCGTTTTCCTGCCGAGGAGAGAGAGAAACTGGAGCCTGCTATCACGCTTGCTGTCGATATCATCAAGAGTTTTGTACTCGCAGGCATCGACATCACGATGAACCAGTACAACAAGCTGGGCAAAGGCCCGAAACTCCCTAAAGAACCTAAAGTCCCTGAGGAACCTCAACAATGAACGAAGCACGAATCGATAAGTGGCTCTGGGCGGCGCGCATCTTCAAGACGCGCTCTATTGCTGTCGACGCCATCAAGAACGGACGCGTCACCATACAAGGTGTCAATGTCAAACCCTCGCGAATGGTGAAGGAGGGCGAAGTCGTCAGTGTGCGCAAGCCGCCAGTGACCTATTCCTTCAAGATTCTGAAGACCATCGAGCAAAGGGTAGGGGCGAAGCTCATTCCCGAGATTTACGAAAACGTGACGCCCGCCGACCAATATGAACTGTTGGAGATGAACCGCATCAGCGGCTTCATCAATCGCCAGCGTGGTACAGGCCGTCCCACGAAGAAGGAACGCCGTGCTTTGGACGAGTTCGTTGGCCCGTCGTTGGAAGGATACGGTGACTTCGATTTCGACGAAGAAGAATAAATCATGTGGTTAGACATAGTAATTATAATAATAGGGATTGTTTGCGTGCTCAAGGGTGCCGATTTCCTGACGGAGGGTGCTGCGGCATTGGCTCGTCGCGTAAACATTCCTGAGATTGTGATTGGCCTGACCATTGTCGCTGCAGGCACGTCGGCTCCGGAATTGTTTGTCAGCTTGGTGTCTGCGCTGAAGGGCACGCCCGACCTTGCTGTAGGTAATGTCGTGGGGTCGAACACGATGAACTGTATGCTCATCGTGGGTTGTGCGGCCATGGTGGCACCGATGACCATCAGCCGTTCGACGGTGAAAAAAGACATCCCCTTTGCCGTCGGAGCCTCCGTATTGCTGATGTTGCTTGCCCTGAACAACTTCTTAGGCCGTTTCGACGGCATCTTGTTGTTGGCAGGTTTCGTGTCGTTTATGGTTTATTCCCTACGACAGGCAAAGAACGGACAGGGCGATGCCACCACTGAAGAGAAACAACAGAACCCATGGCTGTCAGCACTTTACATCGTACTGGGACTTGTCGGATTGGTCATTGGCAGTAATCTGTTTGTCGACCACGCTTCCAGCCTTGCGTTGGCTTTGGGCATCAGCGAGGGCGTCGTGGGCTTGACGGTTGTTGCCGGCGGTACGTCGCTGCCCGAACTGGCTACCAGCGTCGTTGCGGCTCGCAAGGGCCAGTCGGCCATTGCCATTGGTAATGTCATTGGCTCGAATGTATTCAATATCCTGTTGATATTGGGTCTTACGGCCACCATCAGTCCCCTGCAAATCGAAGGCATCACCACCATTGATATGGCAGTGATGCTCATTTCCGTTACCCTCGTATGGCTGTTCTCCTTCACGCGCTATACCGTTGAACGCTGGGAGGGTGCCGCACTCGTCGGGGGTTATCTTGTGTACCTCGCGTGGTTGATTATTTCACTGTAACCACAATCTTTTTCAAGTCTTTATCGGCACTCGACGAACCCATCATCAGTTCGTATTGACCGGGAAGCACGCGCATGGAATTCGTCTTCGCATCCCACGTCTCGAAACGCTCACGGGGCAGTTCGATGGTCACCGTCTTGGCCTCACCGGGCTTCAGCGTGATGCGCTGGTAGCCACGCAACGTCTTCAGGGGACCTCCCTTGTCGGCCATGTTACGCAGATACACCTGTACGACTTCCGTACCTTCCACTTTACCAGTATTACGCACCTGTGCGCGAACCTTATAGGTATTGGTCAGTGGCAGGAACTGCGGCTTACCAATTTCAAACGTCGTATAGCTCAGTCCGTAACCGAACGGGAACAGCGCCTCGCCCTTGAAATAGCGGTAGGTGCGGTTCTTCATCGTGTAATCCATGAAGTCTGGCAGGTCCTTCACGCTGCGGTAGAACGTCAACGGCAGTTTTCCGCTGGGGTTCACCTGACCCGTCAGCACTTCGGCAATGGCCTGTCCGCCCTGTTCGCCAGGATACCAGCCTTGCACGATGGCGTCGCACGACTGCAACTCAGGCACCATCGCCATAGCACCGCCGGAGCAGTTGACGAAGACAACTTTCTTGCCGGCCTGATGCAACATGTGCAACATATCGCGCTGCACCTTTGGCAGTTCGATATCCGTGCGGTCGCCGCCCTTGAATCCAGGCTCGTTGACCTTCATCTCCTCACCTTCAAACCGTGGTGAGATACCGCCTACGAAAACGACGGTCTTGGCATTGCCTATCTGGCTGAGCAACTGCTGGCTGGTGGGCGTCGTCTTCTTGCAGATGTCGAAGTAGAATGCTGCCATACCCCGATCTTGTGCATAGTCAATTTGGATGCGGTAGTTCGTGCCTTTCTTCACCTTCAGCTCGGGCATAGCTTCCTGGATGCGCTGTCGTGCAGTCCAGACGTTGACCAGCGTGTCGCCATTGACAATAACTCGCACCATGTCGTCGGCACCCACACGCAGGTAAAGTGTCTCGTCCTCGGTGGGAATGAATGTGGCGTTATAGCGTGCCGAGAAATGCTCCAGCTTGACACCGGGAGCAAAGACCGTAGCTCCGCCATTGCTCAGATTGATGGGTTCCGACATGTGGACGGTGGTGACGGGCTTGCCCTCCATCGTGGTGTTGTTCCAATAGGCTGCCTGCATGCCCTTTTGTCCCAATGGTGCATGCAGCTTATCGAAGCGACTCTCTAGAATTTCGTTCTTGGTGACGGCACAGCCCTGGATATAGCGGATATTTCCCAGTTGTTTGCGCAGACCCTCGAGTACGGTAACGGTCTTCGTGGCCGAACCGCTGTAGTTACCCCACTGCATGATGCTGTCGTTGGCATTCGGACCCATCACAACGATTTGTCCTGTGGCCTGCGATTCCGTCGCAGGCTTCAATGGCAACACGCCGTTGTTCTTCAGCAACACGACACCTTCGCGGGCAGCTTGTAGCGCCAGTTGCTTGTGTTTCTTCGACGCGATGACCGAAGGGGAAATTTTCGTCCATTCCACCAGTTCGTCCTTGTCGAAGTCGCCCAGTTCGAAACGGGCTACCAGCAGGCGTTTCAGACTGATGTCTATCTGCTTCTCACTGATTTCTCCGCGTTGAACGGCTGTGGGCAGCATCCTGTATGCCGATCCGCACTCCAAATCGGTTCCGTTGTTCACGGCTTTGGCCGAAGCGGCAGCCAAGTCCTTCGACACGTTATGCAGTTCGGGCAGGAAGTCGCGTATGGCCCAGCAATCGCTGGTAATCAATCCCTTGAAGCCCCATTCGTCGCGCAATATCTGGCGTTCGAAGCGGGCATTGCCGCAACACGGCTGTCCGTCGATGCTCTGGTAGGCACACATCACTTCTGCCACATTACCCTTCTGCACCAGTGCCTTGAAGGCTGGCAGGTAGGTTTCCCACAGGTCGCGTGCCGGCAATTGCTGCACGTCGAAGGAGTGGCGGTTCCATTCCGGTCCGCTATGTACGGCAAAGTGCTTCGCACAAGCCAGCAGTTTCTTGTATTTCGGCGTTCTCAGCAGGCTGGGCTTGCTGTTGTCGTACGGCTGTCCTTGTAGCCCGTTCACGACGGCCAGACCCATCCGCTCCGTCAAGTAAGGGTCTTCGCCGTAGGTCTCTTGTCCGCGTCCCCAGCGGGGGTCACGGTAAATGTTGATGTTCGGCGTCCAGAACGACAGACTCTGATAGCGTTCAATTTTACCCTTCTTCTTGGCTTGCTGGGCCTTAGCGCGTGCCTCGTCGCTGACAGCGGAAAATACACGGTACACCAGTTCGTCATCCCATGTCGATGCCATCATGGTGGTGATGGGAAACACGGTGGCAAAGCCGTTGCGTGCCACGCCGTGCAGCGCCTCGTTCCACCATTGGAACTGTGGAATACCAAGCCGTTCGATGGTTGGTGACGAGTCCATCATCAGTTTTACTTTTTCGTCCAGTTTCAGTCTCCCTATCAGGTCGTCGGCACGCTGTTCAGCTGACAACTGCGGGTTTTGATAAGGCAACACCTGCGCAATCAGCGCAGGTGTTCCAAGTATCAATAATGTAGTTAAGAATAGTTTGTGCATATTGTTGTTGTTAAAGTAAATTGTCCTTCTCGATGTCCTTGAAGTACTTGTACGTAGCAACCTTCAGCTCATCGGTGGCAGGTTCGTCGGCCACGATGATGCCGTGAGGATGCATTTGCAGGGCAGAGATGGTCCACTCGTGCGTCACGGCACCCTCAATGGCAGCCTTCAGCGCGCGGGCCTTGTGGTGACCGTTCACCAGAATCATCACCTCCTTGGCGTCCATCACTGTACCCACACCGACGGTCAGCGCCAGCTTGGGCACCTTGTTTACGTCGTTGTCGAAGAAACGCGAGTTAGCAATGATGGTGTCCGTCGTCAGCGTCTTTACACGGGTACGACTGGTCAGCGAACTATAAGGCTCGTTGAAGGCAATGTGTCCGTCGGGACCGATACCGCCCAGGAACAGGTCGATACCGCCAGCCTCCTTAATCATCTCCTCGTAGTGTGCGCACTCGGCAGCCAAATCCTTGGCATTGCCGTTCAGTATGTGGATATTCTCTTTCGGGCAGTCGATGTGGTCAAACAGGTTGCGGGCCATAAACGAATGGTAGCTCTCAGGGTGCTCCTCAGGCAGTCCGACGTACTCGTCCATGTTGAACGTCAGCACGTTCTTAAACGACACACGGCCTTCCTTGTTGGCTTTCACCAGACAAGCATACATACCTTCGGGTGAACTACCGGTTGGCAGACCCAACACAAATGGTTTCTCCTTCGTGGGCTTAGCTTCGTTGATACGACGGATGACATGCTCCGCAGCCCACTGCGACATTTTCTGATAATCAGATTCAATAATTACTCTCATAAGTCTAAAAATATTAAGTTTTTATTTCTTATCGCCGGCGAAGGTACGAAAAAAAAACGAACCCACCAAACGATGAGCTCATTTTTTCAACTCTTAACAATTGTCTCACGATTCCGTAATCTACTGTGCTTTGTAATGTTCGATATTTCCTAAAGTGTGTTCTATCTCCAGCGTTTGGCGATAATTCTTTACTAATGGAGCATAATTTAAGGCAATTAGAACATTGAATTTCGGATATTTTTTGCGAACTTTGCACCCGAGAAAGTAAAAATAGGACATCATGGAGATACAAAATCTCAAACCAAGGAGCGGTTTTGACACCATACGATTGGGTGATAGTGACGAACTTGTGGTCATGGAGAACTTCGGTTC
>CADCDY010000037.1 GCA_902800245.1 uncultured Prevotellaceae bacterium
TGAAGTATCTCTTTTTATGTCGTGCAGGTCTCGTCTGAGATTACTCAGCAGTAGCACGGGCACCGCTGCGCTTCTCCTTAATACGTGCAGCCTTACCAGTGAGCTTACGCAGATAGTAAAGCTTAGAGCGACGAACCTTACCAACCTTGTTCACCTCGATGCTCTCAATGTTTGGCGACTCGATGGGGAAGATACGCTCTACACCAACGGTACCTGACATCTTGCGAACGGTGAAGCGCTTCTTGTCACCGTGACCGCAGATCTTGATGACTACGCCACGATAGAGCTGGATGCGCTCCTTAGAACCCTCGATAATTTTGTAAGCGACAGTGATAGTGTCACCAGCCTTGAACTCTGGGAACTGCTTGCCGGTTGCAAATGCTTCTTCAGCAACTTTAATTCATGCGCAACATAACAGGCCTCTCGAGACTTCCTGCCAGCGATTACGCGGAAAGCGGCTGCAAAGGTACAAAAAAAAAGTGAAAAGTGAAAAGGGAAAAGTGAAAAATTTGCTTCTGCATGGTGTTTTTTTATTATTTTTTTGTATTTTTGCACCATAAAAACCTGAAAATATGAAAAATAAGACACTTTTATTACCCATTTTGGCTACGATGATGGTGGTCGCGGGCTGTCGGTCACACTATGAGGTCGCGGGTATTCAACGTACGCGTATCCTTATTGATAGCCGTTACGATGCAAAGCCTGATGTGCAGGCTGCTGAGTTTATGAAACCCTACAAACATGTGGTCGACAGTGTCATGGGACCTGTCGTTGGCCGTTCTGCCAAGTATATGACGGCACAGCGACCTGAGGGAACACTGTCGAACCTGCTTTCCGACATTTTGATTTGGGCGGCAAAGGACTACAACGAACACCCCGACATTGCCATTTACAATATGGGTGGTGTCCGTGCTGCCCTGCCCAAGGGCGAAGTGACCTATGGCGACGTGCTCGATATCGCACCGTTTGAAAACAAGATTGCCTTCGCGACGTTAAGTGGCAGCGACGTGCTGGAACTATTTCGTCAGATAGCCTCTGTGGGTGGCGAGGGTGTCAGCAGTTCCGTGCGCATGGTCATTACGAAAGACTATCAAATGGAGTCGCTGACGATTAACGGCGAGCCTGTCGATCCACAGCGCGACTATCGCGTTGCAAGTATCGACTATCTCCTTGGGGGAACCGACAAGTTGGAGGCTTTCAAGAAAGCCCGAGACTTCCATGCTCCAAAGGAAACGGCGAACAATACGCGTTTCATCATTATGAACTATTTCCGCGAGATGGCCAAACAGGGTAGGGTCGTGGACGCAGAAATCGAGGGACGAATTGTTGTTAGGTAAGATGTAAGATGTAAAAAAGATGAGAATTATGAAACGTACACCTATTATAATAATAATGTTGCTGCTGGCACTCAGCGGACAAGCCAAGAAACAAAAGCAGTTGGTCATTCTGCACACTAACGACACCCATTCGCAGATATATCCCATCAGCAGTCAGCTGCCCGATACGTTGAAGGCAGGACGTGGAGGATTCCTCCGACGTATTGCCATGCTCAAAGAGGAACGTGCCAAACATCCTGACTTGCTGTATTTCGACTCGGGCGACTTCTTCCAGGGCTCGGCCTATTTCACCATGTTCAAGGGCGATGTGGAGATCGGACTGATGAACCAGATGGGCATCGACGCCTCGACCATTGGCAATCACGAGTTCGACTTCGGACTGGAGAACATGGCCCAGATGTTCCGTAAGGCGAACTTCCCCATCCTTTGCACGAACTACGACTTCACGGGTACACCGATGGAGGGTGTGACGAAACCCTGGATCATCATCAAGCGCAACGGACTGAAAATCGGTGTTTTTGCCGTTTGTCCGAAGATGCGGGGACTGGTTGCCGACAAGCTCTGCATAGGAGTAAAGTATCTCGATCCTGCCCAGGTAGCTCTCGAGACGGCTACCATGCTGAAAGAGGAGAAGAAGTGCGATATGGTTATCTGCATCTCCCACTTAGGCTGGAACAGCAATCGTGGTGAGGACGACCAATATATGATTCATGGTTCGTGCAATATCGACCTCGTGCTGGGTGGACACACCCATACCTACATGACCGAATTGCAGTACGAACCGAATCTCGATGGTCGTCAGGTTCCCGTCGACCAGAACGGTAAGGCTGCCATCTTCGTGGGAAAAATGATAGTCGATTTTAAATAATTGCAGCGGACTATACGGACTAACACGGACTGATTTCATGAGCAGTAATCATTAGTATATAGTCCGTGTTAGTCCGTATAGTCCGCTGCAAAAAACTGGTCTGCTGCAGTTATTCGAAGTAGAACGTCAACACAATCATCTTTGACTGCGCTTTGCTGACACTGCCTGCATAGGCCTTGAGGTTATCATCGCGCAGTTCGTTTTTATGATTCGTGTCCAGCACATTGGTCAGTCCGAAACAGAACTTCAATTCCGGAATCAGCTTGAAGAACGGCAGATAGAAGTCACAGCCCAGACCCACTTCCACCATCGTGTCGTAGCGCTTCAGGCGTACCATGTCTGAGTCGCCGCCCGTCAGGTTCATCACGGGATTGATGCCTGCCATGATGTACGGACGGTGGTTGTTCCAGCGTGGTGCGGCAAACTTCAGGTCAATAGGCAGCGACACGTAGGTGTTCTTCAAATCCTGCGTCTGCGAGAACGGTCGCCCCTCGGCATCCAACTGCTTCATGTTGAGGAATGTCAGGTGCTTTGCGCCGAAGTGCATCTGTGGCGTAAACCTCAGCGAGAAATTGTCACTCAGTCGCCATTCCGCCAATACACCTACGCTGAATCCCGGATTCCATTTGTCGGCATCACACACTATGAGTTCGTCATGCACCGATCCGTCTTCGTAGGTAATCGTCTGGGGACCGACATTCTCAAACTCAATATCCTGCATATTCAGACCCACAAGAATGCCAAAATGCAGTGGCCGCAGGTCGACGTACGGCTTGTTCTGCACGCGACGGTCAATCTGTCCTACTGCCGCCAGCGAGCAGACTATCATGATAGTCAATATCGATAATCTTCGTTTCATATACTCTATTATAACGTCATTTACTACCATTTTATTATTTCGATAACGTATAAATTAAGCAGAAAACTTCATTTTTCCTACCATAAATTAGGTATGATTCGAAATTTTTCTTACCTTTGCATCACTTTTAGTAAGTATTTTAAGTTAAACAATTTAATTTTATAACATTATGGCATACGTAATTGGTGACGACTGCATCGCATGTGGAACATGTATCGATGAGTGCCCCGCTGGAGCAATCTCTGAGGGCGACAAGTATTCTATCAACCCCGATGTTTGCACAGAGTGCGGCACATGCGCTGACGTTTGTCCGTCAGAGGCTATCAGCCTTCCCTAAGGAAACAAACTGATTTTTATGTGGTTTAAACAAACGGGCTTCCTTTCGGGAGCCCGCTTTTGTTATTTAAAAATATAAGCCCACACGGGCTTATCCATGATGAGTTACAACGCCAGAGGTTCGTAAGGCAGACCGAACACGTCGGCTACGGCCTTGTAAACCACTTTCCCCTCTACGATATTCAGGCCCTTAGCCAGTGAGCTGTCGTCCTGGCAGGCCTTACGCCATCCCTTGTCTGCCAGACTGAGCGCATAGCGTAATGTGGCATTGGTAAGGGCCAGCGTTGAGGTGTTAGGCACAGCTCCGGGGATGTTGGCCACGCAATAGTGCACGATGCCTTCTTCTGTATATACTGGTTCGCTATGTGTCGTAGGACGTGACGTCTCGAAGCATCCGCCCTGGTCGATGGCCACATCCACCAGTACCGTTCCTGGCTCCATGCTTTTCAGCATATCGCGGGTAATCAGATGAGGCGTCTTGTCGCCAGGTACCAACACGCTGCCGATGACGATATCCACCGTAGGCAATTGCTGGCGGATATTGTGCGACGAGCTATACAGCGTATGAACATTGGCGGGTGTCTCGATGTCGAGCTGGCGCAGACGGGGCAGCGAGATGTCGGCTATCGTCACATCGGCTCCCAAACCTGCCGCCATGCGGGCAGCAGCTTCGCCTACCACACCACCGCCCAGCACCAGCACCCTTGCGGGACTCACGCCAGGCACGCCACTGATCAGTTTGCCTTTTCCGCCTTTCGTTTTCTGCAGATAGTAGGCACCATTCAGTGTAGCCATTCGTCCTGCCACCTCGCTCATGGGCTGCAATAGGGGTAGCGAACCATTCGGCAACTGCACCGTCTCGTAGGCCAGGCAGATAGCGCCGCTCTTCAGCATAGTATCCGTCAGTTCCTTCTCACAGGCAAAATGGAAATAGGTGAACAGCAACTGGCCCTTCCTCACCAGATTGTATTCCGGCTCGATGGGCTCTTTCACCTTTACAATCATCTCTGCCTCACGGTAAACGTCCTCAATCGTTGGCACGATCTTCGCTCCGGCACCCACATACTCATCATCTGAGAATCCGCTGCCGTCGCCAGCAGTATGTTGCACAAACACTTCGTGTCCTCTGGCCGTCATGGCTGCCACACCAGCAGGCGTCATGCCCACACGATTCTCATTGTTCTTGATCTCTTTTGGAATTCCGACTTTCATAAGCTTACGTTTTTAGTTGAGATATGAATTTCAAATTGCTCATGCGATGGATGACCACGATGAACAGTGCCTCGATGGCATAAGCGATGAGGTAGCTGTACCACAGCAGCTCAGAAGCAAAGTGCGACACGAGCCAAAGCACGGGAATGACCGTCAGCGACAGGGCGAAGGAGATGAAAAGGGCCATGCGATGATGGGCATAGAGCTTGTAGACAATCATGATAACATATATATAGCAGAAGGGGATAAAGCTCAGTGAGAAGATGCGCAGGGCATGGTTGCTCTCGGCAAGAATATCGGGATTGCTGGCTCCGAAAAGACGTGAGATGACATTCGGATCAACCCATACAACGATGCAGATGAGAATCATGGCCGCAGTGATAAACGAGAACGATTTGCGCAGGACCAGACCGAAGGCCTCGTTGTCGCCCTTGCCCACTTGAATGGCTCCCAATGACTGGATGGTGCGGCAGACGCCAGCCAGGAAGAGGTTATAGATCTGCAAGAGGTTCATGCAGACGGCAAAGGCAAAAATACCCGTACGCCCCAACGTGCCCAGCACAATACTATTGGCATTGTAAAGCAACAGTGTCAGGCATACAGAGGCTATGGCCAGCGGTGCGCCCTGAGAGATAATCTGCGAGAAGGCGTTCTTTAATTTCAATTCCACATCCCTGAATAGCAGCTGGAGATGGTTGTCCTTGTAGCGGAAATGCCAGAACATGATTACAATACCTACTACGTGGCCTACGATGGTAGCCGACGACGAGCCCGCGATGCCCCATCCAAAGAACTGGATAAAGACAATATCGAGTGACAGATTGACGGCGTTGTCTATCAAGATGGCAATGGAGACCAGTCGTGGACTGCCATCGACACCCACCATCGTTGAGAGTGCCCACATCACCATATAAGCAGGGGCGCCTAACAACATAATACTCAGATAATCGAATGTGAGCTGGTAGAGGTGGGCATTGTTGCACAACCAGCCTGTGGCTGTACCTGGACAGAACAGGCCTGCAGCGGTAATGAGCAGTCCTACAATCAGGCATGCCGCCATTGACAGGGTATAGAAATAGGCCGCACGGGGCATGTTCTTCTTACCGATTTCCACCCCCACCAATATGCCTGCTCCTGTGGCAAGAAGCATATTCAGCGTATACATAAACTGTACCACAGGACGCGTCAGGTTGATGGCACTGACAGCATCCTCACCAATCAGATTGCCTACGATAATGGCATCGACGACATTACCCAGACAGCCGGAAAGGGCAATCAGGATAGCCGACCATAGGAATCGCCAATAGACTTTATTGAATTCTTTTCTTTCTTCTGTATTCATAATTTTTTTCGGTATAACGGGATAACGGTATTTCGGGATAACGGTATTACGACTTTAGACCGTGAAGTAGTCGAAACCTACGATGGTGTCAACGAAGCGATGCACGTAGTCGACAGCCGTGGGCGGCCACTGGAAGCCCATACGGTAGAGCACCTGTGTGGTGTAGTCGTTGGCAGCCTCTATCCAGCGCGTCTGATGGCCACTACCCATATCGTAGGCCATTAGCGGGCGTAGCAAGGTGACGAGGTCGGGATTCTCCATCATCTTCTCCAAAGCCTGCTGGAACTCATCCTTCTCTACACGTTTCAGCGTAATGCCCGACTCGGCAAAGCCCATCAGGATGTCGCTAAGGAACTGGCGATGAGTATTTGACGGATGGAACACCATGCATCCCTTCGGCGTCTGGGCCAACTGCATGATGGCACTGGCCACCTCATCAATGGGCGAGAACTCGAAGCGTTGGTCGAGCGCCTCGTAAGGTATCATTCCGATGACCACATAGGCACGTAGCGTAGCCAGGAAGTTGTTGGTGTTGAAGTTGATTTGGAACTCGCCGTCCTTCTGGCGCGCTGAAAGGTTGCCCACGCGCATGATCTTTGCATTCAATCCGTGATGGGCGATAGCATCGAGTACCAACTCCTCGGCCTTGAACTTGGAATAGACATACTTGTTGGCATCGATGTTCTGTCCTATATAGAGGCTCTGTTCCGTCAGTTTGACCTCAGGACCAGGGACATTGTCGACGCTGATGCCGGCAATGCTGTTGGTAGAGATGTGGATGAGCCGCGAACCAGTGCGCAGACAGAAGGTAATCAGGTGGCGCACCGACTCGATGTTCACCATCTCGATATCGTTGCCTGCTGAGAAGTGCTTCACATTAGCCACGCAGTTGACGACGGTGAGGGCCTCGACGGCAAAACCGTCGAGCACAGTAAGGGCGTCGGGCTCCGTCACCTCTGCGGCGAAAGCCGTAACACGCTCGTCGAAATGACTGAAGGCCTCAGTACGTCCGAAGTAGTAGAAGTACAGCGTCTTGATGCGGCTTAGCGCCTCGTCGTTACCCTTGGCACGGACGGGACAGAGAATCTTGCCGTGATAATTGGTAAGCAACTCGTTGAGGATATGGATGCCAAGATAACCTGTGGCACCTGTCAGTAGGACGTCGCCAATAGGCTGACGACTACCCTCACGGAAGCTGTCGAGCGTATTGGCAACAAGGAGCGAATTGAGCGGAGCATAGTGTTCTGCCTCTGGGGTAGAAATGATAGTCTCACTAGAAGGAATAGAAGAACTAAAGGAACTAGAAATATGAGACTCTACAAATGCAGCCAAGGCACGAGGTGTTTTCAGGTTGAAGAGGTCGTTGAAGACAATCTGAGCGCCGTGCTTGCTGGCCTCGACGATGACCTTGATGGCATTGATACTGGTGCCGCCAATCTCGAAGAAGTTGTCGGTGGCGCCCACCTCCTTGATCTTCAGAATGTCGGAGAAGATGGTGCAGAACAGTTCTTCCTTCTCGCCTTTAGGAGCTACATACTCGGTAGCTCGTTTCATCTCGGGAGCAGGCAGGGCTTTGCGGTTGATCTTGCCGTTGGGTGTCATCGGCATGCTGTCCATCTGCATATAGGCATCAGGTACCATGTAGTCGGCAAGAGAAGAGGCGGAGAGAGCCTTGCGGATAGTTTCGTCGTCGATGGGGGAACCATCGACTACAGTATAGTAAAGCACCAAGTGCTCATTGCCCATCACCTTGCGCACCTCGGCAGCAGCCTGACGGATGCCCTCAATGTTCAGGGCTTTGCTCTCGATTTCTCCGAGCTCGATACGGAAGCCGCGTAGTTTCACCTGGGTGTCGATACGTCCCATATACTCTATCTGCCCATCCTCACTCCATCGGCAGAGGTCGCCTGTGTGGTACATACGGACAGGATGGCCCCAGCGGTCTTCCTTGATGAACGGACAGTCAACAAACGACTTGGCTGTACGCTCGGGCAGACGCCAATAGCCGCGACCTACCTGCACACCGGCAAAGCACAGTTCGCCAGCCACGCCCTGCGGCACGAGGTTACCAGCAGTATCGACGATGAAGTTCCAGTTGTTGGCTACGCTTTGGCCGATAGGTATATTCTCTACGCGGCGTCCTGGAGCGATGCTATAATAAGAGGTGTCGTCGGTGCACTCCGTAGGGCCATAGACATTGATAATCTCGATATGGTCGCTGTAGACACCATCCATCTTCTCACCACCACCCGTCGTAAAGCGGATGGGCAGGTCGTCGAAGGCATTCAGCAGCAGACAAGTCATCGCCGTCGAGTAACCGCCACCCGTACACTGATGGTCGATGAGGAACTGACGGATAGCAGCCAGGTCCTTACGAATCTCTGTTGGCATGATGTGGAACGAGCCACCCAGCGTTAACACGGGATACATATCCTCGATGTGTGCATCAAACGAGAATGAACGGTGCCCGCTGATTCTGTCAGCGGATGTCAGTTTTTCCATATCGATGACGACGGCGATGAAGTTGCGTAAACCAGCCTGATGGAGCATAGCGCCCTTGGGTTTACCTGTTGAGCCAGATGTGTAGATCATATAGGCGAGGCCATCGGGGGAGGAGAGGTCAATGGGCTCTTGGCCATTGGCTATTAGCTGTTTGCTATTGGCATTCTCCATAAACTCATCAATAAAGAACGTCTTGGCGGCAGCGGTACTGAAGTCGCCTTCCGCCTGCTTGGCCTCAAGGACAGCATGGGTCGTGATGAGCACCTTCGACTCCGAGTTCTCCAGCATGTAACTCAGACGCTCGTTGGGATATTCAAAGTCGAGTGGGGTATAGGCAGCACCAGCTTTATGGATAGACAATACAGCCAACGGGAACTCCTTGAAGCGGTCCAACATGACGCATACGAAGTCGTTGGGCTGTACACCGAAGTCAATCAACTGACGGGCCAGTTTGTTCGAGTAGCGGTCCATCTCGTCGTAGGTCAGTTGGCTGTCACGATCCACCACGGCGGGTGCATCGGGTGTGCGTTTGGCCTGTTCGGTGAAGAGGTTGGCAAAGGTCTTGGTCAAGTCAACGTCAATTTCCTTGCCCGTACCTATCTTTATAATACGCTGAGCCTCCTCGTCGCTGACGATGCTGATGCTGGTCAGCGCAGCGTCAGGTTTTGCCATCATCCGCTCAACAGTTACCTTTACAGCATCAGCCAGACTCTGCATCAGACGGGCGGAATATTTGCCATTGTCGTATTCTACACAAACGCTGGGCTGACCCTGCACCTCGCTGATAAAGAAAGTGATGGGGAATTTGGGCACTTGAAGTTCCATATTATCCAATTCCAACGGCGTACCCTGACAGACGTATTGACTGATCATGCCCAGTTGATAGACAAACTGTATCTCTGCCGTCAATCCGTAGTCAGCGGCAATCTGTGCAAACGGATAGTTCTCGTGGCTCAGCGTCTCGTCGAAGTTTTCGCTTACCTCCTGCAGGAACTCTTTTACGGTTTGTTTTCCGATGGTGGCACTCAGGGCTAGGGTGTTGACAAACATACCCACGGTGTTGCGGATGTTCAGGTTGGAACGACCGCTTGAGACGGTGGTGATGCACACCTGTTCGCTATTGGCAAAGCGGGACAGCGAATAATAGATGGCCGAGAGAATCAGATGAGCAGGGGTGATGACAATTGATAATTGAGAATTGACAATTGACAATTGAGAGTTGATAGAATCGAAATCCAACGGGGCGATGGCCTTGCCGATAGTTCCCTTGATAGGATTCGGTAGGTCGGGACGTACCTCTGTGGCTGTCTCGACAGCTGCAAGGCGCTCTTTGAAGAATTCCTTGGCAGCAAGATAGTCCTCACCTCCTTCTGCGGCCTTTTCTGCTGCGACATAGGCAGCATAGCTCTGGTCTTCATCCTCAATCGTCTCGCCATTCATGATGCTGCATAGTTGTTGCAGGAAGATATCGGTGGAACCACCATCGAACACTAGGTGGTGCACATCCATGAGCAGATAGGTCTGCTGTTCGGTAGTCACTATTTCGAAGCGATAGAGCGGACCCGTACTGAGGTCGAAAGGCTTCACGAAGTCTTGTTTATAGCGAGCCAGATCTTCCTCGCTCATCTGTTTTACGGGAATCTCTAAGGTCTGTTCCTCGTTGACGGTTTGAACGATTCCCTCTTCGCCATTACCAAAATGGACGGTCATCTGTGGATGTGCTTTGACAAGTGTCTTGATGGCCTCGGCAAGTGCTGCTGTGTCTGTGTCCCTCTGGAATTTAATGCAGTATGGAATATTGTACAGCGTTAATGTGGGATTCTTCAGACAGTCGAAATAGACGCCAGTCTGGGCGTAGGAGAGCGGAACACTGTTCAATTGAGAATTGACAATTGATAATTGAGAATTGTTGGCATCCGCAGAACTATCCTCATTCTTCATTCCACATTCCACATTCCTCGACATCATCTGCTTCCAAATTTCATTCTCAATGCTTTGCAGCGTACCATTCTTTACCAATGATTTGGCATTAAGGGTAATGCCGTAGTGCTTGTTGACCTGTATGGCCAGCTTGATGGCAGAGATAGAGGTCAGACCAGCATATCCCAAAACCGTAGTGATGCCGAAATCGGTGTTACCAATGATGCCAGCAACCATCTCGTGCAACTCTTGCTCCAAGAGGTTGAGCGGCGCGGATTCTGTTGGTTGCGACTCAGTCGCAACAGACTTGACGGGCTTCGGCAATGCCTTCTTGTTCACCTTCTGGTTTTGGTTCAAAGGAATTTTTTCTATTTGCATCGTCACGGCAGGCACCATATACGGTGGCTTTTGGTCGAGGATGAAGTTGTTCATGGCTTCAATGTCAACCTGTTCATCGCTGACGATATAGGCTGCAATGAACTTGCCGCCGTTCTCATCGTCAAAGGCCTGTACGGTAGCATCCTTGATGCCAGGAAACTCGCGGATGACGGCCTCCACCTCCTTCAGTTCGATGCGGAAACCACGAATCTTCACCTGACCGTCTCTGCGACCTACAAATTGGATGTCGCCCGATGGCAGGTAGCGTACAATATCGCCAGTGCGATAGGTGCGAATGTATTTCTCCTCAGGGGTAAAGGGATTCTGGATAAAGACCTCTGCGTTTTTATCCGGTCGGTTCAGGTAGCCGAGTGCCACTTGCGGTCCGGCAGCCCACAATTCACCCAAAGCTCCCACAGGCAGGCGGTGTCCCTGTTGGTCGACGACATAAAGACGCACATTGTCCAAAGGTTTACCAATGGGAACGTCCGTATCTTTCTTTGTGACAGGATAGACGGTGATGATGATGGTGGCCTCTGTGGGACCATAGCCGTTGTGTAACTGATAGCCCTGAGGTGGAGCGATACTAGCCAACTTCTCGCCAGCCACCGAGAGATGCATCAAGGAGTGGTTCTCGATGTTCGTTGCAAACTGATAGCCGACCTGTGTTGTCATGAAGGTATGGGTGATGTGTTCACGCTCCAAATATTCGTTGAGCGATACCAGGTCCAAACGCAGTTCCTCAGGAATAATAAATACGGTAGCGCCGCCTGTCAGTGGCGGATAGATACCCTCCTGATGTACATCGAAACCATAGCTGGCATATTCAGCTACGTTATGTTCCGGCTTCAGGTCGTAATATTTCCAGTACCAATTGCAGTAGCATACCAGATTGCCGTGCGTCAGTTGACAGCCTTTGGGAACACCTGTAGAACCGCTGGTATAGAGCAGGATGAAACGATCGGAGGGGGACAATTGAGAATTGAGAATTGACAATTGACAATTGATATCTGCTGTGAGGGCAGGCAGCGACAACAGATCTTTCGTTAGAAGTACTTCCCCCTGATATTCGTCAACGAGGTCGCGCAGTGACTCGTCGGCAATGAGCAACTTGGCAGCAGCATCCTGCACCATGAAGTTCAGACGCTCTTTCGGGTAGCTGGGGTCTAGCGGCTGATAGGCACAGCCCGCCTTCAGAATACCGAGCGAGGCAATGGCCATCCATTCGCAGCGAGGAATGATGATAGACACAGCATCGCCCACACCCAATCCTTTAGAGATGAGATAGCCTGCAATACGGTCGCTGATGTCGTCTACCTCAGCATACGTGTAACGATGATCCTTGAAAACGACGGCTTCGGCATCTGGCGTGGACTTTGCCTGACGACGGAACAGCGATACCACTGTCTGCGAGTCATCGTATGGACGGTCTGTATCGTTGAACGAATCGAGCAACGCCATCTGCGAGTTTGTCGTCATGCTGATGTCGCACAGTCTTTCCTGAGTCAGGAAGCCCTCTAAGACAGCCTCGTAGCTCTCCATAAATTGACTTATGAGCGCCTCGCTATATTCGTTGCCATTATACTCTGCTTCCACCACGAACCGTCCTTCCTTGATAACGACCTTCAGATAGAGCGATACCTCGCGGCTGTTGTTACAAAGAAGAATAAACTTCATAGGCTTGCCGCAGAACGGATTGTTGTCCAGCGTGTTTCCGTGCCAAATAAACAGCGTGGCGGGTTGCAGTCCCAAATCATTGATGGCATCACTATAATTGTATGACACATGCTGACGACAGCCTTTCATTTGCTCTTCTCCAGCCTTGATGAAGTCAAGCACACGGGTGTCTGCATCGAATTTGGCATACACAGGTACTGTTTTCACCAACATGCCAACCGTATGGTTGGAACGCTTGTCGGCACGCCCGTTATGTACAGTGTTAAACAGCACTTGCTGTTCATTATTATATTTTGCCAATAGGTAAGCGTAGGCGGCTGTAAAGAGAGAACTGCGGAAGACACCGTTCTCCTTACAGAAGGCATCCACGCGTGACTCTTCCACGGCCATTGTCCTTGCCAGGATGGCGTCCACAAACTGCTTGTCATCACGGTCGGGCAGCAGCGGCGAATAGCAGTCACCGCAATCGAAGTTTTCCGCATACCATTTCTTGTCCTCCTCGTAGGCTGATGTTTGGCGCTGTTCCTCTTCAGCATTAGCCAACTGTGCCATCGTCAGCTGTTCTGGTTCCAACGACTCACCATTGTAGGCCTTCTCGATATCTGCCAACATGATGCCCTGCGAACCTCCGTCGAATAGCGTATGATGGACATCTTGGAAATAATAAAAGTGTTCTTTGTCGCGCAACAGGCGTATGCGGAACAGACGGTCACCCACGATGTTGAAAGGCTGAACCATCGTTTTTTTGGCAGCCTCAATATCATCGACATGCTCTACTTGCAACGAGAATGTCTCCGTGTCGTCGATTGTCTGCACGGGGTCGCCCTGATCCGTCAGTTCGATGCGTGTAAACAGCGTCGGGTGGGCTGATACCACCGTCTCGATAGCCTTACGGAGCCGCTCTTCGTCCAGACTGCCGTCGAGGATATAGAAACAGGGAACATTATAACAAGGCTCTCCAGGGTGGTTTACGCATTCCACGTAGAGGCCATATTGGGTTTTAGTTAATGGTGCGGATGTTTTCATATCTTGATTCTTATTGATTCTTCACTTTTCACTCTTCACTCTTCACTTTTAACTCAAATCTGACGTGCGTCATCTTGTGGAGCACGAAGATGGCAATCATCTCAATGATATAGGCTATTAGGAAGCCATACCATATCCATTCTTTCAGGTATATCGAGAACAGCCATAGAACAGGGATGACCGTCAGCGATAGGGCGAAGGAAATGAAAAGTGCCATGTGGTGGTAGTCGTAGAGCTTATAGACGATCATGATGGTATAGATGTAGCAGAAAGGAATGAGACAGATGGCGAAGATGCGCAACGCATTGCAACTTTCGACAATCATCTCGTCCTCGTCAGTACCAAAGAGCATCACAATGCTTTCGGGCCATATCCATACGTAGATACAGGTGATGACCATTGCTACGGTGATGAAGTTAAACGACTTGCGCAACACCAGTTTGAAGGCCTCGTTGTCGCCTTTTCCCACTTGAATGGAACCCAGCGACTGGATGGTGCGGCAGACGCCACCCAGAAACAGATTGTAGATGAGTAGCAGGTTCATACAGAGGGCAAAGGCATAGATACCCGTACGCCCCAGCGACGACAGGATGATTTTGTTCGCTGAGAACATCAATACCGTCAGACAGATGGAGGCAATGGCCAGCGGTGCACCCTGTGAGATAATAGCACCGAAAACCGGTTTCTGGCGTCCACACGTGAATCGTAGGTGATTCTCCTTGGAAAGGAAATGGATGCCCATCATGGCGATGCCCACGACATGACCGATAACTGCAGCCCAAGAACTACCCTCGATGCCAAAGCCCATGTATTTGATGAACACCACGTCGAGCACCAGGTGAACGACATTATCCACCAAGATGGATACAGACACTAGGCGCGGACTGCCATCAACGCTGACCATCGTGTCGACGCCCCACATCAACAAGTAGGCCGGTGCACCTATCAGCATCACCCGTAGGTATTCGTAGGTGGGCTGATAAAGCTGCTCGTGGTCACACAGCAGGCGTGTCACGACATCAGGTGCGAGCACACCACATGCCGTTAACATGAGGCCAGTCACCAGACAGGCCAACATCGAAACGATGAAGATGTACGATGCCCGCCGTGTGTCCTGTTTGCCCAGTTCCATACCTACCAGCATGCCCGCTCCAGTAGCCAGCAGCATGTTAACGGTGTACATAAACTGGAGCAGTGGCAACGACAGGTTGATGGCACTCACCGAGTCTTCGTCAATCAGGTTGCCCACAATCATCGCGTCAACCACATTTCCCAAGCAGGCAGACAATCCAATGAGGATGGATGCCCACAGAAAACGCCAGAACTGGACGTTAAACGCTTTTCTTTCTGTTTGATTCATCTTGTTGATATAGCATGTCACTTACTCAAAGATGACGTGCCACACTTCGAGCTCGAAGCGTGGCACACTTTCACCTTAGTCGAAGATTGCGTGCCACACTTTGACTTTAGTCAAAGAATCCGAAACCGCCGATGGTGGTGAGCATACGCTCTACATAGTCCCATGACGTGGGCGAGAATTCGAATCCCAGTCGGTAGAGCACCTGAGTGGTGTAGTCGTTGTCGCGCTGAACATCGGCAGTCGTCTGACCGTGAGCCATGTCCTTATAGGCGAGCAAGGCTGCCATCTGCTTGGCCTTCTGTGGGTCTTGTCCTGCCTCGTCCATCGCCTTTTGGAACTCCTCCTGCTCGACGAAGCGGATGCCACCCGTGACACTGGTAAGACCAGAGAGCACATCGCCGAGGAACTGGCCGTGGATGTTGTAGGGATGGAATACGACACACTCCTTAGGCGTCTGGGCCAGCAGTACGATGGCCTGGCTCACCTCATTGATGGGTGAGAACTCCACACGCTTGTTGCGCATAGCGTAAGGACAGCAACCGAGCATGTTGTAGATGCGGATGCGACCCATGAACGAGTTGGTGGAGAAATTAGCCATAATCTTCGCATTGAGTCCGTGGAGGGCGACAGCATCGAGGATAAGCCGCTCGGCCATGAACTTCGAATAGATGTACTGGTTGCCCAGATACTGACCCATGTAGAGACGCTGCTCGGTAAATACTTCGTCCTTGATTTCGCCTACCCAGAGACCACGGGTACTGGCTGTGGAGATATGGATGAGCTTGGCTCCCGTCTTAATACAGAAGTCAACACACCGCTGGGCACCTCCGATATTGACGTCCTCAATCTCAGTACCTTCTGAGAAGTGTTTCACCACGGCAGCACAGTTGAATACCGTATCCACCTTCAGATTGGTGTCGATATCCTGCGTAACATCGCCAAGAACGATATGGATGCGTTGGCCAAACATATCCTTGAAAGACTGGGCAAAATAATAGAATAGTAATGTACGCAGGCGACTCTCTGCGGCTTCCTGGCTCTTGCCACGCACCAGACAGTAGATATGAGGAGCATCACTGTCGATCAGCTCGCGCAGGATGTGGATGCCCAGATAGCCTGTAGCGCCGGTAATCAGGATGTTGCCCAACGACTGACGCTCGCCCATACGGAAGAATCCCAGCGTGTTACGCTGCAAGAGGTTGTTGATGGCCGTATAGTCGAAGCTGGCAACGGGGTCGTCCTCCTTGGGCTTTGTCGAATCGACGGCTTCACCCGTTATCAGGCATGCCAATTGGCGTGGCGTAGGATTGGCAAATACCTCACCATATGACACGTGGAGATTGGCCTTGTCGGCCTCGATGATGACACGAGTGACGACGAGCGACGTACCACCGAGTTCGAAGAAGTTGTCGGTAGCACCTACACGGTCCAGTTGCAGGATGTTGGCGAAGATGTCGCAGAAGGCACGCTCCGTATCGTTGGCAGGTGCCTCGTAGTCGCCACTGAGTGCCAGTTGTGGTTCTGGCAACGACTTGACATCGGTCTTGCCATTGGGCGTCAACGGCATCTTATCTAATTGTAAGTAAGCCGTGGGAACCATGTATTTGGTCAGCGTCTTGCCCAGTTCGGCTTTCAGTGCTGTGATGTCAATGGGTCGGTCGGCAGTGAAATAGGCACAGAGGTGTTCAATGCCCTTGATCTTTCCAATCTTCACCACCACGTTCTTCATACCTTCGACAGCAGCCAGTGCGGCTTCCACCTCACCCAACTCGATACGCAGACCACGCAGTTTGATCTGGTTGTCCGTACGGCCGAGGATGACGACATCGCCCTCTTCCGTCCAGCGGGCATAGTCGCCCGACTTATAGATACGCACGCCCTGATAGTCGATGAAGCGTTCGGCAGTCATCTCCGGCAGATCGTTATAACCTGTTGCTACACCGATACCGCCAATGTAAAGCTCGCCAACGACACCTACCGGCAGTTCGTTGCCGTCGCTGTCGACCACAAATTCCTTGTAGTTGAGCAACGGATGACCCACGCTGACGCGGTCGGTATGTGTGAGTTCCTTACAGTTGGACGAAACGGTGATCTCCGTAGGACCGTACGTATTGAATATTCTTGCCTGAGGTGCTGCGGCGCGGAGTTTGTCGAGCAAACCGTCGGCATATTTCTCACCACCGCACATGATGACATGACACTGTCCGATAGCCTCGACGAAGGCAGGCAGTTCCATGTATTGCAGCATACGGGAAGGTGTAGCGTTGATGGCATCGGCTCCAGTACGGCGGAACAGGTCTGCCAGCAATGCAGCATTGGTGGTCTCATCTTCGCTGGCAAAGACCACAGTCTTACCATTGAGCAAGGCAGCACCATACTCCTTCATCGACATGTCAAACGACATGGTGGTGACACACAGCAAGGCGTTTACCGTCTCCGCAATAGCATGTATATGGGTGTTGACAGGATGTGCATAGAGGTAGTTGACAATACTCTCATGACGCAGCATCACACCCTTAGGTTTACCAGTAGAACCTGATGTGTAGATCAGGTAACAGAGATCCTGTGGAGTGATGCCGGCCTCAATGGGTGCACTGCTGTTGTCGGCGGAGAGCAACTGCTCCACGTCAATGGCATTGCCAAAATCTCCGACACGATCAGCGGTGGTAATGATATAGGCCGCATGGCTGTCGGTAAGGATGTGCTGTATGCGCTCTGTGGGATATTCGGGATCGCAAGGGATATAAGCGCATCCGGCCTTCATCACACCGAAGGCAGAGAGCAAGGCTCTCGACGTGCGTGGCAGCAAGAGGGCTACACGACTGCGAGGCTCAACACCACGCTGGCGCAATGCATTGGCGATGCGGTTGGTCATGATGTCCATCTCGCGATAGGTATAGGTGGCATCGCAGGCTATCAGAGCTTTTACCTCCGGTTGCTTCTCTGCATAGTATGGAATACCGTCGTGATAGAACTTAAACAGCGGCGTGCCTGTTCCTACCTCGCGCAGATGACTCAACGCCTCCTCCTGTCGCTCGCTGATGATGGAGAGCTTGCGAACCTTGGCATCGGGGGCTGCCATGATGCGTTCAACAACGGTCACAATGCTTTCTGCCAACGACGTCGCCAAAGCATCGGAGTAGAGTGAATCGTCGTACTGTACCACCACACCACGCGACTCAATCTTGATATTGATCTTAAATTTCGGCACATTCAGTTCGAGCAACTCCTGACCGATGGGTTGACCGCCAACGGTGTACTGCGACAGCACACCTACCTGATAGGCAAAAGCGATGGCTGGCATGAAGCCGTAGTCGGCAGCGATGCGTGCGAAGGGATAGTCCTCATGGCGCAGGGTCTTGTCAAAGGTATCGCTGACCTGACGCAGATAGTCTGCCACCGTCACGTCGTCAATCTTCAGACCGAGGGCGAGGGTGTTTACGAACATACCTACCGTATCCGCAATCTTGAGGTTCGAGCGTCCGCTACTGATGGTGCTGATATAAATTTCGCGATTGTTGGTGTAGCGTGAGATGACGTAGGTCGCTGCAGCAAGATAGAGGTGTGCAGGAGTTATCTCCTGTCCGCGACAGAAGGCTGTCGCTTTCTCGAGATTGGTCGGACATACAGCCTCACCGATAAAGCCTTGTTTATCCGTCTTGGGCAGGTCGGTAGGGATCTCACTACCACCCTCACAGGTCTGCAGCTTCTCGGCAAAGAACTGCTGGGCAGCCTTAAACTCGTCACTCTCCTCAGCCTTTTGCTGGTCGTTGACAAAGTCGAGATAGGTGTAACTTTCTTTCTCAACGGGAGAACCGTCGAGCACGCTGCCAATCTGACGAATTAGCAGGTCGGCAGAACCTCCGTCGAACAGCAAGTGATGAACATCCATCAGCAGATGTACTCCGCCCGGCGTCTTCACCACTTTGAACCGATAGAGAGGCGCCTTCTGCAGGTTGAACGGCTGTACGAACTCATTCTTGTAAGCCGCCAGTGCCTCATCGCTCATCTCAACAACAGGCACCTCCACAGGTACGCTGTCTGCCAAGGTCTGCACGATGGCATCGCCCTCGGTGGCAAAATGGATGCTCAGCTCCGGGTGCGCTTCGACAACCTGTTTCACGGTATCGGCCAGCTTCTCTGCCTCGACACCAGCAGGATAGTTCAGAAGATAAGGGATATTATAAATTGTTGATACCGGATTCTTCATGCACTCGAAATATACACCAGTCTGGGCATAGGAGAGCGGAACACTGTTAGTGGTGAGAGGTGAGAGGTGAGAGGTGAGAGAATTGTTCTGCGGCTGAGAGTAATCTCTTACCTCTTGCCCCTTACCTCTTACCTCTAGATAACCCTTCAGTATCTCGTTCTCAATGCTCTGCAGGGTACCAGTCTTCGCCAACGACTTGGCGTCGAGCTCAACACCAAACTTCTTATGCATCTGCACAGCCAGTTTGATGGCAGAGATAGAAGTTAGACCGGCATAGCCCAGAATCGTAGTAATGCCGAATTCTTGATTGCCCACAATGGCAGCAATCATCTCATGCAATTCCTCCTCCAGCACGTTCATCGGCACGTTGCTCTCTTCCACGACAGCCTGTTTCATTTCCGGCTTTGGCAGTGCCTTCTTGTTCACCTTCTGATTCTGGTTCAATGGAATCTTCTCAATCTGCATCGTTACGGCAGGCACCATATAAGGCGGTTTCTCATCAAGGATGAAGTTGTTCAGTGCCTCAATGTCTATCTGCTGGTCGCTGACGATATAGGCAGCAATGAACTTACCGGCACCTTCACCTTCCATGTCGAAGGCCTGCACCGTAGCATCCTTGATGCCTGGGAACTCACGGATGACGGCCTCTACTTCTTTCAGCTCGATGCGGAAACCACGAATCTTCACCTGTCCGTCGCGGCGACCTACAAACTGGATGTCGCCTGAGGGCAGATAGCGCACGATATCGCCAGTCTTATAGATGCGTGCATACTTTTTATCCTCCGTAAAAGGATTCGGGATATATACTTCTGCTGTCTTCTCAGGACGGTTCAGATAGCCTCGGCTCACCTGAGGACCACTTACCCAGAGCTCTCCGGCAGCACCCACGGGCAGGCGATGACCTTGCTGGTCGACAATATAGAGACGTGCATTATCGAGTGACTTACCGATAGGTATATTGTTCAATTTCTCAGTGACCGGATGGCAGGTTATGAGAATCGTTGTTTCCGTTGGACCGTATGCGTTATGCATCGTATACCCCTTGGGAGGCGTGAGTGATGCCAGCTTCTCGCCACCAGTAGTGAGATGTTTCAGCGAATGGTTCTCGATGCTGGTAGCAAACTGATAGGCCACCTGCGTGGTCATAAAGGCGTTGGTGATCTGCTCCTTTTCTATATAGTCGTTCAATGCCACCAAGTCCAGGCGCAGTTCCTCTGGGATGATATATACACAGGCACCACGCGTAAGGGCCGGATACATGTCGTACATACAGGCGTCGAAACCGTAACTGGCATAGGCAGTCACCTTATCCGTAGGCTGGAGGTCGTAGTAGCGATGATACCAGTGGAGAAATGCTACCAAGTTGGAGTGTATGAGCTGGCATCCCTTCGGCACACCCGTCGAACCACTCGTATAAAGCATGATGTAAAGCGACGAGGGCTTTACTTCGGGCAATGCCACGTCGAGTGCCGGCAACTGCTTCAGTTCTTTCGTCAGCAGTACGTCGCCCTGATACTCGTCCACGATGTCTCTGAGTTCTTCGTCGGCAATGAGCAGCTTCGCACCAGCGTCCTGCATCATGAAGTTCAGACGCTCTTTCGGATAAGTGGGATCCAGCGGCTGATAGGCGCAACCGGCCTTCATGACACCGATGGAGGCAATGGCCATCCACTCGCATCGTGGAATCAATACCGATACGACATCCTCCTCTCCCAGTCCTTTCTTCGCAATACAGCCGGCAATGCGGTCGCTGAGCTCATCGACTTCCTTGTAGGTAAAGCGATTCTCCTTATACACCACTGCGATATTGTCGGGTGTAGCCTTCGCCTGACTTCGGAACAGCGAGACGACGGTCTGCGTGTCGTCGTAATCCACGTCCTTCTGGTTGAACGTGTCCAACAGGTCGATCTGGGCTTGCGTGGCGATGCTGATGTCGCTGAGCAGCGTCTGCGTCAGGAAACCATTCACCACAGCCTCATAACTCTCCAGGAACTGGCTGATGAGGGCCTCGCTGTATTCATTGCTGTTGTATTCGGCTTTCACCTGGTATTTGCCATTCAGGATAAATGCCTTGATGTATAACGACTGGTCCAACGTGCTGTTACACAGACGGACGGTCTTCATCGGCTTACCGCACAGCTGCTCGTCGGCAAACAACATGCCGTGCCATGCGAAACTCGAGTTAAACTGCAGGCCGAGGTCGTTGACCGCATCGCTGAAGGCGTAAGCCTCGTACTTGCGGCATCCGCCCATCTGCTCTTGTCCGGCTTTCAGGTAGTCGAGCACCGTCGTCTGGTTGTCATATTTGGCATAGACAGGCAACGACTTGACAGTCATACCGACAGAATGCAGGAATCGCTTGTCCGTTCGGCCGTTATAGATGGTGAAGAAGAGCGACTCCTGCTCGTTATTGTATCTCGCCAACAGGAAAGAATAGGCCGTTGTGAAGAAGTTGCTCTTGAAGATGCCGTTATCCTTGCAGAATGAATCTACGAGGGCTGTGTCAATCGCCAGCGTGCGCACCATCGAAGCCTCGGAATGCTCTTCTATCTCCAGATCGGGTGCCAGCGGTGTGTATGTATCGCCACAGTCAAAAGTTTGGGCGTACCACTTTTTGCCTTCCTCGAAAGCTGGCGTTTTTCGTAATTCTGCCTCAGCGATGGCAACCTCTGCCATTGTCAGCTGCTCTGGTGCCAGTTCGCCACCGTTATAAGCGGTCTCCACGTCGCTGAGCATCACTTTGAGCGTCGTGCCGTCACCAATGATGTGGTGAATGTCCAGGAAGAAGTAATAATGCTCGCTATCGTGCAGCAGACGGATACGGAACAGTCTGTCTTCGTAGAGGTTGAAGGGCTGTATCAGTTCTTTCTTCACAGCCTCGATGTCATCGACTTCTTCGACGGCGAGTGTAAAGGTCTCGCTGTCGTCGACGGTCTGTAGGGGCTCACCGTCGTCACGCAGTTCTATGTGGGTGAAAAGCGTGGGGTGGGCGGCTACGGCTGCCTCTATGGCCTTTGCCAGGCGGTTTCCGTCCAGACTACCGTCTAAGATATAAAAATAAGGAAGATTATAACGGGCTTCTCCTTCATAGCCCACACACTCGGCATAAATGCCAAATTGCGTCTTTGATAAAGGGGCAGTAGTTTTCATATTTATACTTTTTATTTAGTTATGTTTATTTTCAGAATTTTGTTGTGAAAAGACTCGGCGAGATAACCAGCGAGAACCATCCCCAACGGGCGGTCTTGCTGCTATTGCCTTGTTTCAGACGGTCCATGGTCTCAGTACCGAACATCATGGTGTAGCCTGCCGTCAGCGAGATGTCCTTTGTAAAACGGTAGCTGGCTTGCAGGTCGATGCTGTGACCTAAGGTGCGATCCAAGTTGGTAAGTCCGGTCGTTACAGCCAGATAGTGATAGGTCGCACTACAGTCGAAGTTGGCGACGGGACGGCCGAAGGCTCCTATGAAGGCATTCTGCAGACCAGGGGTAAAGCCATTGATGTAGGCTTCCTCATAGAAATAGTCCATGATACCATAGAACTTGGCGCGTGAGCCATAAAGGGGAGTAAAGCCTTTTGCAACATCATGTCGTACCGTACCGATTTCGCCAGGTTTAGGGACGGCCACATAGTCGTCGCCGCTCAGGTAGTCGTAACCCAACGTAAAGCCGTAGTTGTCGGAGGGGGTGATGGTAGCTTTCGCGCTGGCCATCCAGGCTTCAATTTTACCAGCCGATTTCATCAAGGGGTCTACGAACTTCCCCCCCTGTCGATAGTATGCACCTTCCAGCGTCATAAACTTGGGATGATAGTTCACGTATCCACCATACATCTGCTGGTACACCGTCGAAGGCGAATTGTCCACTTTTCCGGGTTCACCAGACTGCAATCCTACATTCATGAAAAGCAAGGACGCTCCTAACGGAAACTTGGGCACATCATAGTGATACCATACGGTCTGCATAGTCTTGTATGCTTGTGAACCTCCTGTATAGAAGGTGCTTTTATACACGTTTTCGGCATTCTGGTTATAGCCTAAGATGGCGTGGACCTGATGCCCATAGCCTTCATATCCCACTCTTAACACGTCGTGCGACAGAGCGGCCATCGCAAAGTCATTGGTGCCGATGATACGCTCATCGTCGTATGACAGGGCGATACGACCGACCTGTGCGAAGAGACCGTTCTTTGCCGTCATCTTCACCCATCCCTCATAGAGGTTGAGTGCCTGATTACCACTCGTGCCCCACACAGACTTGTTCTGAATGACCGCATGCGCCTGCAAATAAGGTCGCGCATAGTCCACTATCAGACGAGTACGTCCAAGAAGGAAGTTCGACTTATCCTCCATTTCCTCATCCTTGTCTACGGGCAGACCACCTCTCACGATTTCTCCATGCGTCATAAAATTCAAACCAAAGCTCAGGGTGTTGACTTTGGCAGAATCAGTCTGTGCTTGCACGCTTATCAACGGCAATTGCAGGGCAACAACAAGGCATGATCTTATCAGTCTTTGCTTCATGCTGTTGGTGGATTTTGGGTTATTCGAACTCGAAAATGCTGATGAATCCCGTCAGTTTAAACACGTTCTTGATGTCGTCGTTCACACCACGCATCACGACATGGCTGCCTGTGGCTTTGGCACCTTTCAGGATGCTGATCAAGATGCGCAGGCCGCTGGAGGCGATATACTCCAGATCGGTGCAGTCGATGACGACATCCTTGCCATCACTGGTGTAAAGCGGTTTCAGAATCTCTTCTACTTCAACTGCTGCTGCTGTGTCTAACTCTCCTACTAACGTGGCAACATACTTGCCATCGATTTCTTCTAATTTTGCGTTCATAATCTTTTTAATTTTATAGTTTTTACCTTTTTACTTTTTTACCTTTCTTCTTTTACCTTTTTCTTCATCGTCAATATATTATGCCCGTCGATACGTTCGTAATTGATGGAATCCATCAGCTCCCTCACCAAGTAGATACCAAGTCCGCCAACCCTGCGCTCTTCAACAGAGAGCGTGGTGTCAGCTTTCTTCTCAATTGTAGGATCAAAAGCCACGCCAGAATCATCAATCACGACTTTCAACCAATGGCCGTCAGACATCATCGTGATGTCTACATATCCCTCCGTATCAGCAGGATAGGCGTATTCTATCACATTCACCACGGCTTCCTCAACGGCCAGTCGCAACTGACGTGCCAACGATTTCTCGAGGTTCATCTTTTCATAGAACGACTTCTGGAAGTTGCTCAGTTCAGCCACCTCGCGAACATCGTTTTTCAGTGTGAGCGTCTCGTTCAAAGTGCTTTCATACTGTTGGGGAGTATAGCGAATGGCGAGCATCGTCAAGTCATCACTCTGTTCTGCATTACCCACAAACTTGTGCACTGCCTTGCTTATGGACTCCAGTAGTTCTTGAGGATGCTTGTCAGTGCAAGTGGCAAGTGCTTCTTCCACGCGCTTGATGCCGAACAGCTTACGCTCGCTGTTCATCGCCTCCGTCAGTCCGTCGGTATAGAGGAAAAGCGTGCTATCGGGTTGCAGATACGTCTCCGTCATGGCATACTTCACGTCGTTGAATACACCGACGGGCAAGTGAGGCTTGGCATCGACCATTGACCATTTGCCATTGACCATGACAAAAGGTGCGTCGTGCCCGGCATTACAATATCTCAGGTGACCTGTTGGCAGGTCGAGTATACCGACAAACATGGTGACAAACATGTTCGACTCGTTACCCTGACAGGCAATCTCGTTGAGCGACTGCATGATGTGGGCGGGATTGGTCTCGTGGGCCGATGCCGAACGGAACAGCGCATGATTGACAGCCATCACCATGGCCGAAGGAACACCCTTGCCACTGACGTCACCGATACAGAAGAACAGCTTTTCATCACGGATAAAATAGTCGTACAGGTCGCCACCCACCTCGCGGGCAGGCACCAGCGAACCATATATCTCCACGTCCCCCGACAATTGTCCATTATCCATTATCAATTGTCCATTTTCACGGGGAAGCATGCTCTGCTGTATCTGGCTGGCCACATGCAATTCCGAACTGATGCGGTTTTTCTCGGCATTCACCTTGTGCAGACGCTCCAGATTGCGCTTCGAGCGCCACACGATGAACCCTATCAGCAGAAGGCCTGCTAATGCCATCAACAATAGGTTCGCTCTTACACGACGCAGTTTGCCGAATACATCGGTGTCGTCCAGTGCGTTGATGAGTATCCAGTCTGTCTTGCCGCCCACAGGGGTATAGAAGACGTGTTTCTTATCGCCATGCTCGTCTTTCAATACGACGTAGCCCTTCTCTTCGCTCGTGCTTTTCATGTGTTCGATGACGTTCTTCAGCAACTGGTTGTCTTCACCTGCAAGGAGATGGTATTGTCCGGTTACGAGGAAACGTTGCGTTGACTGATAGGCCTTACTCTGGTTGACTTCCTCTTTAAGCCAGCCCATGGAGATATCTGCGGCTACCACGCCCACAATCTTCCCGTCGTCGTCACGAATGGGGGCACTATACGACGTCACCACCGCCTTTGCACCGTCACGATCCATGTAAGGCTCACTCCATTGACTGGTGCCCGTGGCTATCGGCTTGGTGAAGAACTCCAGCTTCGTGTAGTCATGACTGGCCGACCCCAACTGCATCGTCTCGATGCTTCCGTCGTCTCTGCGGATGGAATAGGGCTCAAACCACCGTCCTTTCTGTGGGAAATAGTCTGGCGTGCAGGCAATGCAGCAGCCCAGTATGGCCTCGTTATGCTCTGCCATCTGATAGGTTGCCCTGGTCAGTGAGTCCGGACTTGCAAGGTCGTCGGTCACCACCCATGCTATGTTGTCCATCGTCACCTCCACCTCAGCCAGCTTGTTGCGGATGCAGAGAAAAAGGGCGTTGTTCTCGCGCTCCATCAACCGCTCCACCACGCGCTGCAGAATGTCGTGCGACTCGTAATACATAATAGCCGACGTCAGTTCCAGCAACAGTGCGGCAATGATGATAACAGTCAAATTGGTATTGGCCCGCATGAATTTTATCAGCCGGCCCCACCAGTTTTTATTGTTAGTACCTTTTTTTTTCATATTTATAATTTAGCCGCCCAAAGTTACGAATTAATTTTGACATCACAGCAAACTATAAACAATATTTAGCATTTCCCCTAAAAAAACACCTGAACCGCAAAAGTTCAGGCATTTTTTTCATTTTCAGACAAGGTTTAAAGGTTTCCAGACAAGATTTAAAGGTTATTTAAGTTTCGCATTCGCTCAACTCTTTTGGAGTTAAGGAGTTATGGAGTTAAGGAGTTATGACAATACTCTCAGTATATAGATTTATTCAAGTTTCGCATGTTTCACAAGCTCACTTTCTAGAGGTGAGTGGTGAGAGGTGAGAGGTAAGAGATTAGTCTCTGTGCTCTCTGATTCTGCATTATTCTGCGTTTATCCAACATATCTCTCACCTCTTTCCACTTACCTCTTACCTCTTTCCACTTACCTCTTACCTCTTTCCACTTACCTCTTACCTCTAACGAGACTGAGCTTGCGAAAGTTGAGTAGATTTAACATTCTCGTTCCATTGGTTTTGGAAATCTGTTTCCATACCCCCAATTTTGAGTTACTATAGCAACTCCGCGGAGTTTCAGTAGTAACTCGGCGGAGTTTCAGTAGTAACTCCAAAATGCCGCTACTGGCTCTCTTCTGCAAATATACGAAAAATCCCCGCGCGTTGTACTAATCGCGCAGGGATTTTATGTTATCTTAACACTCGGAGTCAGTTGCCGACGCCGACGCGCCGTATTAGAGTTCGGCGTCGGAGCACTGGAAGGTCGTGTCCTTCTAAATGTGACCTAAAATGTACTTCTCGGCATTCAGGTGGAAGAGCTTTTCTTTTTCCTTTTCTGTCCAATCCAGCGTGTCCACGAACTTCATCATGTTAGACAGACACTCGTAGGGATAATCCGAAGCAAAGATGATACTGTCGATGCCGAAGGCCTGTTTGGTGCACTCAAAGGTGATTTTAGACATAATGCCGCTGGTTGTCATCACCACATTCTTGTTTTTGAAGTAGTAGGCAACCGTGTGCTTCATCTTCACCTCGTCGTCCTTGATCCATGCAAAACGGTTGTCAACTCTGTCAATGATGAATGGGAAGTATTCGCCACAATGGCCGAGAATCATTCTCAGCTTGGGGAACTTGTCGAAGGTGCCGTTCAGAATCAGTCGCAACGACGTCTTCATGGCATCCAGTCCGAAACCGAGACCGGGCGAAGAATACACATAACCCATATCCTTCATATCCTTGTCGTCGGAAGCCTGCGGATGAACGTAGACGGCACAGCCCAGCTCTTCGGCCTTGGCCAGCAGGGGAAGGTATTTCTCTTCATACAGGTGCTCGTTCTTATAATTGGAATGCGTGTGCCAGTATTTGAAGCCTAACTCTTTGATACAGCGCTCCAACTCCTTGATGGCCTCATCAACGTATGGTGTTGGCAAAATGGCAGCGCCCATGAAACGGTCGGGGTATTTCTTGATGAGTTCCGCCACGGCGTCGTTGGATTTCCTGGCGAAATAGATGCACTCCTTCTCGGGCAGTTCCTCCAATGCCGGCGAAGAAGACATCACAGCGACGTCGATGCCGTTGCGGTCCATTTCCGCCACTCTCTCCGCCCCGAAATTCATCAGTTCGTCAATCACAGGATAGCTGTTCGTCACTGCACTGAATTGGGCATAGATTTTGTCTCTCACTTCCAGCACTTTTTTCTCGGGATAATACCTCATGGCTTCATCTCTCGTAGCAAGATAGTCCATCAACTCCGGTAAATAATAGTGAAATTCGCAATCGATAATTTTCATCATTGTAATGTTTTATTGAATTAATTTAAGTTTCGCATTCGCTCAACTCTTTTGGAGTTAAGGAGTTATGGAGTTAAGGAGTTATGACATCAGTCTAGTATCTCCTCATCCTCCATGTTAACTCCTACAACTTGAGAAAGTTGAATGAAAAAATACTGTGGCAGCGATTAACGGGGACGCGCCGTATTAGAGTTCGGCGTCGGAGCACTGGAAGGTGGTGCCCTTCGTGATGTCGCCGGTTTCGAGACCGAGCTTGAACCACTTCATGCGCTGCTTGGAGGTGCCGTGGTTGAACGACTCGGGAACGGCATAGCCGCGGGCTTTCTTCTGAAGGAAGTCGTCGCCGATGACTTGTGCGCAGTTGATGGCCTCCTCGATGTCGCCGTCCTCCAGCGAACCGAAGCGCTTGTTGTCGTGATGTGCCCATACGCCGGCATAGAAGTCGGCCAGCAGTTCCAGTCGTACGCTGAGCTTGTTGGCCTCGGCCTGCGAGAGTTTTGCCATCTGCTGGTGTACCTTCTGCAGTGTGCCCGTCAGGTATTCCACGTGGTGACCGACCTCGTGGGCAATGACGTAAGCGTAGGCGAAGTCACCATCGGCACCGAGCTGCTTCTTCATCGTGGTGAAGAACGACAGGTCGATGTACAGCTTCTGGTCGCCAGAGCAATAGAAGGGACCCATAGCGGCAGAGCCCTGTCCGCAGGCCGTCTGCGTGCCGTCGGTATAGAGCACCATGGTGGGGTTCTGATACTGCGCACCGTTCTGCTTGAAAATCTCCGTCCACACATCCTCGGTACCAGCCAGAATCTGTGTCGAGAACTTAGCCAGCGCCTGTTCCTCCTCGGTAAACTCGCGCTGACCTTCGCTGACCTCCGTATTGGTGCCCGTCAGCGAACCCAGTCCGCCGTTTTCACTCACCTGCTGTACGACAGCCTCCAGGGGATTGCCTCCCGACAGCCAGGCCATCAGAGCCACTACGATAATACCACCGATACCCAGACCGGCCTTTGCGCCACCGCTCATACCACGGCGGTCTTCCACATTCGAGCTTTCGCGTCTTCCGTCTAATTTCATAGCTTATTCTTGTTTTAAGTTTATTGTTTTGCCTGCAAAGATACGAAATAATTCATAATTCATCATGAATAATTCATAATTATTTTTCAAAAATAACCGAATAGATGTATTTTTTTTCTTCATTATACACTGTTTCTATCTGTTCGCGACCCGTCAAGACATCTTTTATATTATCGACAATACCCTTGCCCGACAGTTTCAACACCGCTTCCTTCATGGTCCACAGACGGATGAACTCCACGTCGGGATGCTCGGCGCGTTCTATCCGTTGCACCTCGCGGTCGTTCATGGTGTATCGCACCAGCGACTCCCTATATTCGCGGATGCTCTCGATATCGACGCCTACGGGACGGTCGCTAATGACGCAGATGACGCCCTCGCGACAGTGGCTGACGTTGAAGTGGATGTCCGGATGGCCGATGATAAACGGTTTGCCGTGTTCACCATATTCGAAGACGGGCCGTTCCGTGATGCCGTACTCCTTCCGCAAACCTTCGCACAACAGCAAATAGGCCATCGCACAGGTCTTACGGCCCTGTTCGAACTTGAACTTCAGGGCTTGTTCGCGGCGTTGGTCGCTCAATAGCGGGAGTGCTGCCTCGAAATCGAAACCGGCTATGTCGTCATTCAGATAAAGCATAATTCACAATTCATAATTCATAATTCATTTAAGTTTCGCATTCGCTCAACTCTTTTGGAGTTAAGGAGTTATGGAGTTAAGGAGTTATGACATCAGTCTAGTATCTCCTCATCCTCCATGGAATTAATAATTCACAATTCACAATTCATAATTCTGGGCTTTCAGAATCTGTTGGTTTTTCTGTATTTTCTATGCTTTCTGCCAGCGACAGTTCCGCTTTGGGAATGCGACGGTTGGGATTCTCCTTGCCTCCGAGGTCGATGAGTTCACGGCCTTTTTGTACTACGCTCTGACGTCCGACGTACAGCTTGTTGCCTGCCGAATCGAAGTCCTTGCGCACCAGTTCCAGGTGTTCGCCCAGCTTGGTATAGCGCTGGATGAAGTCACCCAGACGATCCAACAACTGTTCGGCCACACCGAACACTTTCTCCTGATTCTCAGCTTGTTGGTTTTGTACCCATGCCAGATGTATCATGTGGAGAATGCCCAGCAGATTCTGTTCACCCGTAATGAACACTTTGCGCTCGAAGGCCTCGCGCCACAGCGACGGGTCGTTGACCAATGCCAGCTGGAGCGACGATTCGAAGGGTACGAACATGATGACGAAATCGACAGCCTCGCGGGGAGCCTTGATATACTTCGAATAGTCCTTACGTGCCAGTTCGGTGACATGCGAGCGGACGCTGCGAATGTGTTCCTGCAGGGCACGTTCCTTCTCCTCGGGCGTCTCGGCATTGACATAGCGCTGATAGGCCACGAGTGACACCTTCGAGTCAATGACGACATCCTGCCCCTGCGGATAGTGGAGGATGACGTCGGGTTGCATCTCGCGACCCGTGTCGTCGTGCTTCAGCGGACGGCCCTGTTCGTCGCGCAGTCGGGCTTGCACCTCGTAATGGATGCCCTCCGTCAGTCCCTGCGAACTGAGCAGGTCGCCAAGGATGATTTCCCCCATATTACCGCTGATTTTGTTGTCGCGACGCAGCACGTTAGCCAGTCCCTCAGCCTTCTCGCTGATTTCGCGCCCCGTCTCCATCATCAGTCGCAGTTGTTCCTTCAGCGACGCCGTCTGGGCCGTATGGTCCTTCGTGTTGTCGTTGATGGCCTTACGCATCTCCGAGATGGCATCCTTCAGCGGCTGCGTGATATGGTCCATGCTCTCCTGGTTCTCTTTGTTCAGGTGACGGGCCTGTGCCTCCGCCAACAATACCCCCATGTCGCGCAATTGCTCCTTGGTGGTTTTCATCATCTCTATCTCGGTCTCTTTCTTGCCGAGTTCCACACGCAACGCACCCATCCGCTGGTTCATCAGCAAATAGATGACCACAGCCCCAAGGGCTATACCTATTATTATATAAATTACTATCATCATATCTTAATGTTCAATGTTCAACGTTCAATGTTATGTCACTTCGTTCCATGACTTTTGTCACGACTCGGCCAAACAAGCAAGCTTGATGGCTCTCGCTGCTCCAAAAGTTCAACGTTCAATGTTCAACGTTTGGGTGTCGGGCCAATTGACTAAGTACAGACGTTCCGTAGCACGCGTGAAAGCCGTATAGAGCCAGTGCAGATAGTCGTAACTCAACATGTCGTCGGTCATATATCCCTGGTCGACGTACACATGTGCCCATTGCCCGCCCTGAGCCTTGTGACACGTGGCGGCATAGGCAAACTTCACCTGCAGGGCATTGTAGTAACGATCTTCGCGCAGCTTTTTCAGACGGTCGGCCTTGAAGGGAATGTCGGCATAGTCCTCCATCACCTTATTATAAAGTAGCTCCTGCTGTTCGCGCGTCAGGGCGGGAGCCTCCGACGTCAGCGTGTCGAGTAGGGTAGTGGCCGTCAGTTCGTAGTCGTCGTAGTCGGGGAAGGTCATCGTAACCTCAGCAAAGTGGAACCCATACTGTTCGTGTACGTTGCGCACCTTTCGCACGACGGCCCTGTCGCCGTTGGCAATGAATTCCATGGGCAGTTCTTGCGCCAGCGTGTTCTCGCCATTAGCCACGGCCTGCGCCAGTTCTTCTTTCATCCAGTGGTAGTTGTTCTTCACAATCATCAACTGGTCGCCCCTACAAAGCATGTCGTCACGGTCGAGCACCTGATTGCGGATGCCCTGATTGTAGATGTTTGCACGTTTGTTTGAGCGCGTGATGACGATGGTGTCGTCCAGTCCCACCCTCGAATAGCTCGACGCCAGCGTCTCTATTAGTTCGTCGCCAGGCACATTTCTGATGTCCTCAAATTCTTTGAAACGTACTTTCGGCAACGTACATCCTCCATCAGACATCAAACTTCTGACCTCCGTTGCATTCCACAGGATGCCCGACTCCTGACTCTGTCGCAATACCTCGTTGAGCGTACATTGGTGGACGTGTAGCCCATAGCCGCGCAACACGTCTGCCTGTAAGGCTGGACTCTCCGTCTCGCCCACGGGAGGCAGCTGTGCCTGGTCACCAATGAACATCATCCTGCAGTTGCGTCCGTTGTAAACGAAACGGATGAGGTCGTCCATCAGCTGACCACCGGCAAAGATGGTGTCGCTGAAGGTTGACGCGTTGGCCACCATCGAGGCCTCGTCGACGATGAACAGCGTGTCCTGTGCGGCATTGAAGTTCAGGTCGAAACGCTCTTCCAGCGATTTCTGACGGTAGATGCGACGATGGATGGTGTATGCCGGATGATTGGCATACAGCGAGAATACCTTGGCGGCTCGCCCCGTAGGTGCCAGCAATATGAGTTTTTGTTCCAGCGACGTCATTGCCTTGACGATGGCTGCCGCCAGTGTTGTCTTACCTGTTCCTGCCGATCCTCGCATCACCATCACCGCCTCTTCCCTGCGGTCGGACATGAAGCGCGCGAAGGTCTCAATGGCCACCTCCTGCTCTGCCGTAGGAACGTGCCCAAATGCCTCTTTGATGCGATATGTCAGCTCGTCGGTAATCATAACTGCCTGCGAAATTACAAAAAAACAAGTGAAATACAAAGAAATCGGGTAAAATTTTAGCGTTTCTTTTGTCATTTGAAAAATATTTCGTACCTTCGCAGCCATATAATAATTATATGAAGGAATTTGTCATTTCGGAAGTGAAGGCCGAAACTGCTGTATTGGTAGGTTTGATTACCCAGCAGCAGGACGAGGCGAAGACGAAAGAATATCTCGACGAGCTGGAATTTTTGGCCGATACCGCTGGAGCCGTCACCGTGAAGCGTTTCACGCAAAAGGTGCAAGGTCCCAGTCAGGTGACCTATGTCGGCAAGGGTAAGCTCGACGAGATCAAACAATATATCAGGCAGCAAGAAGATGCTTACGATGAGTGGATGGACGCTCATCGTGGGTTCGATGGTTCGGTGGTGATGACGGGAAACGAGGATTGTCCGCAGCCCGTGGGTATGGTGATTTTCGACGATGAGCTCAGTGCCAAGCAGATTCGTAATATCGAGAATGAGCTGAAGGTGAAGATACTGGACCGCACGTCGTTGATTCTCGATATCTTTGCCATGCGCGCTCAGACCGCTGAGGCTAAGACGCAGGTAGAGTTGGCACAATACCGTTATATGTTACCCCGTCTGCAACGCTTGTGGACACACCTTGAACGTCAGGGCGGTGGTTCTGGAAGCGGTGGCGGTAAAGGCTCCGTGGGACTTCGTGGTCCTGGTGAGACGCAGTTGGAGATGGACCAGCGCATCATCCGCCAGCGTATCTCTCTGTTGAAAGAACGTCTAGTGGAAATTGACAAGCAGAAGACCACCCAGCGTAAGAACCGTGGACGACTGATTCGTGTGGCATTGGTGGGTTATACCAATGTGGGTAAAAGTACGATGATGAATCTGTTGGCGAAAAGTGATGTCTTTGCCGAGAACAAGCTCTTCGCCACGCTCGATACCACCGTGCGCAAGATGACCATCGACAATCTGCCCTTCCTCTTGGCGGATACCGTAGGGTTTATCCGTAAGCTGCCCTCCGATTTGGTGGAGAGTTTCAAGAGTACGCTCGACGAGGTTCGCGAGGCAGATATGCTGGTACATGTCGTTGACATTTCACATCCCGACTTTGAAGAGCAGATTACTGTTGTCGAGAAAACGCTGGCCGATTTAGGTTGTGCCGACAAACCGTCCATGTTGGTATTCAACAAGATTGATGCCTACACATGGACACCGCAGGACGAAGATGACCTGACGGAGCCCACGCGTGAAAATATCTCGCTCGACGAGTTGAAGAAGACTTGGATGGCGAAGATGCAAGGCGACTGTCTCTTCATTTCTGCACGTCAGAAGGAAAATATCGATGAACTCCGCGAAGTACTTTATAAGAAGGTACGTGAGTTACATGTACAAAAGTATCCGTATAACGACTTTTTATACAATATAGAAGATAATGAACCAATACAATAATGATTATGAGAGATTACAGACAACTAACACAAGAAGAGATTAATGTGCTTGAGAACAATAGCTGTTGGGCTGAAGATTGGAACAAGGTTAAGGTAGACGAGGACTTTCGTCCGTATAACTTCCATCGTGTGGTATTTTATGGCGATATCCGCCTGGGTAAGTTTGAAAAGATGGTCGAAGTGGCCAAAGGCTTTACGAAGCATTCTGGTATCAACGACGCCACCCTGCGTAATGTCACCGTGGGCGATGATTGCTTGATAGAGAAGATTGGTAATTTCATCAACAATTATACCATTGGTAACGACTGCTATATCTCGAATGTCTCAACCATGGAGACCACAGAAGGTGCCACCTATGGCGAAGGTCACATGGTCAGCGTGCTGAACGAGATGGGTGATGGCAATGTGATGTTGTTCCATGACCTGAACTCGCAGTTGGCAGCCTTCATGGTGAAGCATTTCAGCGACAAGAAGCTGAAGGACGGCATTATCCGACTCATCAATGAAGAGATACGCTTCTCACAACCTGAGCGTGGTACGCTGGGTAATGGCGTGAAAATCATCAATTCGAAGGAGATTACCAATACTGTCGTGAAGGACGATTGCGAAATCAATGGTGCAGCACGTCTCTCCGACTGTACCATCCTGTCGTCGGCCGATGCATCGGTATATATCGGCACGGGCGTCATCTGCGAGAACTCCATCATCTCGAATGGCTGTTCAATTACGAACTCCGTGAAGATGCAGGACTGTTTTGTGGGCGAGGCATGTCAGATTACCAATGGCTTCACCGCTGAGGCCAGCGTGTTCTTTGCTAACTCGTATATGGCCAATGGCGAAGCGTGTGCTGCCTTCTGCGGACCGTTCTCCGCTTCTCACCATAAGAGTTCGCTGCTCATCGGTGGTGAGTTCTCGTTCTACAATGCCGGTTCGAACACCAATTTCTCGAACCATGCCTATAAGATGGGTCCATTGCACTACGGAACGCTGGAGCGTGGCACGAAGACAGCCTCGGGTGCCTATGTGCTGATGCCTGCTAAGATTGGTGCCTTCAGCGTCTGTTTCGGTAAACTGATGAACCACCCCGACATGCGCTGTCTGCCCTTTGCTTATCTGATGGCTTATGGTGAGACCATGTACATCGTGCCAGGACGTAACATCACTACTGTCGGTCTCTATCGTGATATCAAGAAATGGCCGAAGCGTGACAAGCGTGCTGCCTCGTGCCGCAAGAGTGTTATCAACTTCGACTGGCTCTCGCCGTTTACTGTTGGTGAAATCGTGCAAGGTAAGAAGATCCTGGAGAACCTGCGTCAGGCCGGTGGTAACAATGTGTCGAGCTACAACTTCCAGGAGTATATCATCAATGCCTCGTCACTGAAGAAGGGTATTAAGTATTACGATATCGCCCTGCGCATCTATATGGGTGCAGTGTTGAAACGTGCCGTCAAGGATGGTTTCCAAGGTAAGCCTGAAAGCACCATTGGCGAAGGTGACTGGATAGACCTCAGCGGACTGCTGTTGCCCGCTAGCGAGGAACAGCGACTCATCGACGACATCAAGAGTGGCAGCATTGAGAGTATTCACGACGTATTGCAGCGCTTCTACGATATTGACGCGAACTACCGCAAGTATCAGTGGGCGTGGACCTACAAGCTCATTCTCGACTATTATGGTGTCGACGAACTGACAGAGCCGACGATGCAGCGTATCCGTGAAGACTACGTGAAGGCTCGTCGTGCGTGGATTGCCGAAATCCGCAAGGATGCCCAGAAGGAATTCGATATGGGTGATGTCGAGCAGGAGGTCTTCGATGACTTCATCTCGAAGCTCGATCACGAAATTGACTACGAAGACTAATTTTTTTAACAACGAATAATACAAATCTATGAAACTCAAACTCATTCTGACAGGATGCCTCATTGCGCTCGGGATGAACGCACAGGCGAAGGACTACAAGTATGAAACCGTAGATGGGGATTTGATGAAGACCCGCATCTACACGTTGGATAACGGACTGAAGGTGTATCTCTCTGTAAATCCGGAGAAACCCCGTATCCAGACGTATATCGCCGTGCGGACGGGAAGTAAGAACGACCCCGCCGAAACGACAGGTCTGGCGCACTACTTGGAGCACCTGATGTTCAAGGGCACCAAGCAGTTTGGCACCAGCAATCCTACTGCTGAGGCTCCGTTGCTCGACGACATCGAGCAGCGCTACGAGGCCTATCGTAAGTTGACGGACCCCGAAGCTCGCAAACAGGCCTACCACGAGATTGACTCCGTGTCGCAGCTGGCCGCACAGTACTTCATTCCCAACGAGTACGACAAGCTGATGGCGGCCATCGGTGCCGAGGGTACCAACGCCTTCACGTCGAACGATGTGACGTGTTATACAGAGGACATCCCGTCGAACGAGATTGAGAACTGGGCGAAGATTCAGAGCGACCGTTTCCAGCACATGGTGATTCGTGGTTTCCATACTGAGTTGGAGGCCGTCTACGAGGAATATAACCTCTACCTGACCGACGACGGTGACAAGGTGTGGAGTGCTATGGGTAAATTGTTGACGCCCACTCACCCCTACGGAACTCAGACCACTATTGGTACACAGGAGCACCTGAAGAACCCCTCGATTACCAATATTAAGAATTACTTCAAGAAATGGTATGTGCCCAACAATGTCGCTATTTGTATGGCTGGCGATTTTGATCCTGACAAGACCATTGCCATCATCGACCGCTACTTCGGACTATGGAAACCCGGCGACGATGTGCGTCAGCCCGTATTCCCCGTGCAGAAGCCGTTGACGGCACCCAAGGATACCGCTGTGATAGGTCAGCAGGCCGAGGAGGTCATCGTAGGATGGCTTGCCAAGAAGGCTTCTGATGCACAGTGCGACACGTTGAGTGTCATCAGTTCGATGCTCACGAACGGCAAGGCCGGACTCATCGACATCAACCTCAACCAGCAGATGAAGATCCAGGGCGCCCAGGCCTATCTGCAGGATCTGCAGGACTATTCCTCTTTCCTGCTCATCGGCATGCCGAAACCCGAACAGTCGTTGGAGGAGGTTCGTGCCTTGATGTTGGGTGAGGTGGAGAACTTGAAAAAGGGACGTTTCTCTGACGACCTCTTGCCGAGCATCGTGAATAACATGGAGTTGCAGCGTCAGCGTGCCCTCGACAACAACATGTGGCGCGTGCGTCAGATGATGAATTCTTTCATCGAAGGAACCACATGGGAACAGCAGACACATCGTATGGATCGTATTTCGAAGATGACCAAGGCACAGATTGTGGCCTTTGCCAACCGATTCTTCACCGACGGCTATGCAACTGTCTTCAAAAAACAGGGCACTGACACCCTGCAGAAGAAGATTGACAAACCTGCCATCACGCCTATCCCTGCCAATCGCGATATGATGAGTCAGTTTGTGAAGGACATCCAAAATTCGAAGGTCGAGCCTATCCAGCCGAAGTTCGTCGACTATAACAAGGATCTCACCCTCGGTTCCGTCAACAAGAATCTGCCCCTTGTTTACAAGCAGAACACCGACAACGACCTCTTCAATCTCGTGTTCCGCTATGAGTTCGGTAAGCAGGACGACAACCGATACGATATTGCTGCCGGGTATCTCGACTATGTCGGCACGGCCAAATACACTGCTGCGCAGGTGAAGCAGGAGTTCTACAAGATGGCCTGCAACTATTCGGTCAATGTCAATGCCGATAACCTGACCGTCTCACTTTCCGGTCTCCAGTCACAGATGCCTAAGGCGCTGAAACTGTTGGAGGAGCTGTTGCACAATGCCAAGGCCGACAAGACGTCGTACGACCAGTTTGTCGGACTGGTACTCAAAACCCGTGACGACTCCAAGAAAGACCAGCGCACCAATTTCAGCTATCTGCTGAACTATGCCACTTATGGCCCTCATAACAGCAATCGCGACGTGATGACTGCCGACGAGCTCCGTCAGGCTAATCCACAGCAGTTGCTGGGTCTGCTGGCCAATCTGTCGAACCTCAAGCATACTGTGCTTTATTATGGCAAGCTGACGCCCGCTGAACTCTCGAAGGTGCTGACTACTACTCATAAGACCGCCAAGACCTTGGCCGACGTGCCGAAGGGTAAGCCTTACGAGCGTCAGCAGGCTGCGACGAATGAAGTGTTCATTGCACCTTACGATGCCAAGAACATCTACCTGCTGATGTACAACAACGAGGGCCGTGACTGGAATCCCGACAAGGAGGCTGTTGTCGACCTTTTCAACGAGTATTACGGTGGTGGCATGAACGGTATCGTCTTCCAGGAGATGCGTGAAGCCCGTGGTCTGGCCTACAGTGCTGCAGCCTTTTACGTCACACCGTCCAAGAAGGGCGAGAAAGAGTTCACTCAGGCATACATTATCACGCAGAATGACAAGATGATGGATGCTGTCAACCAGTTCCATGTCATCCTCAACGAGATGCCTGCCAGCGAGAATGCTTTCCGTATTGCGAAGGATGCTGTCACTAAGCAGCTCGCCAGTCAGCGTGTCACTAAGTTCAGTGTCATTAGCGACTACCTCCTTGCCAAGCGCCGTGGTATCGACTACGACATCAACGAGAAGATTTACAATGCGCTGCCCGCTCTGACGTTGCAGGATATTGTCGACCTCGAGAAACAGGTGATGGCCAACAAACAGTACCGTTACATCATCCTTGGCGACGAGAAAGAACTCGACATGAAGGCCTTGGAACAGCTCGGTCCTATCCGCAGATTAACGACAGAAGAAGTCTTTGGATATTAATTATTAATAAAGCAACAACAAATACAATTATGGCTAAAAACGTAGAATTCAAGTACGCCCCGATGTTTCAGGTGGGTGAGGACAAGACGGAGTATCGTCTGTTATCGAAAGAAGGCGTGACGACCGCCGAGTTTGAAGGAAAGCAAATCGTAAAGGTTTCGAAAGAGGCCTTGACGCTCTTAGCCCAGCAGGCCTTCCACGATGTGGAATTCATGCTGCGTCGCGAGCATAACCTCCAGGTGGCAAAGATTTTAAATGATCCCGAGGCATCAGAGAATGATAAGTATGTCGCCCTGCAGTTCCTACGCAATGCCGAGGTGGCTGCACGTGGTATCCTGCCGTTCTGTCAGGACACGGGTACCGCTATCATCCACGGTGAGAAAGGTCAGCAGATCTGGACTGGTTTCGAGGATGAAGAGGCGCTGAGCCTTGGTGTCTTCAATACCTTCACGCAGGACAACCTGCGCTACTCGCAGAACGCTCCGCTGAACATGTACGACGAGGTGAACACCCGTTGCAACCTCCCCGCCCAGATTGATATCGAGGCAACAGAGGGTGCTGAGTATAAGTTCGTGATGGTTGCCAAGGGTGGTGGTTCTGCTAATAAGACCTACTTCTACCCGATGACCAAGGCTACCATCCAGAACGAAGGAACGCTCATCCCCTTCCTTGTTGAGAAGATGAAGTCGCTGGGTACCGCTGCATGTCCGCCGTATCACATTGCCTTCGTCATTGGTGGTACCTCTGCTGAGAAGAACCTCCTCACCGTGAAGCTCGCTTCTATCAAGTTCTACGACGGTCTGCCCACAACGGGTGACGAGACCGGTCGTGCCTTCCGTGATATCGACCTCGAGGAGAAGCTGCTGAAGGAGGCCCACAAGATTGGACTGGGTGCTCAGTTCGGTGGCAAGTATCTGGCTCACGATATCCGTGTCATCCGTCTGCCACGTCATGGCGCCAGCTGTCCGATTGGTATGGGTGTCAGCTGCTCTGCTGACCGCAATATCAAGGCGAAGATCAATGCCGACGGTATCTGGTTGGAGAAGATGGACTCGAACCCCTCAGAACTGATTCCTGCTGAGTATGCGAAGGCTGGTGAGGGTACCAACACCATCACCATCGACTTAGGTGAGGGTATCGATGCTGTCCGCAAGGAACTCAGCAAGTATCCTGTTTCTACTCGTGTCAATCTGAAGGGAACGATTATCGTGGCTCGTGATATCGCTCACGCCAAGCTGAAGGCCCGTCTCGATGCCGGTGAGGGATTACCCGATTATTTCAAGAAATATCCTGTGCTCTATGCAGGACCCGCCAAGACACCAGAGGGCTATCCCTGTGGTTCGATGGGTCCCACCACCGCCAACCGTATGGATCCCTATGTAGACGAGTTCCAGGCTAATGGTGCTTCGTTGGTGATGATTGCCAAGGGCAACCGTAGCGATGTTGTCACCGAGGCTTGTAAAAAGTATGGTGGTTTCTATCTGGGTTCTATCGGTGGTGTCGCTGCCGTCCTCTCTCAGAGCAGCATCAAGAGCATCGAGTGCGTCGAATATCCTGAACTCGGCATGGAGGCCGTCTGGAAGATTGAGGTTGAAGACTTCCCCGCCTTCATCCTTGTCGACGACAAGGGCAACGACTTCTTCAAGACCCTCAAGCCCTGGTGTCCGAGGAAATAATGTCGGAATAACGTTATAACGAAATACCGATATACCGTTATGCCGAAATGCCGTTATATATCCCTGTTTCTTCTGCTGTTGCTCGTCTCGTTGACGGCAACGGCAGAAGATAGTCTTGTACAGCAGGGTTGTCGACGGGGCACACCGCGACCTTTTACCCGTAGCGCCGTAGAAGTACGACTTCCCGGGGGCGACTTCTACAAGGGCGACCTCCACCAACTGGTGGTGCTGGTATCCTTTGCCGATCGTACCTTCAGGGATGACGAGACGCAGACGCTCCTGCAGTGGGGCAAGATATTTAATACCGAGAAACTCTCTGAGGAACCCTTCTTTGGCTCCGTCCGTGACTATTTCTGTGCCCAGAGCTACGACCAGTTCCGACCTGTCTTCGACCTCGAATACGTCGTTGTTGATAGTCTCAAGAAGTATCGTAGCACGATAACGGACGACGAGAACTCCCAGTTCCTCGTCGAGGATATCGTCGATTCCCTGTTGAAACGTAACATCGACTGGAGCCTTTACGACTGGAACGATGACGGATATATCAACCAACTGCTCATCATCTATGCCGGAAAAGGCAGCAGCTATGGTGGCTTTGGCGGAGGATATGATGCCATCTGGCCACATCAGTGGTGGATGAGCGAGCATCAGGACCCTGAGACACAATTCTACCGCGATCCGCTCGTCATTACCGATGTCTATGGCCGCGTATGGTCTGTCGACAGCTACTGTGCCGTACAGGAACTGGCCTCCAACAACAGCTATGGTTCCTTCGGCACTCTCTGCCATGAATATAGCCACTGCTTCGGATTCCCCGACTTCTACTATGGCAATCAGCAGTACGTCGGCAGCTGGGACCTCATGGATTATGGCAACTACAGCGGTAACGGCTTCCATCCTTGTGGCTATTCCGCCCACGAACGCTGGCTCATGGACTGGCTCACACCCGAGGAACTTACCACTACTACCACCATTACCGACATGCCGGCACTCACCGACGAAGGCTGTGCCTATCTGTTGCGTAACGACGGTTATGACCAGGAGTATTACATTGTTGAAAACCGTCAGCAGCGCGACTGGGATCAGTTGTTGCCTGGCAACGGCATCGTCATCTTCCACGTCGATTTCGATCCCCTGCTTTGGACCAGTCCCTTCAAAGCTACCAATGGCGGTGACATCAACCATTACGTCATCTTTCACGCCAACAACAAGACAGGCACCTACCAGAGCTCCAACTGGGGCTATCCCTATCAGGCAAACGATTCCCTTACGAATACGTCAAAACCCGCTGCCACGCTGAACAACGCCAACACCGACGGCACGAAATTCATTTCGAAACCTATCACCCACATGGCGGTCACGGATGGCCTCGCCTCCTTTGACGTCTTTATCGACAACCCCTCATCCATCGACGGTCAATTGTCAATGGTCAATTATCAATTATCAATTGCCAACGTCCTCTACCGCATCGGTCCCGTTACAATCATCAGGGACGAAAAGGGCCGTGTCCACAAAATCATTAATAAATAAAAAGACCGAATATGAGATTATGAGAAAGTTATTTGTATTGGCTGGCATGCTGATTGGCATGGCTGGCACGATGATGGCACAGGATTTGGATGCGAAGTATGCTACCGACCTGCTACCCGTAGGAACGAAGGCACCTGACTTGATAGATCCCTTGGATTCAATTCATCGGATAGATGATTTCCATGGCCGCTGCGTGGTACTCGACTTCTGGGCAACATGGTGTGGTGACTGTCGCAAGGACCTGCCCGAGATGAAAAAGTTGTATAACCAGTATGATGTTCAGGGCGTGGAGTTTATCGGTGTCTCGTTTGATACCGACTTCGCCGTGCTGCAGGACTTCATGGACAAGGAGCAGATGCGCTGGCGCGTGATCAGCGATCTAAAGAAGATGAAAGAGTCGAAGATGGGCCAGGACTACCACATCCAATGGATTCCGACCATGTATCTGCTGGATACCGAAGGGCGTGTTATACTGGCTACCGTGGAAATCGAAAAGCTGAAGGCAAAACTGAAGGAGCTGCAGAGGACGAAGCAACTGGTGGCACCCGAGCTGGCCGGTCAGGACCATCTTCCGCAGTATCCTGGTGGTACCACTGCGCTGTTGAAGAAATTGGCGACCGTCACGAATTATCCTTTTGATGCGGAACACTATGGTGTCGAGGGGTGTGTCACTGTCAGTTTCTTCGTCGAGAAAGACGGAACGGTGTCGGACGTCAAAGCGGCGAAGGCCGAATTCACAAACCACCTGTCAGATAAGAAGTTCAGCAAATACTCTGAGACTGACAAGCACGCCATACGTGAGAAGACCGAAGGACTGCTGAAGGACGAGGCCGTGCGCGTTGTCAAAACATTGTCCGGCTGGGAACCTGCCATGCGTCGTGGCGAGCAAGTGCGTGTCAAGTACACCGTGCCCATCACGTTCAAGTTGCATTGAACCTCACAGAGAGCCTGACCCCGTTCAAGAATGATGATGGTATGCCAGAGCAGCAGCGGACATATATTGCCATCGATCTGAAGTCGTTCTATGCTTCGGTGGAGTGCGTGGACAGAGGGCTTGACCCGCTGACAACAAACCTCGTGGTGGCAGATGTAAGCCGCACGGAGAAGACCATCTGTCTGGCTGTATCGCCCTCGTTGAAAGCATACGGCATCGGTGGTCGGGCGCGACTCTTCGAGGTGTATCAGAAGGCACGCGGCATTGACTTTATCATCGCCCCGCCGCAGATGGCACACTATATTGAAGTCAGCTCGAAGATTTACAGTATCTACCTGAAATATATTGCGCCAGAGGACATCCATGTCTATTCCATTGATGAGGTGATTATGGACGTGACGGCCTACTTGGGGTTATATAAACTGACTGCCCATCAGCTTGCCATGAAGATGATCCGCGACGTGCTGAGTCAGACGGGCATTACTGCAACGGCTGGCATCGGCACAAATATGTATCTTTGCAAGGTGGCAATGGATATCATGGCGAAAAAGGGAAGGACCCGCGATGTTGATAACATCGTGGGAGGGCACCTGCCTGCCGATAACCTTGATATATATATTGCCGAACTCGATGAAATGACGTATCGTCGTGAACTCTGGGACTACCGCCCGATAACGAAGTTCTGGCGAGTAGGGCGGGGGATAGCTGAGAAGTTGGCCCTGTATGGTGTCGACACGATGGGCAAGCTGGCGCGAATGTCCGTGCATAATGAGGAAACGCTCTACCAACTCTTCGGTGTAAATGCAGAGCTGCTGATAGACCATGCCTGGGGCTGGGAGCCATGTACGATGGAAGCGGTAAAGGCATACCGGCCTGAGACGAACTCCTTCAGCAGCGGACAAGTGCTGCAGGAACCTTACAACTTTAAGAAAGCCCGTGTGGTGATACAGGAAATGGCAGAGGGTATGGCACTCGACCTGGTATCAAAACGGTTAGTGACAGACCAATTGGTACTGACCGTTGGCTACGATGCAGAGAACCTGACCCGTCCTGAGATACGCGAGAAATATCATGGAGAGACTACCCTGAACCATTACGGAAAACCTGTCCCGAAACATGCCCACGGCACGTTTAACTTCGATAAGCCGACATCGTCATCGAGGCAAATCATGGATGGAGCGGCTGCACTCTTTGACCGCTGCGTGAATCCGGACCTGCTCATTCGCAGGATGAACCTGACCACGAACCATGTGGTATCGGAGGCTTCTGTCGCTACAATGGAGAATGTGCCACAGCAGCTGGATCTCTTTACTGACTACGAAGCCTTGGAAAAACAGAAGCAGGAGGAAAAGGCCCGACTCGACAAGGAGCGTCGGATGCAGGAAGCACAATTGAAAATCAAACAGCGTTTCGGCAAGAACGCCATCCTCCGTGGTTTGAACTTCGAGGAGGGTGCCACCGCCAAGGAACGCAACAAACAGATAGGAGGACATAAGGCGTAGATAATTGATAATTGACAATTGACAATTGATAATTGATAATGGATAATTACGACGATATCATCAACCTGCCGCATCACGTCTCGAAGCGTCACCCGCAGATGTCAATGTGGAACCGAGCAGCTCAGTTTGCGCCCTTCTCCGCATTGACTGGCTACGAAGAGGCTCTCCAGCAAGTCAAGGACAAACTTCCTGAAACGTAGATAGTCAGAATGCTTCTACACTCGTTACGTGGACGTCCATTTGTAGTATTCGTTCACTAAGCTTCTGTAACCTAACTCTTTGAGTTGGGCATAATCGATTTTGTAGTTGGTCTTGTTGTGTTTCCCCGTACTGAGGAAGCGGATGTTCTGTTGAAGGTAATGGTCAATCTCCTTAAGCCCATCGGTCTGATTGATGACAGGGAAAAACCACCTCGACTAAGTGAGCGTTTCCGTATCGTCATTCTCAAAGAAGACACGGTTGAAATGGTTGATGAGTCCTTTCATCGCTTTTTCGGGCTCCATGTTATTCCTGATACTCCAGCGCATCAGCGACTTGGTGGCCCGTTTGATTTTGCCTTTCATTTTCTTCTTGGTGGCCTCAGAGATGTCAATGTCATAGGCGTGACACTTGAACCCTAAGAATTCGTAAGCTTCTTCAGTCGAATAGATTCTCTCCTTGTCAGGGTTTACTTCCAACTGGTATTTCCTGAGGAATTCTGCCATCTTACTTTTATACGCCATCAATGTCTCACGGTCGGGGGCAAAAAGGATGATATCATCAGAATAGCGGGCATAGACGACGTCGGCATCATGAAAATACCTGTCAACCTCTTTCAGATAGACATCAGCCAGAAAAGGAGCTGTAGGAGTGCCTGCCATCACGCCATGTTGTTCATGGATGGTCTCGCCATTGTATTCAACTCGATTGTCAGTCAGCATCTTCTCGAAGAAACGGTACAGGGGCTGGTCGTCGGCCAACATTTCTGCCAGCATCGGCAGCAGGATATCGATGGAGATAGAATTGAAATAATCGTGGATATCCAGTTTATAGGCCCACATCTGGCAATCTCCGATAGCATGACGGATACGGAAGATGGCGTCACTGGCCTTGATGCCCCTACGAAACGCGTAGCAGTTGGGCGAGAAACACGCATCATAATCATAGAGTTTGAAGGCCAGGAGTTTGAGTATCACCATCTCATCAGGCGAAAAGCTGTAAACCACCCGTTTCTTGCCCGTACCCATCTTGTTGATGATTTTCTTTCTGGGAATACCGATGCCTTCACCCTGCGCAATCCTCTGTGCCAGATAGAGATACGCTTCCTGTTCCACAAAGCGATCTGCCTCGTCAAACTCATGCCAGGTAAAACGACCTTTCATGAGCCGATAGGCAAGAAACTCCTCCCATGTTTCCTGTCTGGTCAGTTGGGTTAAGATGCTTTCCATCATGAAAAAAGAAAAAGGGGAATGGTTTTGAATCCGCAAAATTGCGGATCACGAGAGGATACCTTGCCCTGTTGCCTGCAAAACATGTCTATGGGTAAGGCTGCCTCCTTTGCAGGCGCAGCCATGCTGCATCCCCTTTTCCTGTTTTTATCTTAGTTCAACAATTTGCGAATGCGCCCGATGACATAGTCTCTCTCGTTGGGCATCTGCGTGTAGAAGTTGATGTAAGGAATACCAAGCTTCTTGGCATACATCCTCGCAATCAGATACTTCACACCGCTGTCGTGGCTGTGTCCCTTGCCAAGCATCACCACTCCGATGGCTTTGCCGCCATTCTCAAGCACGAAGGTGTAGGGCTGACCCCATTCTGCCTTGTAGACCTGTGTCGGACGTGTCTTGTAGAGTTTGAATTCGTCACTGACAAAGCCCACCAGATCAACCACCTTGACATTTTCGCGAATGGTGTACGTAGGGAATTCACTCAACAGGATTTCCTTGAAATACGCATTCCATTCAGCGTCCGTCTTCTCTCTTTCCACAACCGGAGCAGCATGGTTTTGTGCGGGTCGGGCCTGCTGTGCTGGCCGAGCCTCTTTCTGTGAGTTCTCGACATACTCCTGAGCAGCATCCTTCGCGATACCCACAATCTTTAACAATAGCTTTCCAAAATCCATAATATTCTATTTAGTTAGTTAATGATCTGCCTGCAAAGTTAGTGCATATATTCATACAAATAGAACATACGCTGCATCTCCTGCCACTTCTCGTCGCTGGTGGCGCCGGGCTTGCACTGCTGGAATATGGCCATGTAGTCTTCCCATTCCTGTTGACGCGGCAGTGTGGCCAGACGTGCCATTGCCGAGTCCCAATCGAAGTCCAGCGGTGTCTCCACAATCATCACCAGTTGTGTGCCCAAGATGAATATCTGCATATCCAGTATTCCTACCTGACGTATGCCTTCCAGTATTTCCGGCCACGCCTCACTACGGCTATGCCTGCGCTGATATTCTGCAATCAGCTTTGGGTCGTCCTTCAACTCCATTGTTGCTCGGTTATTTCTCTCACGTAGTCACGCACAAGGTGGCGCCAATCGTTGCCCTTCATATTGAAATACTTCTCTTGGAACTCCTTCTGACATTCCACAACAATCTGCATAATAGTGGTACCTTCATCCAGCCCCATCATATTATGAATCAAACGACGCACGTCGTTGTCGTTATTGACGTCATTCAGTATCGTGCCAGGAGGAATGAACGTTGCTTCTATCGCCTTCTTTCTGCCAACAACACTTGTTTTCTTATTAAATTCGCTGCTGTTAGGCAAGAGATTCTCTTCTTCATCCGCCCACTTGTTACACTGGGCCATTACCGTATTCAATGCCTGCTCCTGACCCTCGGGCGGATACTTGTATTTCTTCAGCAGTCGCTTCACCAAAACACGCATCTTCGCACGGGCTGACTCCTTCTTGTTCCAGTCAATGGTGCGATTCTTACGCAGCTGTTCCGTCAATTCCTTCGTCAATGCGATAAACTCATCGTTGCTATATGCGTCGCGAATACCCTCAGGCGAAGTCAGGGCATCATAGAAGGCTTTCTCTTCTACGTTCAACCCTAATTCGTTGCCTTCCTCTTCAGTCTTCTTAATCTCAGCTGCCATTTTCAAGAGTTCCTCGATGACCTCTTCATTGGTCAACATACCTTTCAGATAGTTGGAGAGAGCTTGATTCATCAACTCGCTGAACTTTTGGCTTTGTACGATATTGGTACGTTCATATTGACGAATACGTTCTTTCACCAGTTTCTCCAGCAACTGCACTGCCAGGTTCTTTTCCTTCATCTTACGCAGTTCTTCCAAGAAACCTTCATCGAACAGCGAGAATTCACGCTTGGTCTCAAAGAGGTTAATGACTCCTGTGCTTTGGATGCTTTGTTCTATCAACGCAGCAATACGCTCATTGATTTCCTGTTTCGTCACAGGACCATGATTCTGCGTGAATCGTTGCAGTAGTACCCTTACGGCATCCATCAGCGCCACCTCTTGCTTCTCATGCTGAGTGATCAGCGAACGGCATAGTGTCAGTGCATTATGCAACAACTGGCTCTCCTTGATATAGTCTTTCAGGCGTTCGGCTTTGTCTGGTGCCAACAAGAAATTCACACCACCCTTGATGATACGCGCTCTTTCAGCATCTGACCCTTCATAGAAACCTGTATAGTCGAAACCATGCAACAGGTCGCGGCAAATCTCCAGTTTCTCTTGGAACTTCACTTTGGCTGTCTTCTGAATATCTGGATCACCAAACTGCTTCTTGTCACGGTTGGTATAGTCCTGCATGGCTTGCTTCAATGCCTGAGCGATACCCACATAGTCCACAATCAATCCACCTTCCTTCTCTGGGAACACACGATTCACGCGGGCTATTGCCTGCATCAGGTTGTGTCCCTTCATGGGTTTATAGACATACATCGTTGCTAGCGAGGGCACATCGAATCCAGTGAGCCACATATCTACCACGATGGCAATCTTCATGGGGCTTTCGTCGTCCTTAAACAACTTGGCGTATTCCTTATTACTCCTGGCGTTGATGATGTCGTGCCATTCCGGGTTATCCGTATTGGCAGCACTGGCCACTACATGTACCTTCTCAGTCCATTCGGGTCGCAATGCCAATATCCGTTTGTATATCTTTATCGCAGCCTCTTTGTTGTAGGCCACAATCATCGCCTTTCCTGTCAATTCGTGCTGACGGTTTTCCTCATAGTGTTTCAAAATGTCATCACACAAACTGTTGATGGTGTCCTGATGGCACAGTATCTCCTTCAATCCACTATTATCGCGACGCACTTTGTTTATCTGTTCCTCCGTGGCTCCTTCATCAGCCAAGCGGTCAAATTCTTCATCCAGTTTCCTCAGCGCTTCTTCGTTCAGATTCAGATTGATGACGCGACTCTCGTAATACACTGGTCGCGTAGCACCATCGGCCACAGCCTGCGTCATGTCATAGACATCAATGTAGTCGCCAAACACCTCCTTGGTATCTCTGTCACGTTCTGAGATGGGTGTTCCTGTAAATCCGATAAACGACGCATGGGGCAATGCTTCGTGCATCAGCAGTGCAAAGCCTTTCTTCATCTTCTCCGCCTTGACGTCCCAGTATTCCTCTCCGTATTGTGAGCGATGGGCCTCGTCAGTAATGACAATGATATTCTCTCGTTCGCTAAGCAGACCCGTTCCTTCCTCGAACTTCTGAATGGTGGTAAAGATGATTCCTCCCGTCTGTAAGTCCTTGAGCTTACGCACCAAGTCTTCGCGACCTCCAGTTTTCGTCAGTTTGCCCTTTTCGTTCAGGTCGAAACCTACTCGCTGGGGTTCTTGCCTCAGGAACTTCTGACAACCAGCAAACTGCTCATACAGCTGCTGGTCCAAGTCGTTGCGGTCTGTCACCACCACGATAGTACATTGCGGAAACTCCTGTATCAGCCTGTGAACATAGAATACCATTGAGAGGCTCTTTCCTGAACCCTGCGTATGCCAGAACACGCCAATCTTTCCGTCGCCTCCCACAGCTGTATGGGTATGCTTGAGCGCTTTGTTCACGGCAAAGTACTGGTGATAAGCTGCCATGATCTTAGCCATTCGTCCATCCTTATGGTCAAAGCATTCGAAGTTCTGCAGGATATCAATGAGTCGTTCTTTCTGGAAGATGCCATAGAAGAATGTCTCGTAGTCGGCAATCTCCGTCGTCTCGCTCTTACCATCCACGCTCTTCCATTCCATGTAACGGTTTCGCTTGGCTGTGATGGTACCGGCTTGTGTGGTCAGCATGTCGCTGGTCACGTTGAAGGCATTATAGACAAACAGCGACGGACATTTCTGCTGATACTGTTTTATTTGCGTGTAGGCATCCTCTTCGTCCGTCTCTTCGCGAGATGGTGACTTCAGTTCTATCACCACCAATGGCAGACCGTTAATGAATACCACCATGTCACAGCGTATGGGCTCATATTCCACTACGCGCCATTGGTTTCTCACCACAAAACTATTCTTCTGTGGATTCGAAAAATCTATCAGTTTGACCAATGCCGTCTTACTACGTCCATCCTCGCTATATTTCACCTCCACGCCACTCTGCAGATAGTCCATCAGCTGCTCGTTGCGCTGCTCCAGCGTTCCTTCGTTGATATTGGTCACCAGTCGGAAGGCCTCATTCAGTACCTCCGCACTTAACATCGGATTCAGACGCTGCAAAGCCTCCCTCAAGTCGCTGGCATGATAAGGCAACCTGTAGTCACGCTCCACATCATATCCGCACTCGTACTGATAACCCAACTCCTTGAATAAGGATATCAGCGTCTGCTCGTAGCTGTCTTCGGTGAACTTATTGGTACTCATATTCCTATTGTCAACTAAAATAATTCAAAAATTTACCCCAAGACTTTCCCGTTCCACAATCTCTGAAGGAATTGTGTTACTGGCCACACTTCAATTCCATTAAGCATTCTTGGTCTTTCCTCCATTGACAACAAAATCAGTTTTGCGTCAGGATGCTCCTCGCTGAATGCTTTCAGCCCCTTAGTATCACTTGAAACAACATGATCAGACGATTTCACCTCAATGGCCAGTTCCACATGATGAGTCAGCGCATCGCAAACCAAGATGTCAACCTCATATTTGTTATCAAGTGTACGCCAATAGTTCATCATCTTATCCTCACCAAAAGTATATGAAACGAAAGCCCTCAACTCCTGTACAACAAAATGCTCTAGTGCATGACCATAAACGTCAGTACCAGGCTGTAGTATCCTGCGATGCAAAAGATGGTTGGGAATTGCCACATCAAAGTAATAGAATTTAGGTGATTGTATCAATTTCCGCTTAATCACCTTAGTATATGCAGGCAGATAGAAACCAAGCATCGTTTCCTCAAGGATGGCGAAATACTCTTTCACCGTTTTAGCAGAAACACCGCAATCCTGTGCTATATTGGTATAATTTACAATCTCAGTATTACTCAATGCTGCCACCTGCAGAAAACGGGTGAATGCATCTAACTGACGTACGATAGCCTCTTCTACAATTTCCTGCTGCAGATAGTCACCAATGTATGCCTGAATACGCTTCGATGGATCTGCCACCAGATAATGGCGAGGTAACATACCATTGTTTAATGCACGACGGAGGTCAAAGTCTGGAATTTCAGCACTTACAAATGGGAACAATGTAAACCTCAAAGCCCTACCCCCAAGGAGATTTGCACCACTGCGGCGAAGCTTGCGAGCACTAGAGCCACTCAGTATAAACCGCAAGCCACGATTCTCCATCAACCAATGCACCTCGTCAAGTAGTGCAGGAACCTTCTGCACCTCGTCTATAATTACCAACTCACCTTCATCCAGCAATTCGCACTCTTCACGAAGTAGAGCAGGACGGAGTTGAAATGCCATACGGACATCCGTTTTCAGAAGGTCGTAAAGACGGGCTTTAGGGAATAGTGCTTTGAGAAGCGTACTCTTTCCCGTCTGACGACTACCCCATAAAAACAGGCTGTCATCCTCTATTTCCCGCAGTTTCAATAATCTCTCTAACATATATAGATGCATTTATGCCGCAAAGATAAGAAAATACTACCAATTATGCAAGAAAAATGCAGAAAATCTGAAGTACAACTCCTAAAATTCTCTAAAAATCCGAAGTAGAACTATTGTTTTTCTGATAATCGCATGTCATTTACTTTCAGTTCTCCCGACATCAACTTTGGAAGTAGGGTGTCACGAAGTGTCGCGAGTTTCTGAGATTCAGAACCATTCATCTGTAATTTCATTTGCAGTTTATCAATCATTGACTGAAACGATAACAATGCTTCCTCTGAAGGAATTACTACAGGTTCTAATGCTGTAAAGTCTTTGATTCTAAAGTTCTTGATTCCGGAGGTTCCATTTTCATATCCAAACATTACCTTATTGTTGTACTTGTAAAGCCACGAATAATAAAGATATGCACCATAATTCCTCATAGGCCTTACTAATCTACAAAAATTGGTACAGACAATATCCGCATTAAATTTATCTATGAGTAATTGGGATACAGGGCAAACTCTACCAGTAGAAACTGTTGCCGTTCCTCCTGAAATTTCAACGAGAATATCTTTGTCTTTGAAATGTTTTGTCTGAAAGTTCTTTTCCAATATATATCTTTCAGGAGTTTTACCCCTTAATCCATTTTTTATATCTTGAAAATCACAACCTCTAATACATGCCACTTTATGAGTGTAATTCCCTTCTGGATTCTCTTTCCCCCAATCTCCTGAGATAGTTGATTCAATAATATCGTCGTATTTACCTACTCTCCATCCTTTGGGAATCATTCCCAATTCACTCTCTACAAACTCTCCATCCTTGAATGGCTCGAAGTCCACAAACCAAGACTTAAACAACGCCTGAGCCTGCTGCTCTAGATTGTCATTTATCCGCCTGTTCACCTCAATTTTATCATCAAGGGATTTGAGGAACGAGATTAATTCTTCTTGTTTCTTTAATGGTGGTAATTGAATACATAAACGTTTTAAATCATCTATCGTTATTTGAGACTGAGCAGAACCACTATCAAGATACTTTAGATTTTTGATCCTGAACTTATAATACAGAAATAATGGATTGCAAATCTGTTTATTAAGATTTACAGAGATAGAAAGATTTGTCAGGAAACAATCTGTAGTCGCAATTTTGACATCACCAGTTCCACCCACGCCACGAGCAACAACTATTAATGTTCCTTTGGGACAGTTCATCTCATCTGAAAATCCAGCATATCTATATCCAGACCATACAGGAAATAAACCATTGGCAGACAATTTGGGCATTTTGCCATATTTCATCTGTGCAATATCTCCTAACTTATATTCTATCCACTCTTCCATTTTTTATCTACATATACTAATAATAGCAATGATTAAACCTGCTATTCCTATAAAGGCCGTAACGGCAATAGAAATCCATGTTAATTGTTGCTGCTTTATAAAACGTCTTTCTTCTTCAGTCTTGAAGTTATGATTCACTAAATCCTTGAGTTCCTGACTTACAGAAAACCATGAAGTTAGAGTCTTAGAGATAGGCATATATTCCTCAGAAACAGTACAGGGCCAATATGCCTGTTGATTATTTTCATACCAATTGAAAAACTCTTGATCAGCAGTTATGATACCTTCGCCATTATTTATTACAATGCAATTACGCCCATATTCTGACTTTTCTTTGCCAATAACCAATGGTATACTCTCACGGAAAGGAATCGTGACAATTAATCTGTTATCAATTAAATAGCTTATTAAGGATACGAAATCAGCTATATAACCAAAAGCCTCTTTGTCATCCCAATCCTGATACATCGACTTTTTTAGATATATAATATGCTTGTTGTCAGGAATGATGGCGATACCTCGTTTCTCTAACAGATGGCTTTTATTGATTACATCTGCTAAAGACTTTACATCGCCACCATATTTGACGATAGTCTTGATGATTTCTTTTTCGGTCTTTTTGAACTTCATTATTTACTTTTTCTTCTTATTCTCTATAGCCTTCTTTTCTTCGCTAGCCAGTCTGCGCTCTACCTTCTTCACGTCTTCGGCAGCAGGAAGGTCTTCTGGAACAATGTCGCGTTCTAAGAGCATGCGACGAACAGCAGCATTGTTGTCGATATGCTCTTTGGCTATCATCGTCTCACTTTTCAGATCTTTGGTCTGAACGTTGACGCTCGTCATCTCTGCTGCAAAGTCCTTGGCCTTGATGCTGATGGTAGGAAGGAAATCTGCCAAGGGGCGACTGGCGGGCACACCCATCTTTCGCTTCAACGTGGCTGTGTTTAGACGGAATAGGGCTTGATCACCTTTAGAACGTATGATTGCGAAGCTCCTGTCGTTTACACCACGCTCATACAAAATACCTGATAGTTTCTTTTCCGTCTCCTGCAACTTAGCACGAGCCTTCACACGTTCAACCTCCAGCAGGCGTTTCTCTATCAGCTCAGCCTTGCGCGTCTGAACAGCGAAATAGGTTTGTGCAAAGGCTATCTGCTCCTTGCGCGGGTCACCATTTTGAGCTACCAAATAGCAGGCATAACGAGTGAGTGTGTAATCATCAACTTCTCTTTCTGCTCCAGATCCCAAAGGAACCATTTTGCTGACGCCAGCAAAATGGTCTGAAACATTGTGTCCCACGTTCTCACAAGCGATTTTAGCCTTATCAATGACACCCACAAAATTACGCCATTGAGAATAACCTAACAATGTGCATAACTCGCGTGCACTCCAGCATTCCACACCATCAATCTCAAGTGCGGCCTGCTCGAAAGCGCTATATAACTGTTGTATGATTTCTTTCTTCATCGTTATCTTTTTATTATATCTCAAATCCAATATTTCCTAACTGCTTCTTAATTTCATCCTCTAAACGGTGGCTCTCTGCAAAGAGGCCGCTGAGTTCAGAGGTCAGACGCTGCATCTTTTCTGCAAAGGGCTCACCATCGTCTTCCTGTTCTGCTATACCCACATAGCGTCCTGGGGTGAGAATGTAGTCCTGAGCTGCAATATCTGGTCGTCGAGTGCTGCTACCCAGTCAGCCATCGTCATGGGATTCTGCTCTAAGGCTTGGAACTCGGCATAATCCAAGAATTGCGAGGTCAGTAGGTTCAAACGTTGCAACTCCAACTCCGTCAAGTAGTTCTTGGCTATCTTCACATCGTCACGAGTAACATAGTTTCCCTTAAAGTTGGTCATACCCACAAAGGGCTTTTCGTTGTCAACTCGCTCATATATCAGCTCTGCAGCTGTATGTTCATGGACAGCATAGTGCATCTTGTTCTGTACAGTAGAGAAGAACAGTTTGGTAGTCTTAGAACGAGGGTCATAATCGGTAGAAGTAGCATAGATGTCTGTTACCTGCTGATAGAAGTTACGCTCGCTGCTACGGATGTCGCGAATGCGTTGCAGCAACTCCTTGAAGTAGCGATTACCACCTTGCTTCAATCGTTCATCGTCCATCGTGAAGCCCTTCTGGATATATTCATGCAATAAGCGAGTGGCCCAGCGACGGAAACGTACGGCAATAGGCGACTGAACACGATAGCCAAGGGCAATAATGACATCGAGATTGTAATGCAGTACCTGATAGCTTTTACCATCTGCGGCAGTTGTTCGGAATTTCCGAACAACTGAATCCTGATCCAGTTCCTTATCTTCAAAGATGTTTTTAAGATGCTCACTGATATTCGACTTGCTCGACTGGTAAATCTCTACCAGTTGCGCTTGTGTCAGCCACACATCTTCATCAGCAAACAGAGTATTTACACTCAGTTTCCCTTCATCATCTTTATATAGTATCAGTTTATTCTCCTTCTGTGACATATTTAGTTTTCCCAATTATATCTCAAATCCAATACTTCCTAACTGCTTCTTAATCTCGTCCTCCAAGCGGTGGCTCTCTGCAAAGAGGCCGCTGAGTTCTGAGGTCAGACGCTGCATCTTTTCTGCAAAGGGTTCACCATCGTCTTCCTGCTCTGCTATACCCACATAGCGTCCTGGGGTGAGAATGTAGTCCTGAGCTGCAATATCCTGCAAGGTCTTTACGGCACAATAGCCTGCTTCATCTTCAAGGGTGCCATTGCGGAAGGCCTCGAAGGTGTCTGCAATCTTGCGGATATCGGGCTCCATCAATTCACGAACGGCACGAGTCACCATCGTACCCATATTACGGGCATCAATGAAGAGAACCTTACCGGCTTGTTGCTTATTGCGAGAGAGGAACCAAAGCGAAACAGGGATACCAGTGCTATAGAACAACTGCGAAGGCAGGGCAATGATACCTTCTACGAGGTCTGCTTCTACTATCTTCTGACGGATGGTGCCTTCACCTCCAGTCTGACTACTCAATGCACCATTTGCCAATACCAAACCGATACGACCTACAGGTGAGAGGTGATGAATCATGTGCTGCATCCAAGCAAAGTTGGCATTGCCTGCAGGGGGGATGCCAAACTTCCAACGGGCATCTTTCTCCAACTTGTCTGCGCCCCAATCGCTGAGATTGAAAGGAGGATTTGCCATGATGAAGTCAGCTTTCAAGGTGGGGTGTTGATCGTTGAAAAAAGTATCTGCATACGACTTACCCAAATTGGCCTCCAGTCCTCGAATGGCGACATTCATGTGGGCCATTTTCCAAGTGCTGGGGTTGGCCTCTTGACCATATACGCTGATATTGTTGATGTCCTTCTGGTGGTTATAGATGAATTTGGCACTCTGCACGAACATACCACCTGAACCACAGCAGGGGTCATAAACACGGCCTTCGTAAGGCTGCAATATCTCAACAATGGTACGGACAATACAGCTTGGGGTATAGAATTCTCCTGCGTTCTTGCCTTCCATCGAGGCAAATTTCTGCAGGCAGTATTCATAGACGCGACCTAACAAATCTTTTTCATCGCCTGATGCCAGCATGTGGATATTCGTGAAGAGATCTACCACGTCGCCCAAACGACGCTTATCCAATTCGGGACGTGCATAGTTGCCAGGCAATACGCCTTTCAGTTTGGTATTCTCGCGTTCGATAGCTTCCAAAGCATCATCAATCACCTTGCCAATTTCGGGTGTATGGGCTGCTAATGATATGACCTGCCAACGAGCCTCCTGAGGGACGAAGAACACATTGTCTGCCTCGTATTCATCCTTATCCTCTACGTCAGCATCGGGCTCCTGCAACAGCTCCTGGTATTTAGCCTCGAACTTATCGCTGATGTACTTCAGGAATATCAAACCCAGAACCACACCTTCATATTCAGAAGCATTCAGATTGCCTCGAAGCTTATCAGCAGCCCTCCATATCGCATCCTCAAATCCGATGGAGGTAGTATTCTCTTTCTTTGCCATATCTATTGTTTCAAGTTATTGTGTGTCAAAGCTGCGATTAAGCGAGAGCCATGATGCTCGCATCAATGGCCGAGCGTAAGCAGCTTCGCATCCTTCAGGATGCAAAGATAGGCATTATTTTTTATATTACAAAATTTTTGAGCAGCGAATGCAGAGAAAAACTTGTTTTTACTCTGCTGAGTCGCGATAAAATTCGCCTATGGGTCAAATTTTGCACAAGATTATTTGCAAAATAAATGATATGGCTTTATTAGAGGGGTCGAATTTTCATAAAAAAACCTCCACGAGTCTCACGATTGCATTGCATTGCAACGCCACACTCTCAAAGAGAGAACGCCACACTCTTTGAGAATCTTCTCCAGAGGAGAAAGATACGTAATAATATTCAAACCAGTAAAAAAAGTGCGATAAAATTTGGTGGGAATGGGAATTTTCGCTACTTTTGCAGGCGAATTACATAATTCTATCACAAATCAATTTTAAAATTGTAGCAAGAATGAACATGATGACAAAGGAAACAGCCAAGTGCCGAGTGGTTCGAAGATGAAGTTAGGAAACTGAATCTGAGTACCGACGGGTGGATTGTACCTTGTCGCCAAAAGCGTTCTTTAACTTATTGCCACAAAATTGTCCGTTATGTGATAGAGTAATCTGAAAGGAAGACTCTATGGTATTTAAGGCTGGTGCTTCGGCACTGTGCCTGATGACTCTTGTGCCCCTATCGCTGGGGCTTATACCTTATTAATATAGTATATTGTTGTGATAGAATGATGTTTGATTATGAGAAACAGGAATAGATTGATTCGTGACTTTAGGAAACAGACCAAAACGACTATCTGGAAACACATGGAGGCCATGGCGGTGAACTATGCCGTATATTCGAACCGGCTGAAAGGCTTTGCACCGTTCATGAATGATGATGACGTATATTTTTATTGCGATTCAACGAATATGGTGGTAGTGTGCATTGACTGCTACGACAACTATGAGGACAGGACATGCGTGGAATCAGTGGATATGGAACCGATAGTTTATCACCCTGGCTGTGAACCACACGAGGGCAGGGTGTGGAAACTGAAGGAGACAATGCAGATCGTGAAGGAGCGTCTGCAGAAACAGCACCTCGTCTTGAAGGTGTATGGTGTGATGCTGACGGAGGCAAAGATTACGAATGCCGAGGAGCTGGAACTGGTGTGGGAATTCAACGACATGAAGGTGATTGACGGTTTCGTGAGTCTGGGACACCGTAAGGCTGGGGTGAACAACGACGAAGAGCTGCGTGGGAAAACCTATTTCGACGCAGCGGTAAACGATAGTCCCAAAGTGGAGGAGGAAGAGGAGCCCGCTAAGGAGGAAGAACCGGATTACGAAGAATTCGAACGGTTGTTGATGGACTTCATAAACAGCGATTGTGAAGAAGGAGGTGAAACGCCGAAGGATGACGATACTCCGGAAAACGACGAACTGACTTCCGAGGAATCAGAAGACGATACTCCGGAGGATATTGTACTACCTGACGGCGAAATAGAGCAGAATGGCACCATCAGCGTAAAGGTGGAGATTCTTCGCCCTATCGCCAACCCTCGCGAGGAGCTGGACAAGCTGGTGGGCTGCGACGACATCAAGCGTAGAATGGACGAACTGGTGGCACTGACCAGCTATAACAAGATGATGCGCGAGCTGTTCCCAGACAGCAAACAGCATGAGGTGTCGCTGCACAGTGTGTTTCTGGGACGGCCCGGTACGGGCAAGACGACGGTGTGCAAGATTTTCGGTTCCTTGCTTCGCCAAGCGGGAGCATTGTCGAAAGGGCACGTGGTGGTATGCGACCGCGGTACCTTCATCGGCACACTATGGGGTGACGAGGAACGATCTATGCGGCAAGTACTGGAAATGGCCAAGGGTGGCGTGTTGATGATTGACGAGGCATACCTGCTGAACGGCAAGCACGAGAACGACCCCGGCAAACTGGTCATCCAGCTGCTGATGAATGTCCTTGCCGACGAGAGCCAAAGGGACATCGCCGTGGTGCTGTGCGGATACAGGGAGCCGATGGAAAAACTGTTGGAAAGTAACCCCGGTCTGCTGTCGCGATTCCCCAACAAGTTCGAGTTCTCAGATTTTACCATCGACGAGCTGCTGGAGATTACCCGTCGCAGGGTTAAGGAGTACGACTACGAGTTTACGCAACCCGCATGGGAGAAGTACAGCCAGCTGCTATCGGTGGCCTACGATCAGCGCAATCCGCAGACTTGGGGTAATGCACGATTTATTGCCAACCAACTGGAGCGCATTTATATCCAACATGCATCCCGCTGCGTGAAACAGCAGCCAAAGGGAAAGAGAGACTTGCTTTTGCTGACACCGGAGGACATCGTTCCTATCGATATCCCTCGCCAGAAAACAAAAATAGGATTTTAGACGGAAGTTAAAAAAACCGAGGGATGGCTCATCAGCCATCCCTGCCATAGGTTGAATGCTTGTTAGGTACCTTGTTGATTCTCCATTTTTTTTCATTATTTGTCCATTATTTTAATTTCATAGTTTGCCAATGATTTCCTAGTGCTAGTGATGGAATCACGGTAGGAGTTTGTATTTTGTTGTTGATGACAACAGACTGACGTTTTACCTGCTTGATAACACTTTTTGTTAAATCTCCCATTTCCACTTCACCGTTGGAGGCTTGTAACTCCTTCAAAATATAATAGGTAAACAATCCATGATGCTTTTCCTCTAGTTGATGGGCTGTTTCGTCACCTTGCGCTGCAGAAAAAACTAACAAGTTGCCTCGTGGAGTTTCTTCTTTTACTTTGATAGCCACGCCACGGGACTCTGCAAGCATCTGGTCTTCACGCTTTGTACCACTGAAGCATGCATCTAGAAAAACGAAAGCAGATATTACATTTAATTCGGACAGCTCTTTATAGAGTTTGGCTAAACTATACCCCGTTGTCGTTATGTCGCTGGCATTTCCATCTATAGGTAATAGATAGGCTGTGTTTTTTTTCTCGTCTGGGAATCCATGCCCTGCATAATAAAAGATGATCTTGGCATTACCTTCATAGGCCTCAGCTATTGATTTTATCTTATCCACGGCGGCAATGATGTTTCCAAATGTAGCATCTTCATACAGATTGATATTTTTCTCTGGGATTCCCAATGTCTTTTGACAATATTCACGGAACATTCGGCCATCATTAAGTGCATAAGGTACTGGGGCATCTGGATAATTCTCGTTACAGATAATGAAGGCAAAGTTGTCATCAGTCTGTTTGTTCGTCGTAGGAATATTCTTATCAACATCAGAATCAGGAGCTGGATAGCGAGAAACGACAATTCCTCTTTTTTTCTTGTCGCTTTTTAAAGGTGTACTCCTGACTATCTCGATTTGTTGGTCATCGGTCAGAAGATTTTTTATTATTTTTATTTCACCATCTTGTTTGACTTTTGCCACACCATCCTTAAAGGTTATAGCATCGTCATATTGACATGACAGAAGCTCTCTCCCATTTCCCCAAAGACCCCATTTGGAACCTTTTCTCATGCTGTAAAAATTTTTGTCTACTTTTTTCAGTTCATCATAAGTCCCTATAGGTATAACGACATTGCCTTTTGTGTCAAAAATGCCTTCTTTATTCTCGACATCTGTTACAAAGACATGGTCATCCCTATAAATAACTTTTTTATATATACATGGAATAACCTCTTTTCTGTCTTTATATGAATATATGCCTTCTAAAGTTTCTTCTCCCACATATTTTGTGGTGTATATGCATTCATCAGACATTATAAATAGTTTATGGAATAGCTCGGGCACAATTACTTTTCCATCAAACGAATATAATCCGACCTTTCCTTCTGAGTTAGTCGCTTCTATATATTCTTTTTTGTCTGTTCTTATTGTAATTTTTTCGTATTGGCATGGTAGCAAAATCACACCTTCTTTGGTTGCAAGCCCTTCTTTCCGATTAGTGCCTGTTATCTTGATAAATGGCTCGGATGTATTTTTGATTATATAAAAGCTTTTATATTCGCAAGGGAAAATAATCTTTCCTTGAGCATCTGCCAACCCCTCTTTGTGTTTTGTATCCAATACTGAAATAAAAGTGTATTGAGGGTGTGTGTCCAAAACGCTAAATCCAGAATACTGACATGGGATTAATAATCTTCCATTCATATCCCCCAATCCATTATTCATGTTAAAGTCTGTAAGTTGGACATAATTTGTCATCTTATTGCTATTAAGGAGACTTGAAAGCCTGATGTAGTGTATATACTTCTCAATCGGATAAACGGTTTTTCCTGTCTCATCAATCATTCCGAAGACCTGATATTGCATTCGGACTATCCCTATTCTTTGCTTGCTGTTCCACGTTGCATGAACATACTTGGGTTGGACAACCCATTTTCCTGATGCATCCACAAAACCATACCGCCCATTATTATTATCCATCTTTGCACCTACAATTTGTGCGTAGGCAATAGGTGAAAATAGCAGGGTCATCAACACGCATATAATCTTCTTCATAATTTCTAAAACTTAAAGGTGTTCCATTTGTTTTCTAACTGATTTGAGACAATTGTCTCTGGCGTCTGTATATTGTCGAATTTTTCAATTGAGACTTTCTTTGTCCAATTAACGGCATGGTCAGAGAGTTCTTTCAAAGTACAGTTCCCCTTAGACAGTTGCATCTTTTCTAATAGACCATAAGTAAATAGACTATGTCCATATTGTTTGTCAGAATATGCTGGTTGCACATCACTAGTTGCATAACAGACAATCAAGTTGCCCTTAAGAGACGTCGGTTTTGATTTAATGGCCACCCCACGATTGCTTGCATATTGCTTGCCTTTCTTATCTGTGTTTGAGAATGGCGCGTCAAATATGACATAGATATATTCTACTTGGAGTTCTTCCAACATTTTGATTAGCGTTTCTACTCGATAGCCTGTTGTATTTAAAGAAGTTAACGAAACATCTGTTGGCAAGAGATATTTCTCCATGTTTTTTTCATCAGTGGCTCCTAGGCCTGAGTAATAGAAGATTACTTTGGCTTCACCCTCATACACCTCTGCAATATTTTTGATTTTCTGCATGGCGCTAACCATATTGCCAAAGGTCGCATCTTCAAAATAGCGCACATTTTTCTCAGGTATTCCTAATGTGCTCTTACAATACTCACCAAAAATCGTTCCATCGTTGATTGAATAATCGGCACCAGATAGAGATGTATAGTTCTCGTTAGCGATTATGAAAGCAAACAAATTTTCATTTTTTTTGCCACTATTTGGAATGTTGTTGTCAACAGGAATGTATATATCTGCAAGAATATTGTTTCCACTCTCAGCCAATTGTAGAGTTGTTCCTTTCAAAGGATGAGGAAGCAAAGACGGAACTCCGTCTTTCATAACTTCTGCCACTCCATCTTTAAATAGTCCAACATTATCATATTGTGCAGGAACGACCTCTTTCCCTTCTTTATCCACGAATCCCCATTTTCCTCCCTCTACACTTAAAACAAGAGAAGCTTGCACAACAACTTTTCCACCGACATTAAAGGCAAAAAGTCCATCATCCTCTGCCCTCATGTAGGTATATTTACACGGCACTATCTCTTTCTTTCTGTTCAAGTCAAAGACACCCCATTTACCGTTACTATACAATTGATCAATTCCATCTGTTTCTCCATATTTTATTTTTATATCTTTGACAACTAAGACCAAAGAACTTAAAGGATTAAATATGAAGTATCCATATTGCGAGGAAAGAAGGACCTCGTTGCCTTTTCTGTCTATGATTCTCTTTTCCCCGTCTATCCGAACTTGGCAAAAATCTCCGTAATCCCATTCGGAGTAATTAATGTCATCATATTTGCATGGAAGAATTTCTTCCCATTTTTTATTATAAATACCTTTCTTCCCATTTACTTCCACTATGTAATAATCCATTCCACCATGCTTCATACTATATATATTTAATTTGTCATAGATACATGAAAACAGTTCTTTTCCTTGAAAGTCAAAAAGTCCTTTTTTTCCATTAAACTCTACTTGGCAGCAAGACATGTCTTTCAATTGAAAGACACTAATGTTGTCATAAGAACATGGAATGATTTCTTTATTGTCTTTATCTATAACGCCACGTTTGCCATCTACCTCCACTTGGCAATAACCACCATATTCCTTTTTTTGATTCCAATATACATATGTGTACTTATCACATGGCAGCAATTCCTTGTTGTTTGCATCTCTGATTCCCATCTTGCCATTCTTGAAGACCCTGGCATAATCCTCACCTCTACTTGACTCTACATCATCCCATATCAGAGGGATGATTTCATTTCCTTTGAGGTCACAAGCTCCAACTTTTCCTTTTCCGTTTGACACTTTAAACCAACCGGAATATCCTCGATCCTCCACATATTTGTATTTCCCCCTTAGCCGCTGTAAAACAAATGGATTCCCTTGACCAAACACAGATACTGCGAATAATAAACAAACAAATAAAAACAAAACCTTTTTCATCTCGGTTGCCTTTCCTTACTTTGTTATTGCGCCTCTCCTGCAAAACGGGTCTTAATAATGTTTTAGATTATCCATAAGTACGAAAAAAAGCGTGAGAGTCTGTACTTTGTTACTCGCCCCACTACTTAAAGTTCTAGCATTGTCTTTTCCCGTAGAACGACCAACACCAGAAGCCCACGCCGAATATGTATTATTTGAACTATGCCTTATGTAAAATAAGGTGTAGTGGTATAAAACATACCCAATGTGCATCTACTGTTGCCTTGTTCTTTGACGGGTTTTAGGATTTGTAGATTCTAAGTAGCCAAAGACAAGACGCTTTGTAAACGCCTTTCCATAAATATGCATCCCTGACCTTCACCTTCGTCCGATGACTCCAGTATCGGCTTGGACGCTACAAAAGTAAGCAATATTTTGGAAATAAACAAATTTTCTAAGAAGAAAATGATTGCGGTGAGGTGGTGGTAGGAAAAGGTAAGCATTATTTCCCAAACAACGTGCATCGTGAACTATTCCATGAGCTATCGAGACTGTCTGAATGAAGCAAAGGTGACAAAGTATGCCGAAAGATTAGCAGAGACTTCATGAGTTGAAGAATGTTGAATAATGTGATTCCAAAAAACCAAGAGATGGCTCATTAGCCATCCCTTGGTTCGTGAATAGGGGGTTGTGACTATCGATTCAGAGATTCATACTCCGACTGACAGTCGAAACACGGACAGTCCTTGTTGACGTTGGGGAAGTCGCGGTGGCCGATGATCTTGGCCTTAGGGTACGACCGCTTGAGATCCTCCAGCAGAAACCAGAGAGCTGCCTTCTGTTCGGGAGT
>CADCDY010000038.1 GCA_902800245.1 uncultured Prevotellaceae bacterium
GACTATGATATGATACGCCGTGGATTCTGGATTATCAGTGACCGTAGTTACAAGATGGCTCTCAATAACATGGGAGCTAAGACCAGTATGCGAAAGGTGAATCCTCTGCCAGAGGAGGATCTCCAGATTCCAGAGATGCTTGAGCTTCCTGCAAGTGAATACATAGAGGAGAGTGCCGTGACTCCTATTGATACTGCTTTGATGATAAGGTATGCTGCCGAGTTGTCAGCTATCTTTGCTGATTATCCTCGTATATTTGATTCTGATGTGCATTTTAATGTGGAGACAAAGGATATCTACCGCGTTACTTCCGAAGGACAGAAACTGCGTTTTGCGCGTCCTGAGATAAGAGTTAACATAAATGGAAACATCACGACCTGTGACGGTTCAACCCTGCATGATCAGTTTGAGGTGTTTGCAAGGCGTATTGATGAGTTGCCTTCGCTTGATGAGCTGAGGCAGCGTACAAGGGAGTTCTGTGAACTTTTCATGAAGAAGGCAGATGCTCCGGTGGTGAAGGAGTTCTATGTAGGTCCGATCATGATTGAGGATGAGTCTGTTGTTGAGGCTATCTCGCATCAGGTTGTCAAGACAAGTTGTATGGCCTCTCGTGATATGCAAAAGGGTAGTGCCGTCAGCAGTATGATGCTTGGCAAGCGTATTATTGATACCAAGATGAGTATTTCCCAGTGGGCTGATACTCCTGAGTACAAGGGACAGAAACTTTTGGCAAACTATAAAGTGGATGTTGACGGCGTGGCTCCTAAGAAGTCGCTCCCAATCATCGAGAATGGTATTCTGAAGACTCTCCTCACGGGGCGTCATCCTGCTATCGGTGCTATGGAATCGACTGGTAATGAGCGTTTCCAGTTCAATTCTCCAGTATCAAAGTGTACTCCAGGCATCATTCATGTTGGCATAGACAAGTGCGTTCCTCAGGCATCAATGAAGAGTATCTTCCTCAAGGAGGCTAAGAAGGCAGGTCTTGATCATGCGTATATTGTAAAAGCACCGAAGGATTGCTGGAAGTATCTGGTTCGCGTAGATGTGAATACTGGCGAAGAGGAGATTGTCAGGGTTAGCGAGATTCCGAATCCTTCCCGTGGTGACCTCATGCATGTGACGGCAGCTTCCAAGGAAGAGTTCGTCAGCAATCATTCGCATTACGACTATAATACGGTGATTAGTTACATCGTGCCTCGTGCTATCATCGTGGAGAGTATTGAGTACTCATTCCAGAAACCTAATCGCCAGGAGGGCTTCCAGTTGCAGAATCCTGCGGAAAGGAAGTAAGGGCGTAAATGGTATTTTGCTCACTTATTCGTAACTTTGCACCCGATGATGAGCCATAGTACGGCTGGTGGCTCATCATCGGGTGTTCATTGAAAGCAATTCATAGCAGATTGCAACGCCACACTTCTACCTTTAGGTGGAAGAATGTGGAATTGAGTACGGTTGCCAATTCGTAACCCAATCTTTTCTTTTTCTTCCGAGTGACAGTAACTTCGCGCCTTAGCGCAAAATTACGAAAAAAACTCAAAATACAACAAGTTTTACATCTTTTTCGAATAATTATAACTACTCCGACTTTCAAAATTTGCAAAATCGTTTCAAATTTAGCAAAATTTGCAATTTTGGGAAGAAAAAGCGGTCAGTATGATGGCTTTTGGAGAAAAATGCTTAACTTTGGGGGCAAGAAAACCTATAGCAATGAAAACTAAAACAATGAAAACAATCCAATTGTGGATGTTGGCCCTCGTCCTGATAATCAGCAGCTCGACGGTCCTGACATCGTGTAGCAAAGACGACACTTTAGTTCCACCATCACCACCGCAGCCTGTTATCCTTAAAGGCGAAGCTGCCGTGGCGTGGACAAGGGATCATCTGGACTCGCTGGTGAACGTATATTTGGCCAGCTGCGGTAATCTGCTCGACCCTGACATGACGAGAGACCTGCTGAGTTGCATCGGCTATACGCGCCTGAACGTGTTCGACTACAGGGAGGCCGGCTGGCTGATAGACAGTGTGGTGCTTGTTCGTTTGATGGATCGTGCCACCGAGAGGAATAATAAAACCATCCTCTTCACGATGGGTATGTACGGCTGCGGCAAGACGACCAGTATCAACAACAATCCCAAACTGAAGAAGTTGGTCGAAGAGGCCGGTGTGGTCTCCGAAGGTGCCTACAACAACGTGAAATACTTCGACGGGGTGGTGGAGGATATGGACAAGAAGGGTTTTGTGTCGTCCCTGATTTATGTCTATAACGATGCCGAGACGGGCTATACCAACTGCATGGAGCGACTGATCAGTTCGAACCGTGCCGTGACTTGTGAGGCTTATATCTCAGTATTCCCACAGTTCCAGGGCAGGGTGGAATACATCGAAGAGCATCATCCCGATATGCCTTTCTACTGTATTGACAACAACCATAACAACGGTGGCAAGCTCGTGACCAATGAAGAAGCCAAGCAGTGGGATTACACGATGACTGAAGACTTGCAGCAGAAGATTTATGCCATCAAGCAGTCTTATATCGACTCCGGCAAGCTGAATGCCGAGCAGATTGCGGCTTTACAGTAATTCAAGTGTCAATTCTTTTATTCCTAATAACTAAAGAATTATTTTATGAAACAATCTATTATCCTCGGCAACATCATCACGATGGATGAAAAGAGGCCTTTTGCCAAGGCTGCATTAGTGAAGGACGGCATATTTGCGTATATCGGCAGCGCGGAAGAGGCGAAGAAAATTGCCAGTGCCGATGCACAGGTACTGGACTATGGTGAGAACTACATCTATCCGGGATTTATGGAGTCCCACTGTCACGGCAGCTTTGCCGGAGAACGTGCTATCGGACAGGCGAACCTGATGGAGGGAGGAATGACCACCGACTACGCAAGGTATCGTAACATCATCAAGGCATTCATCGAGAAGAACCCACAGTGCGATTTCTACGTAGCCGCAGGATGGGTGGAAAATGAAGAATACGTCGATAAGTCATATCTGGATGAGATCTGTTCCGACAAGCCGCTTTTCATGCAAACTGGCGGCGGACACTCTATGCTGCTCAACACCAAGGCGATGGAATGGGCAGGAATTGATGCTGCCTACGCTAAGAAATGGGGCTACGACCTGGTACATGTAGATAAGGATGGTGAACCCGACGGCTACATCTGTGAGGGTCCCGTGTTCGAAATAGTACCGAAGTTGCCTATTACGGTGAGAGACATCAAGGAATATCTGCTCTCTTGGCAGGAATTTGCGTTCAGCAAAGGTTATACGGCCGTTGGTGATGCTGGTGCGGAAGTTATACATCGCGCCGCTCCCCAGGCATACTATGAACTGCAGCAGGAAGGCAAGCTGAAGCTGCGCACCTATGCATGGATGTATGTGACTGATAATGCCGACGCAAAGACAGAGATAGCCCGCATCGCTGCCCAGCGTGCTGAGATGAGTGGTGAGTATTTCCATATCATCGGTGCTAAGGCGTTCCTCGACGGTGTAACTGAGGCTCATACGGGTTGGCAGAATCAGGATTATCTGGATCAGCCTGGCTACCACGGCAATGAGCGTTTCAACGACCACGACAAGATGGTGCAGCTGATTGCAGAGGCCGACAAGGAAGGAATGTCCGTACACGTTCACTCTGAGGGTGGCGGTGCCACGCACTATATGTTGGGATGTATCGAGGATGCCGAAAAGATTACCGGCAATAAAGACCAGCGCAACGTGCTGGCTCACCTGCACTTCGTGACCGACGAGGATTGCCGCCGCATGGGGGCAACGGGTTCTGTTCCTGCCGTTCCACCACTATGGACAGCTAAGGCTCCTGGCCTTTATGAGCAGGAAGTCGCCTATATGGGTCAGAAGCTGGCTGATGAGGCCTATCCCATCAAGTCGTTCTATGATGCCGGAGCCAACGTGGTGTTCCACTCCGACTATCCCGTTTCACCGATGATGGATATCAAGCTCAGCATCTATGCGGCCGAGAAACGCGACTATCCAAAGGAATTGACTGGCGGCGCCACAGCCCCGCGCAATTTGAAGGAGGTCATCACCCGCGAGCAGTCGCTGCGTGCCATGACCATCAATGTAGCCCGTCAGTTCCGTCAGGAGCATCGCCTGGGTTCTATCGAGGTCGATAAGATTGCCAATATGACAGTGTTCGACTGCGATTTCCTGCATGCCGACATTGAGAAGGTCGCACAGGCCAACATCGTTGCTACCATCGTTGACGGCGAAGAAGTATTCAAGGCATAAAAAACGAAAGAGGATATGGAACAGTATATAAAGAACCAACAGATTATCGACGGCAATTACGACAAGTCGCTGGCCGTCAAGTGTGTTAACGGAACGTTCGTCGGCAAGAAGACAGACGGCGTCATTTCCTATAAAGGCATCCCGTTCGTCGGTCAGCAGCCCGTCGGCAAGCTGCGTTGGAAAGCCCCAGTGGATGTTACTCCGGATGACGGTGTCTATGAGGCCTATTACTATGGCAAAGCTCCCATCCAGGAGCCGGGCGACCCCTCTGCCGAATATGGCACTAGCGAGGACTGCCTCTACCTGAACGTCTGGCGTGCTGACGAGGCTGCTGCAAAGAAGCCGGTTATCGTATGGATTTACGGTGGTGCTTTCGATGTAGGCGGAGCGACCGACCCGATGTACGACCTCACCAATTTCCTGAACGAGAATCCCGATGTCATCGTCGTGACCATCAATTACAGAATCAATGTCTTCGGCTTCTTCCACCTGTCGCACCTGTCAGACGGCAAGGACTATCCTGACGCCCAGAACCTGGGACTTTTGGATCAGATAAAGGCGCTGAAGTGGGTACATGAGAACATCGCAGGCTTCGGTGGCGACCCCGACAACGTGACCATCTGGGGTGAGTCGGCCGGTGCCGGCAGTTGCACGCTGCTGCCGCTCATCAAGGGCTCGCAGCAGTATTTCAAGCGTGTCATCGCACAGAGTGGTGCCCCCGCCCAGACGAGAAGTGCGGAGCAAGCCATAGCATGCACGAACAGCCTGATGGAGAAACTCGGCTGTAAGACCGTCGCTGACCTGCAGAAGATCAGTGCCGAGGATATCATGAAAGTGTGGGCACCTATTCTCGGCTTATATAGTGCACTCGGCATTCGCACCATGCCGGAGAGAGACGGTATCTACCTGCCGCTTGATCCGTGGGAGGCATACGCCAACGGTGCTGCCAAGGACATCGAATTCCTTCAGGGCTGCGACAAGGACGAAATGAACACCTTCATGGCTGCCCTCGGCGAGGATGCCTGGAATGCGTGGGCCAATGGCCGTACGGCAGAGAAGCTCGCCCAGCTGAAGGACAAAGAGAAGGCGTTGGTGGAGAGCTACCTCAACAGCATCCAGGGAGCAAGCTACGAACCTACCGTCAACCTGTACAGTCAGATGATGTTTATCGCACCGCAAATCCGTCTGTCAGATGAACAGGTCAAAGCCGGTGGCAAGTCGTACACCTACTTCTACAGGGTAGAATCTTCGCAGCCATACATCAAGGCCGGACATGCGTCAGAGCTGCCAGTGGTTTTTGCCCATCCGGAAATCCAGGAGTTCACGGGAAGAGCATACGACGAAGCCTTCTCGAAGACCATGCGCAAGATGTGGGTGCAGTTCGCCAAGACTGGCAACCCGTCGCTCACAGCAGCTCAGTCACCCGACGGCAAGGCGCACGAGTGGCCGCTCTATGACCTGAAGGACCGGCAGGTGATGGTGCTCGACGAGTTCGACATCCATACGGCTAAGGAGTCTGAGCTAAAGATAGTGGATTGGGAGAGGACTTATTTCCTGACCAACTACTATATGCCTTGACTTCCCAGCGACGACATACTACAAAGCAAATCCACGCCATGCAATTTGCATGGCGTGGATTTGTGTTTAATTTTCCGCCCATATTTACCTCACTTTTGCACACCCCCCTCTCGCAACCCCTCTAAACAAAGGCTTTCCCAACGATTCATGAACCATTAACCGTAAACCGTTCGTTGCCCAAAGGAACTAAACGACCGGTCGTTGGGAAGTACTGCTTTATCGGACAATCCAAATTCTTAGCAGCGGGTCGGAGACAGAGTATGATTTATGCTGTTCGGTAATAAGGTCTAAATCCAACAGTCGTTTTGTTGCTGATTGTACGGCACTGGCTGACTTGAGATGGTGCCGTTTTACAAAATCGGAGGAAGTGATGCGCGACACATATTTGTCGGCGGCGATGGCATATAGCACTTCTTTCTGCTGCTCTGTTACATAAGCAAGCAACTCTTGCAGCCGCTTTGCGTTTTGCTGTATCAGTTGTTCTGCCGCATACTGCATGGCAGTCGTGTCGCATGTTTCACCAGTTTGAGTATCGGCATAGCAGTCGTGCAAGAGTTTATGAACATACATGGTAGTGCCGTCGAACGTTTGATAAGCCCATGCAACGGCTTCAGGCTCAATACTCTTTTCAGCCAACAGAAATTGTTTGACGGCAAAAGCCGTGTATATCTGTAAGTCAATACTATCCAGTTGCAAAAGCGTTGCACTCTGAAAGAAAGGGCGTTTATCGGAGAAAAACATCTCGTTCATCAGACGTCGCTCTGAACCTGCAAAAACAAAGTGGGTGTTAACCAGTTTCTGAATACACCCTCTCAGCAGAGCCTCTATATTTTTTCCCTGGTATTTAGTGATTTGCTGAAATTCATCGATGGCAACGATGCATGGCTTGTCAGCTTTCTCAAGATAGCTGAATATTTCGTCGAGTGTGTATTCTGGCATGTTGATTTGTCCTAACTTGATATCGAAAGTCGGCATATATGTTGTAGGGTCAATACCGAAACTGCCACTAAGGGAGTGTAGCGTTGTTACGAAGAGTTTCGCGAGTTTCTCGCTACGCTTGGCAACGGTGTTGAAAACGGCAGCACCTAACTCCTTGACAAATTCCTGAAATGAGGTCGTGTGGAGTATATCAATAGATACAGTAATGAACTTGTCATGTATTTCTGGCTGGTTGAAACAATGATAAATCAACCCCGTCTTTCCCACTCGACGCGGAGATATCAGCACAACATTCTCCTGATTCTTGAAACTTTTTATTAATGATGCCGATTCTGTCTGACGGTCACAGAAGTACTCGTCAGGAATGGCTGGGCTAAGTACGAAAGGATTCGTTTTCATTGTCAGAACGATTAAAAATGTCTATTTGCGCTACAAAGATAATTATAATATTTGAATTATGCAAATAAAATTATGCTAAAAGAATAATTCTGATAGCATATAACACGCATTTAACACTATTTAAACGTGTAAGGTGACTCTCTTTAATAAAATAATTGCTCTTTACGATGGCAAAATTACGAAAAAAATCTCAGAAAAGTCAGATATCGAGCGAAAAACCAAATTTTATGCGTATATTTGCAGGCGAAATAGTAAATTCGAGTAAAAATCATGGCAAGACTAAGGATTGCACAGGCCGTCGTCGCATTGTTGACCACAGTGGCGGCAGTAGGACAGGACGGTCCCACGATGGGCTGGAGTTCGTGGAACACTTTCGGCGTGAACATCAGTGAGAGTATTATCAAAGGGCAGGCCGATGCGATGGTCAGCAAAGGGCTGAAAGACGTGGGCTTCGACCATATCAACATCGACGACGGATATTTCGGTGGTCGCGATAAGGATGACGGTCATCTGCTCATCCATGCTACCCGTTTCCCCAACGGACTGAAACCCGTGGCCGACTATATCCATGAGAAGGGACTGAAGGCTGGCATCTACAGCGATGCCGGAAGAAATACTTGCGGTTCGATGTTCAACGGCGACGTCACGGGTAAGGGCGTGGGCTTTTATGGTCACGACCAGCAGGATGCCGATTTCTTCTTCAAAGACTGCGGTTTCGACTTCATCAAGGTGGACTTCTGTGGCGGTTCCTATTATCATAACGAGGACCACTTGGTGCTCGACGAGCAGGAGCGCTATACGGCCATTGCCCAGGCCATCAAGAATACGGGTCGTACCGATGTGCGCATGAATGCCTGTCGCTGGGCTTATCCCGGCACGTGGATTGACAATGCCGCTTTCTCGTGGCGCACCACAGGCGACATCAACAGCAGTTGGGAGTCGGTGAAGGGTATCATTGCCGAGAACCTCTATCTCTCCGCCTACTGCAGCAAGGGCCATTACAACGATATGGACATGCTGGAGGTGGGACGTTCGCTGACGTCGGAGGAAGATAAGACGCACTTCGGCATGTGGTGTATCATGAACTCGCCGCTGCTTATCGGTTGTGACCTGAGGAATATCAAACAGGAGACGCTTACCCTCTTGAAGAAAAAGGAACTCATTGCCCTGAATCAGGATTCGCTCTATCAGCAGGCCTACGTGGCAGGACTTGTCAACGGTTGCTTCCTGCTGGTGAAGGACTTGGAAGAGTTGAACGGTACGAAGCGTGCCTTTGCCGTATATAATCCCAACGATGTGCAGAAAACCGTGCAAGTCAATTTAGCTGACTTGGACCTCGGTGGTCTGGTGAAGATGTACAACGCGTTCATTACTCGGAATAAAAAGGAGGCAACCGGCACCTTTGAAGTGACAGTCCCCGCACATGGTGTATGCATTTACGTGGCTGAGGCCGAGACGCGACTGGAGCGCACCCGCTATGAAGCCGAGACGGGTTACATCAGTACCTATCAGGAAATCAAGAACAACCAAGCCGAGAAGACCGGCATCTACGAGGCTGCCGACTTCTGTTCCTGCGGTTACAAGGCCGGTTGGCTTGGATGCAGCGAGGCGAATGCCCTGGAGTGGCGCAATGTCTATAGCAAAGACGGTGGCGAATACAATCTGACCATCGGCTATATCTGTGGTGAGAGTCGTAACATCACTGTCAGCGTGAATGGCGAGAAAGTGAAAACGCTCTCTTGCAACAGCGGTGGTTGGCAGAAGGTAGGCACAAAGACACTTACCATCCAGTTGCAACAGGGCCAAAACACCATCCGCCTGTCGAACGCTACCAACTGGATGCCCGACATCGACTACATCAACGTCGTTTCCACCAATCCCTCTGGCATCGATCCAATTCATAATTCACAATTCATAATTCATAATGAGGATGACGCGGTGTACGACCTGTCTGGCCGCAAGGTAACAACGCCACGCAAGGGCATTAATATCATCAATGGCCGCAAAGTCTTGAAATAATAAAAACTGTTAAAATAGGGCCCCCGCTTTCAACATGGCGGGGGCTTTTGCGTTTATAGGGTGTATGACAACCATAGAGTACGAAGAGATTGCGCAGCGGATGCGCCCCAGGTTAGTGAAGCTGGGGGGCTCGTTCTTCCGAGACGACGAACAGGCTGCCGATGCCGTTCAGGAGGCATTGCTCCGTCTCTGGTTGCTGCGTGAAAGGGTAAACGACGAGGACTATGCCGAGGCACTACTCATCCGAATGACGAAAAACGTCTGCGTGAGTGAATGGCGACGACACCAGAAGCACGGGGTGATGAGCATAGAAGAAAGCAGCAGGATATTGTCGGACGAAGGACAACCGATGGCAGACGGCGACAACCAACGACTCCTGCAAGCGGCCATCCGCACACTCTCGCCCCAGGAACAGCAACTCTTCCGGATGCGTCAGGAAATGGGAATGGACATACCGCAAATTGCTGCCGTCACAGGGCTGTTGCCTCGCTCGGTCAGTCACGTGGTAAGCGTAGCGCGAAGCAAAATAGTAGAACAACTCAAAAAGGAAGGTATCCTATGAACGAAGATATGGAAAAGAAACTGGACCAGTTGCTGGCCGATATGCCCAAGCGCGAATACGACTTGGACGCCTGGCTCGCGGAGGACGAAACGGCGGAGTTCAACCGCATCGTCAGCGAACAACGTGTTTCCAGCGCTAAAACAGCTGAAAGCAAGCAGCGTCCGCTATGGCGCTGGGTGGCCGCAGCAGCCTCTATATTATTAATAATAGGTGTAGGCGTACATTACCTGTTTGAGGAGCCAGTAGTAACAAGCGACGTTACCTTAGGTAACACGGCACGTTACCTAAAGCAACAGGCTCCGTTACCTAAGGTAACGTCAGAGCCCACTCCCGAGCCTACTCCAAAGCCTGCTTCCGAACCCTCGGCGCCTCAGACGGATAATGGGAACACTATCGCGGCTCCAGTCCGTACGCCACGGACTGAGAATCCGCTCCCTACGGAAAAAGATTCCGCTCCCTACGGAAAAATATCCGCCTCCCAAGACCCGAACCTTCACTACGCCTCCAACGACCTGACGAAGGACACCGTTCCGTATCAGGATCCTGCCCGCGTGGATGACTTCATTGCCAAGCTGGCAGAATATCACAAGGTGAAGCAGGGCGAACTGACGTGTTCGCAGCCCATAGACAGTAGCGTGGTGTCCAGCGTTTACGTATTCCCAGACAAACAGGAAATTGACGTCTTCGGACGATTGTTGCAGGTAGCCTGCAGTTATTCAGACGCAACGCCCGGCTACCACCTGTACTTTTCTCATCAGCAGTTTTTCTTTGAACTGCAGGACACACGTAAGCAATTGCAGTACCGCTGGATAGCAGAGCGCGTTAATGGCAAGATACTGCTCTATAGCACCAATGCACCTGTAGGCGCAAATACTTCCTCCACATGCTATCTGGAATATCGTGACGAACTGATGCATACAAAAAGTAATAACACTAAAACGAAAGAAATATGAAAAGGATGATGATTTTCGGCCTCGTGGCACTGGCTTGTCTGGCCGTGCAGGCGCAGAAGAAACCGACGGCCGCTACCAACCGTCAGGATGTAAAAGTACTGGCAAAATGTGATGGTATTTATATGGCGGGCGTCCCAGAGCCAACGGTGGACAAGAAGACCAAGAAGAAGACCGTCGTGTGGCGTGACACGGAGAATAACTCGTGGCACGAGGATATGGGCTTTGTTGGCAATGTTCCTACTGTTGATAATATAGAGGAGATCTTTCCGAGTCTTGCCAATGTGCCCAAAGACAGACCATACAGTCCCGTCGTGTGGCAACTGACTGAAGAGAATGAAGAGACTGTGCTGCATTGCTACTTCCGTATGCCGGCTGACATTGTGACAAACTTCTGGCTATGTAGTGACGAGTGCGTTATCCTCGACAAGACGACAGGAACCATCTATCGCTGTCGTCGAACGGTGCCCGACTGTTATGGCAAGGTGTTCAGTTTCAAGAGTAAGGAAGGGACGACGCTCGATTTCCAGATAGTCTTCCCCAAACTGGACAAGTCTGTCGAAAACATTGCCATCTATGGCGTCCCCAACTGGTATATGCGAGGCATGGATGTAAACCTTCTGAGTCAGTCTGGTCATTTTTGGGAGGACTATTGCGGTGTTGAGTCATACGATACCATTCCACGATTCCATGAGCCCCACCTCGTTGCCGAGGCGAAGGACTACAACAAGGATAACCACAAGACATGGGCTGTCTACAACGACGCACACCTCATCAAACCCATTAAGGACGGCACCTTCGCTCTATGGCTAACACCTGAAGCGACCTATTTGGCTGAAGCATGTGAAATGAACTGGATGCGTGAATACTTCGGTCGCGGTGGTGATGAAATGCTCATCGACCAGTCAGGCCATCGGTACAAGTGTAAGGGTGTGCTTGGCTATCCTAACGACCTGTTATTCTGGAACGAAGGCATCACGGGCGACCATTTCGCCGTTGTCCACATCTTCGAGCCGTTGCCCTTGGAGGTTGAAAACGTCACGCTCATCGTTCCCGAAGGCGAACCTTTCGCCATGTGGGGTGCCAACTGGGGCGGAAAAGTGCAACCACTCAGCATCAAGGAGTTGCGCCAGAACCAGCGCCTCTTCGACTATCATCCACGCGTTGTGGTGGAATAAAGGAAAAAGGAAAGATTTTGATTCAGGATATGAGAAAACTATTATCAACCATTCTCTTCACCCTTGTCCTGCTGCCGGGTTCCGCAAAGGTCCAGCAGCAGGACTCGGTGAGTGTAAAGCAGGACTCTGTGAATATAAAGAACACGAAGAAAGAAAAGAAGATTTACCTGTACGGCTACTTATCGGACTCATTTACCCGCTCGCATATCCCCGACGTAAAGGTAGTGCTGCTCAAGCCCGACTCGACATTTGCCGATTCCGCACAGGTATTCAAAGACAGCTGGCAGGGTTTTACGTCAACGGGCTGGAGCATTGAGGTGCCCGCCAAACCCGCAAAATATATCATCAAAGCCACACACCCCGACTACGAGACTACCTATAAGAACTATGAAATCAAGCATATTGCCCGCAATCGCGGTTTCGAAGTTCCTGCCATCCGCATGAAACGCACCCAGCGCGTCTACGACAAGGACGGCGGCGAACTGGACGAAGTGGTGATTAAGGCCACAAAAGTAAAAATGGTGTACAAGGGCGACACCATCGTTTTCAATGCCGATGCCTTCAACATTCCTGAGGGCTCCATGCTCGACGGACTCATCAAGCAGTTGCCGGGTGTAGAGCTGAAGGAGAATGGAGAGATATACGTCAACGGCAAGAAGGTGGAGAATCTGACGCTGAACGGTGCCGACTTCTTCAAGGGAAAGAACAAGATGATGCTCGAAAACCTACCATACTATACGGTGAAGAACGTCCAAGTGTTCAACAAGCGCACACCCAAAAGCGAATTTCTGGGCCGCGACGAAGAAGAAAAGGAATTCACAATGGACGTGCAACTGAAAAAGGAATATACCGTGGGCGGATCGGCACAGCTGGAGGCGGGCTATGGCACCGACAAGCGATATAAGACGAAAGGTTTCGGCATGCGATTCACAGACCGCACCCGTGCCGTGCTGTTCGGTGGTATGAACAATCTGAACGAATACATCGACTACGACCGCGAGGGTAATGAACGGGACCGCACGCAGGCCTCGGGAGACCGCGACGTGAAGAGCATCGGCGGCCTGTGGTCGTGGCATGCCCCCGAAGAACGCGTCACCGAAGATGTAGAATTCAAACTGCAATGGCAGGACATACATTCCGAAAACAAGAGTGAGAGCGAGAACTATCTGGCGGGAGCCAGCACCTTCAGCAAGTCGGAATCGATGAGCAATAACCGCCCCTTCGACCTGAACTTCCGCAATACGTTCTATATCCGCAAACCCATTTACGTCTACTCATGGTTCAACATGGACTATAGCCACAGCGACAGCAACGGCAACAGCTGGTCGCTGACTGCCAACGACCAGTTTCTCAAAGACAGCGTGAACCACACCGTGAGCCGCAATCAGAACAAGTCGAACCGCTTGAACATGAACATGACCAACCTTATCGACGTGAAACTGCCCTGGGGCGACCAGCTGGAGTTCCAGATGAGCGGCTATCTAGGCCGTCAGTGGGATAACGAGAACTTCTCGCAGAACCGCTATACCTTATTTAATACAGGCACCGTCGACCAGCGTAACCAGTATGGCAACGGTCCGTCGACGAACTACAACATCAGCGGTCAGTTCGACTACCGCCTGCAACTGACGGAACACTTCTCCCTCAGTCCGAGGGTGGGTGCAACCTACCAATACAGCGACAACAGCAACAATAACTACCGACTGGACTGGCTGGGTCCCAACTGGGCGGTGAATGGACCGCACGACATGGGTATGCTACCCGTAACGGCCGACTCGCTGGCCATGGCCTTCGACGCCCCTAACTCGTCGGAACAGGGTGAGCGTATCAACACCTACAACGTCGGCGGCACCTTCGGTTATAGCAAGTCGAAGGAGAACGAGGGTTACCAGTATCTCCACCTCATGATTGACCGCAATTTCCGTCGCAAGCACATGAGTTATAACAGCGACGTGCTGAACACCACTATGAACCGCAACTACAACGACTGGAAGATTTATGGGCAATACTACACCAGCTTCGACAAATATCGTAAGACGTTCATGATCTACGCCCAGAACAGCATTACGACACCCAGCATTGGCCAGCTCGTCGACATCACCACGACCAGCAATCCGTTGTATATCCGCAAGGGAAACCCCGACCTGAAGCCGCAGACCTACTGGTGGTTCAACACGCGCTATTCCGCCCGAAAGGACAGCATCGACCAGAACTTCGCCGTCTCGTTGAACGCGAACCTGTCGCACAACGCCATCACCGCCGCCTACACCTACAACCCGGTGACGGGCGTTCGCACCACCTGGTCGGAGAACGTCAACGGCAACTGGAATATGAACAGCTATGTGGAATTCAGCCGCGCCTTGGACAAGAAGAAATTCTGGCACTTCAGCAACAGTCTCAATGTCAGCTACGGACAAACCACGGATATGGCATCCGTCACAGGATATACGGAGCCCCAGCGCAACCTCGTCAGCACCACCCGTCTTTCCTGTGCCCCCAACCTACGTTTCCAGAAAGAGAAACTCAGCTTCACGCTGAAGGGCGACATGGCCTGGCAGCATGTTCATCGTAATATCGAGGTTACTGAATTACCCACCGACGTCTACGACTTCTCCTACGGCATCAACGCCAACTACAAATTGCCTTGGAACTTCACCATCGACACCGATTTGCAGATGCACTCGCATCGCGGCTATGCTGATGCCGACATGAACGACAATCGTCTCTATTGGGACGCCACACTCACCAAGTCGTGGCATCAAGGCCGCTGGGTGGCCAAACTGAAGGGCTATGACCTGCTCGGTCAGGTGTCGCAATGGCAATACTACGTCAATGCACAGGGCCGCACGGAATATTGGACCAACAACATGCGTCGTTACGTTCTCCTCTCCCTGTCCTACCGATTCAGCGTGACACCAAAAAAGAAATAAATAGCATTTTGTTTGGTGGTTTCAGGAAATATTCGTACCTTTGCAACGAATAATATTTGATGTATAAATCTACATTATCGATAATTACGCACAATATATGACGCAAAAGAGGTATGTGTTTGACCCTTATCCACTGCAAGTAACCATGCAGCGGTTGGCAGAGAACCTGAAGGCGCGGCGTCTGGAGAAGAAACTCTCGACAAAGAGCCTTGCGGAGATGAGCGGTGTGCCGGCATCGTCCATTCAGCGCTTTGAACTGAAACACTCCATTTCCTTAGAGTCGTATGTGAAACTGGCAAAGGCCTTAGGCTACTCGGAGGAAATCATGCAACTATTGGCAGAACCGAAATACGATACGATGGAGGAACTGCTGGAAATCAACAAGAACCGGACAAGAAAGCGTGGCGTATGATACAGAAGGTACAGGCTGTCAACGTGATGTATCACGGACGGAAGGTAGGAACGCTGTCTATGGGTAACAGGTCGAATTGTCAGTTTGAATATGACAAGGACTGGCTTACGAACGGATTTTCACTCTCCCCATTGAAACTGCCTCTAAAAGCTGGGCTGTTCACTGCCGACTATCAACCGTTCAATGGCAACTTCGGCGTGTTTGAAGACAGTCTGCCTGGGGGCTATGGGGAGTATTTGTTGCGCAAGGTTCTAAAGGGTTGGGGTGTCGACCCTCAAACGCTTAACCCTGTTCAATGGCTGAGCATCGTTGGCAGTTCCGGAATGGGAGCGCTTTGCTATGTGCCTGAAACAAAACTACAGCATGAAGACGCATTGCTTTCGCTTGACGAGATGCAGGAGATGGCCCTCAATGTGCTTTCAGAAAAGAGCAACGAACATGCCGACGCTCTGTATTTCAAAAGTGGCAACTCTGGAGGCGTACGCCCGAAAGCTATTATTACAGATGCTGACGGACACTGGCTGGTAAAGTTTCGCCATACCTACGACCCGAAGGATATGGGGGCGATAGAGTATGAATATAATAAGGTGGCCCGTCAGTGCGGCATTGATGTGCCAGAGTTCAAAATGATGGAAGGTAAGTATTTTGCCGTTAAGCGCTTTGATATTGAAAATGGCGAGCGCCTGCATGTGGCTACGGCCAGTGCCTTGTTGAACGAGCCCATCTCACCGCCCAAAATGGATTACCATAGTCTGTTGCAGTTGACTGGATATCTGACTCAGTCGCCTGAGGCCGTAGAACAGCAGTTCCGTCGAATGGCGTTCAATGTCTATGCACATAATATGGACGACCACGCCCGTAATTTCAGCTTTATTTGTCGCGAAGGCAAGTGGTCTCTTGCTCCGACTTACGACCTGACGAACGATTGCACTTTAGGCGAACATGCATCAACCATCAACTACAAAGGACTTCCTTCAGATGAGGATCTGATAACCGTTGGCATGAACATCCACATGTCTCGTGAACGCTGTCAGCAGATTATGGAGGAGGTCAGAGAAGGAACAAAGGTATTAACAAATAAAAGAAAATGAGTAAATTTTGGGAACCATTACGAGAGGAATATAAATGGAATCCTCATGGTATATTGAACTTGATAGGTTCGATTGGCATTATCCCCGCAATCTTCGTAGGGCGGTATGTGGACAGCTTCTTAGGTTGTCTGGGATTTATCCTTCTATGGTATGCCATCGTCTGCCTGACCTTCCTTACTTTTCGTTATTTCAAAAACAAATAGCATTCAATGATTAACAAAATATCAAAGTAAATGATGAACAAGAAACTATTATCAATCATCCTAATGGCCGTGCTCTTAGCACCTGTTAGCCTGGAAGCAAAAAAGAAAGAAAAGAAGGCCGAGGTGCCCCAGTTGCTTAACTATCCCAGTGCAACGCTGAGCGAATATCGCCTGCATGGCGGCAACGTGGTGGTTCAGGGGCACATTGTTGTACCAGAAGAAGTGAAAAGTGAGAAAATTCCTCAGGAAGTTCTCAATCAGTTGAATGGCCGCTTTACTATCATCATGCGTGACTATATCGTCCGCAAGGAGAAGACCTCGGTCATCGAGTTTAAGGATGACGGCACGTTCTCCATGAACGTCTATGTGCCTTACCCCATGCAGGTGCTCATCTACCCAATGGGAACGGCGTATGCTTGTCCTGGCGATACCATCAACGTCACCATTGACCCAACAAAACGTACTAAAGAGGAGGGTATAAAGTTTGATGGCACTGGCCTTGGTGGTGAGGTCACCAGACTGTGGAAGCAGATAGATGAGAAGTACTGCAAGTTCGACTGGTCGAATAAGGTATATGAAAAGGGCCCCGACTCGCTGATGATGTGGAAGGATGAGCAGGTGGCACAATTGGACGAACTGGTGCGACAGATGAACAACGGACTGCCCGAATTGGCAGGTTGTTCCCTTTTGGCTTCCGACATCCTACGCACCCACATCGTTGCTGAACGCTTGCAGCAAATCAACGACTACTATATGCGTGGGGAAAACCTACTGCGTAATGATAGCACGATAGACCGCGAAGCCTATTGGCAACAGTTCTTCAGTTTTGTGGGGCCACGTGCTAAATACCTGACAGACAATCTGCTGCTGATGATTGCTGGCGACGAATT
>CADCDY010000039.1 GCA_902800245.1 uncultured Prevotellaceae bacterium
TAGGAGCCATAACGGAGTTCACTGCTGCGGGACAGTCGGAGATTCACACTCCAGTTCCCAATTAAGCACAGCTAAGTGCACCTTTACGGGCGACTCTTTTCAGAATTGCGCTACAAAGGTACGAATAAGTGAGCAAAAAACCAAAGAAAAACGCGTTTTTCTTTGTTCTTTCGAACGGAAGTCATCGGAGTAATACCTACTTCACTATCAGTTTCCGACCGCTTCTAATGACGATGCCCTTGTAGTCAGTTACCGAGGAGAATTACCACTTTTAGCAAGACTTTTACCTAAACGTCGAAAGACGTGGGGGAACACTGCCTGAAGGAACCTTGGCAGGTTACTCTTCGTTTCTCATTTTTTCTCTGCTCGTTAATCTGATGGCTATCGGCATCGCCATAAGCATACGCTATGTGATGCGACAGGGCGAGAAGAAGCAGAAGGAGGTGGAAGCAGAACTCGCTTGGCTGAAGAACCAGATTAATCCCCATTTCCTCTTCAACACCCTCAACAACATCTCCAGCCTGACGCAGATTGATGCTGACAAAGCCCAGGACACGTTGATGCAACTGAGCGATCTGCTGCGCTATGCGATGTATGAAACCAACAAGCCGAAAGTGCCATTGGAGGGCGAAGTCGAGTTTATGCGCAACTATATTGAACTGATGAAACTGCGCTGCAATGAGATGACCAGAGTCAATTCACAATTCACAATTCAGAATTCACAATTGGAAGTGGCACCCTTGCTTTTTATCTCCCTCATCGAGAACGCCTTTAAGCACGGCATGAATAGCAATGCCCCTGCCACTATCGACATCAGCCTCATACAAGAAGACGGTACGCTCGTATTCAATTGCGACAAGACTAACAACCCCAAGCCCACCAAGGATCGCAGCGGTTCTGGCATCGGACTGGAGAACACCCGTCGTCGCATGAATCTGCTCTATCAGGGTCGCTATCAATGGGAGCAGACCATTACGCCAGATAATATCTATCACGTCAAAATCACCCTTCAGCCAAGAAGGTCTTTCAACAGCAACCTAATCAGCCACAACAGCCTGTCACACAACCCCAGCAGCCCAATACCGTCTTTATCCGCGTCGATGGCGAGTGGCGTAACGTACCTATCGACCAGATTACCTACGTCAATGGCATGAAGGATTACGTGCTGTTCTATCTTGACAATGAACCTAAGGCGCTGATTACCCATCTGACGATGAAAGCCGTAGAGGACATGTTGCCCAAAGACCGTTTTCTGCGTATTCATCGCTCCTACATTATTGCCGTTGACAAAATTCTGAAGGTCGACCGCAACGACTGCGTCTATATCGGCAAGGAAATCATCCACATCCCTGACGGCTATCTGCAGACCTTCCGCCAGTTCCTCGAAACTCGCTCAATAGAAAAACGATAAATAAAACAAAACAATAAATAGACAAACAACAACGATTATGGCAGACAAAATAAACTACGGCGTATACCCGAACCCTCTGCCCGATGCAGAAGGGAAGACCACCTACCAGGTGCGTCACATTCCTAATGGCACAATGAGCGAGAAAGGCTTTCTGGCTCACTTGAAGTATCACAACACCTACAACACCACCACGATGATGTCCTCGCTCTGCGTGTTGAGGGATGAGATTATCGAGCAGTTGCGCGAGAACAAACGGTTCCGCATTGACGGTATTGGCACATTCCAGATGAAAGTGGGTCTGATCACGAAGCACGATGAGGAGGGCAACCCCATCAAGCCGCACTTCACCGACCCCAATAAGATTACGGCCAACGATGTGGAGGTGCAGGGTGTCAGCTTCACGCCTGACCCCAGTTTCGTGAAAGCGCTGAAGGCCAAGATTTCCACCCAAAACAAATACGGTCGCGGGGCGGCTGGCAGAAACAAGCCATACACGCGCGAACAGATTGTCGAATTCCTCGATAATCACTTGAAGGAGCATCATTCCATCACCCGCAAACAGATGCAGTATGCGCTGAACATTACGGAATACCGCGCCCAGAAATGGCTCGACGAACTGACGGCGGAGGAATTCTCAAAATACTACTGCAAAAAGCAGGGGACTTATGTCTCGTTACGCTGCAAGAACCCAATAGCCGTCAGTATCATGATGACCCACACGTCTCAAGCCAAGTCGCGTCATTGACCTGCCGAAGGCATTGGCAGTCACCCCGGCCATCGTCTTCAATCTCGTGCAACACCTGGGCATACAACTGGTCATGATCGATACCATCCACATTGATGATGCCGTCAGGCTCTAAGATGAGGAAACGGCGCGAACCGGTGCGGTCTGTCAGTACATGACGCTCGTTGGTGGTGCCCACGAACGAAGCGATACGCGGCAACTGATTGAAGTTCTTCTTGTAGGCCCCGATGAAACTGGGCTTCAGCGTCTGCATCATCGACTTCAGTTCAGGCATCTGCTGCTGCCGCTCCTCATAGCGGTCCTTCGCCGAATCACGCTGTTTGCACTCAGTTTTCCGACAGTCGGAATCAGCCCTCAAACCAATTAACTCACTCTCGACTTTTTCAAGTCGTTTCAAGAGCAGGCTGTTCTGCTCTTTCATTGCATCCACACTCACCGACTGCTTCTGCTTCCGTTTGGTAAAAGATTTACCTGAAATCCGCTACCCAAAAGTTGCTGTTTTTTACTCCCTGCTCGTCGCTTCTTACTCCGGACATAAGCACCAATTAAGTCCGTTCTGTTTAATCTGCCACTTAAGACCAAAGACTCTACCACTATAGTAGCAGCATCTTGCTACTTTAGTTCTAGTACTCTACCACTTAAGTGACAGATTCGTTAAGCCCGGCCTCATCACAGTTTAGCTCCGACCTCATCAATGCTAAGTTCCTTCCTTATCACCGTTTAGCCCCTTCCTCACGAAAAAGCCTCCGTAGCTCAAAAATCCTCCGCCATCATCTTTCTGTAAATCAACGGCTTAACCCTCCTGGCGGAGAATTATGCAAAAAAGGAGAAAAAACCAAATCACTTCATTTGTCTGATAAAAAAAATGGTGCGGCTCATCGCGAGCTGCACCATTTTGGTTCATGATCAAATGCTTGTCAAAATTAAATTAAAACCAACTAACTAAAAACCAATATTTTGGTATGAATCAATTAAATTCTTATCGTGTTTATTTTTTCACGCGGTAGATGCGGAACGACATGGGGGGCAAGTGGTCGAGGATGGCGCTCTGCTTCTTGTCGGCCTCGACGGCGACAGTGCCTCGCTGTGGGGTGATTAGTTCAGGGTGGGCAATGCTGTTCTCGTCGTCCATGCCCGCGTGGTTCAGCGTGATGGTCTGCGCCGTGGTGACACCCGTCAGGTCCTTTAGATTCAGGCGGATGGGCTGCATCTGCTTAGAGGTGTTGACCACCTTGACAACGACCTCGCCAGCCTCCTTGTCGTAACAAGCAGAGGCGAAGAGTCCGTTCTGACCTTCCTGTCCAGCTACGGGCACGCCCTTTTTCCCTGCAGGGGTAGTCAATGAGAGCACGTGGGTGCCCTTGTTGGTGGCATAGAGCTGCTGGACGTAGTAGCTCACGGTGTGGAACATTTGCGTCTGGTCGTACCATATCTGGTCGGGGCGCCACTGCCATCCGTCAACGTGGGCAAAGAGCGGAGCAGGGGTGGTCATGTAGACGATGTCGGCATTGCGCTCGAAACCGGTCATGTGGGCGGCTTCGAGGATGGCGGCCTCGTAGTGGTTCCACTTTTTGCCCTTGCCGTGACAAGCATATTCACCAGCAAACACCTTCGGACCCTTGCGGTCGTAGGAGTCGTAGCGCAGGCCGTGGGTGAGGAACCACTGTTCGTCGCGGTAGTAGTGCTCGTCGTAGAGGTCCACCTTCAACTCCTTCATGCGGGGCTGCAGGAGGTCGAAGTCCCAGCCCTCGCTGTTAGGACCAGTGGTGCCGATGAGTTTCAGCGTGGGGTATTTTTTGCGCAGGGCGTCGCTGAACTTCTTCAGACGCTCGGTGAACACAGGACCATAGCCGCCGTGCTGCTCGTCGTAGTCCCACTGTTCGTTGCCCACACCGAGGAACTTCAGGTTGAAGGGTTCGGGATGTCCCATGTCGGCACGCACTTTACCCCACTTCGTGGTGACGTCGCCATTGGCAAACTCCACCAAATCCAGCGCATCCTGGATGTATGGGCCGAGGTCGTCGAGTGCTACATGTACGCCGGGCTTCGTGGGGTCGGGGTTCTGGAACTGACACGACAAACCGCACGAAATGACAGGCAACGGCTCAGCACCGATATCCTCCGCCAACTGGAAGAACTCAAAGAAGCCCAGTCCATACGACTGATAGTAGTCTGGATAGTAACGGAAGTCAAAGGTATGTTCCCAGCGGTTCTGATTCAGCTGATAACGAGTTGCCAGGTCAGTACCCTCCACGATACATCCACCAGGGAAGCGGAAAATGCCTGGGTGCAGGTCTTCCAATGCCTGTGCCAAATCACGACGCATTCCGTTCTCACGGTTTTTATAAGTGTTGACTGGGAACAAAGACACATGTTCCAGACATACTTTGTTAACACTGTTCAGGAAGATGCGCAGTTTGGCATGCTTCAGTGTTTTCGTAGCGGTCAGCGTAACAGTGTATTTCTTCCATTCCTTGGAGGTGATATTCAGTTTCTGCTCGGCAAACTCCTGCTGCTCATCCATTGAATTCTCCTGAATCAGCTGGATGCGAATGGCAGAATTACCCTTGGGAGCCTTCGCCCATACTGAGAAGCGGTAGTTCTCACCCTTCTTCACACCAATGCCGAAGTAACCTTCGTTCACCAGACCAGTGCGACGGTCACGATGGCCAGGGTCGCTCAATTCCACATAGTGCGGGCAACGCTCAAAGGGGCCATCATCTTCCACATCGACACGGCCAAAAGCCTGCCAGCCCATCAAGTGCTGAGGGAACTCAAAGGAGCGGTTCTTCACCAGTTCACCATACAATCCGCCGTCAGCGGCATAGTTGATGTCCTCGAAAAAAATACCATACATGGTCGATTGGATAGGAGCGCCCAACTTCTTGGTACTTACATCCATCGTCATTTGTGCCATAGCGACAAGGGATGTACCCATGACGACTGCCAATGATAATAATCTTTTCTTCATTTTCTTAGGTTTTATAAAGTTATACAAATGATCATATTATTCTTCCCAACGGAAAACAGCCCCATTGCGACGGGCTGGATCTGCCCCTGCGAAGTCCATAGAATAAGGACTGCCCGTAGTAGGACTCTTGCCAACATATCGGTGGGTACGCATCGACATGAGCATAAACTCACGGTCGAGATAGTCCTGCCACATAAACACTTCTGCTTTCGAGGCATCAGTGGTCAAACGGACATCACCGGCAAGACCGTAGCCAGCACAGAAAACGTAGCGACCATCCTCGCACTGGAGGATAACCTGTCCCTGCCCCTTGTCAATGATGCGAAAACGTGTTAACTTGGAATTGTCCGTGGCATAGGTGTCATGCAACAGGCCATGCTCCAGAGCAATAGCAGGACGACCTGTGGCAAGATTGATGATACGGAAACTCTTGCCGTAAGGAATATTACCCGAACGGTCAGCCTTGGGCTCTACGACAGTGAAATTGTCAAACTCTGCATAGCCACCCTGCTTGCCCTTGTGATTGAAAGCAAAGAGGGCGTGGCGCGAGCCTTGGAAGGTGATGAGCTGATAACTTAAAGGCATCGCACGTCCCATCTGATGGAAGTCTGTTCCGTTTAATGACCACTCGTAGTGAGCACGATCCTTGTCGAAATTGCCTACCATGCGGAGCCATACTTTTTTGATGATCCCGTCTGTTGCGGCGATACCTAAGGTCACAGTATCGTTGACAGCTTGTTCGAAACAACGTAGATGCAGGCGAGAGTCATCCTTGGTGACACCAATCCACGAGCAGGGCACATTGATGTTACCCAGTCCGGCAACGTCGCCATCCTTCATACCTTGAACATAGAGTTCGACGGTAGCAACGCTGGTAGGACCAATGACGCGCTGCGTCAACGTGTTGCGAGCCCACATCAGCTGTTCTGCAGGCATCGATTGCAGGCGCAGACGTCCTTTTTTCAGGCTCCACTTGGTGTCATCTGGGTTATGGTTCCACTGCCACACACGGCCCAGCATCTTGCCGTTGAAGTCCTCAGAGCGCTGATAGGGAGCGAAGGGTGTTGCTTGCTGCTGTGGCGCAGCAACAGACTGGATATTTGGCTTGAGCCATGTACGTGGAGCACGCCCGAGGTTACCCTCTAGTCCTAACATAGGCCAGCCGTCTTTCCACGTAATCGGTGCCAGCGTCACCGTACGACCGATGGAATGGAAGTCCATCATCAGCAAAGCCCACCACTGACCGCTCTGGTCTTCGACAATGCCTCCCTGATGAATATTGGTACAAGCGGTAGCATCCTTGTCAACTGCTGGAATACCAAACGATGTACCATCCTCACCAATGCGGTACTTCACATCACGAGGTACCTGCGTCAGTGGAGCTGCATGATAGCCGAATGTCTCGTCAGCCGTGATGGTGATGGTCTCGTAAGGTCCCCAGATACTCTTGGAACGCGAACAAAGCGTTCGTCCGTTCGGTTTATAATCGGTAGAGATAAGGTAGTACATGCCATTTATCTTATACATGTGGTGTCCCTCGCCAATACCGTTACCCTCTGGGATGATGACCCGATCGGTTCCCTCTACCGGTCCGCTCATATCGGGCTTCAACTCTGTACAATGCACCTCACCATACTTGTGGATAGCGTAGATTTTGCCATCGTCATCGAAGAGCACCGAAAGGTCGTAGATGTTGCCTTGCATATTATGATGCTTCCACGGGCCACGAATATCCTTCGATGTGTAGCATTGCAACCCCTTGCCATTGACATTTGAGAAAATATAGAACTGGCCATTGGCATAGCGAATAGCTGGCGCCCAGATGCCCTGTCCGTATATTTCCTCATGATTCTTCAGCGAAAACCGATCCTCAGGGAAGTCAAAGCGATTGAAACAGTAGCCGACGTTCTCCCAATTAACAAGGTCTTTCGAGTGCAGGATAACGAGTCCTGGCACCGAGTGCATAGTAGTGCCAGCCAGATAGTAGTCATCACCCACCCGAATAATATCGGGGTCGGAGAATTCATCATAGAACAGAGGATTGGTAAACGTGCCGTTGCCATTATCTGCCGTCCACGACTGAGCAAAAGACACAAGCATGGAGACATGGAATGCACATAATGCTAAAAGAAATCGCTTCATTCTCTGTCGGTATTAATCAATTGTCTTTAAGAAAGGCCAACCGTCAGCAGTCCACCTGATAGAACGTTGGACCAGTATTGATGCACCCTGATGGGCAATACTGTAGCCATGACAGATGAAGATATCCTCATCATTGACATGATAGGCAGCACAATGGCCCACAGCCTCAAACTGCTTCTTGTCGCCTTCGAGGAACAGGGTGCCGCCGCCATCGCGCATATCCTTGCCGTTGCGGTCGAGATAAGGCCCATCCACCTGACGGCTGCGACCTACGGCTACGCGGTAGTTGCTCTGGGCTCCGCGACAACAGTAGTCCCACGACACAAAGAGATAGTACCAGCCATCGTGTCGGAAGATGAACGGTGCCTCGATGGCATTCGTTCCGGCATACTTGGAAGTAGGATTAGCGGGCACATTCCTATCACGCGATGCATAGCGGCGGGCAATGGTACGCGGCCGTTCGCCCTTGGCCACATGCATCGTGGTGTCGAGACGCACCATCTGAATGCCATCCCAGAACGAGCCCCACGTCATCCACGCCTGGTCGTTGTCGTCGATGATGAAGTTCGGGTCGATAGCATTCCACTGGTCACGACCTTCACGAGAAGTCACGATACAACCTTCGTCATTCCATACGGGGAAACTCAATGAAGGTTTACTCAGTAAACCGATGGCAGAGCCATTCTTACCGAAGGTAGAACAGCTATAGGCCAACCACCACTTACCGTGCCACCAGATGACATCAGGAGCCCACACATGGTGAGTAAAGCCTGGGACTGAATCGCCTGTCCATTGTGGCATCACCGTCATTATAGGCTCAGGAAGTACCGTCCACGTCTTACGGTCCTGCGAAGTCATCTGTTGGATGCCTATCCCCGTGCAGAACAGGTAGTAAGTACTGTCCTCATACGCCATCACTGGGTCGTGCGTCATCGGTGTCTCCGTCTGAAATGCCGTATGGGGATGCCCTTTGTGATGGGACTGGGGATATAGAGTGGTGCTCAGCGTGAGCACCACTACTATAGATAGAATTCGTTTCATCAGTCAGTTCTTTTACTCTTTCACAGGAGCCTTGTAACCCCAGATGGTAACACCTGTCTGGCTGTCAAGAGCCGTGAAGCAAGGAACCTTTGTATCAGTTGGTTCCAAAGTTTGAGGAACCATCACACCCTTAAATTCTGAGCCAATCTTGATGGTGATATATGATGTACCAGACTTGGTGGTCCAAGTACCAGTAGCACCACCGGAAATAGTACCATCAGCATTGAGGGTTACATCCACAGGAGCTGCATATTCCTTGGCAGCATGATCCAGTCCATATTGATGAGTCAGCAACTTATAAGTACCTGGGATATCAGCTGTAGCCACCTTCTGAGCAACAGCAATACCAGCACTCTTGATGCCTTCGCCCGTATATTCGAATGGAGCAGCCACCAACCAGCCCTCTTCGTTCTGATAAACCTGGTGAACACGCACCTCGTGACCCTCGCCACGATTCTGGAAACGTGTATGATAAACCAGATAGGTACGTCCGTCTTGAGCAGCAATGATACTGTTATGACCCTGGGCACGCTCACCCCAATCACCTACAGTCTGGAAGCCCCAGTCATCATACGCACCAAAGATATTCACACCACGGAAGCCGTCATTCTCTGTAGGCCCGAAGTTCAGCTGATAAGCATCATAAACCGCAGAACTTCCCTTGCTGTCAACAAAAGGTCCGTCAGGATTCAGTGAGCGGAACACACGCATCTGGTAACCGCCAGCAGCCTCCAGACCACCATAGGTCACGAACAGGAAGTAATAACCACCGATATACTCGATATACGACGCCTCACCAGAAACATAATGACCACCAGCAATCTTCTTACCGAAGTAAGGATCTGAGGTCTCGTTCTCTGCATAAGTGACATCATAGTCACGCAGACCAGTCTCCTCGTCGAGTTCCAGCATGAAGATACCACCACTCCAAGATCCATAAGACATCCACAGCTTGCCATTTTCATCATAGAACACACAGGGGTCAATTGCATTAGGCCAGTGATTGCCGTAGTTGTCGCTTGGAGCATAGCGTGAAGGCAGAGAAGCCTGCTCACCCAGGACAATCTCCAAATCGGTAGACTTATAGGAGTCACCAGAACGGAATCCGCTCATTACGACAGGAGCCTGATAGCGATAAGGACCTACGATGTTATCGGCAGTCAACATAATGATGCTGGAATACCATCCGTCACCATTGATGCTGAGATACATACACCACTTACCCATCTTCTTGTTGTAGATCACATCAGGAGCCCACATATTACCATTCACGTCATATGTCTCACTACCGCGTTGTGACCAGGCAAGTGCGTTGAACGTGAAGTCGTACAACACTCCGCCCTTCTTCACCTGAGTAACCTGAGGAGTGGTAAATGCATCAACATTATCGGCATTCTTGCTGGTAGCAGTAGCCCAAGGAGCGGTAAATGCCTCCCAGGACATCATATTGTTACACTTGGCCGCAGCACGGTGTGAACCGAAGATATAATAGCTGCTTGTTGACGGATCCCAAACCACGCTCGGGTCATGAACGCTGACACGCTTCAGTGCCGATGGCCCCTCAGTCTGAGGATCGTCATCAGCAGATTCAGAAGAGGTCGTTGTAAAGGACACTTCATTTGAATATACAACATCATAACTCGTCTGCGCGAAACCACGAACGTAGTAGGTCGTGCTCTTAGCAAGACCGCCAATGGTCAGAACCATTTCCTTACTGGCAGAATACACCTTATCATTACTAATCGTAGGATTGGGTGAAGTTGAGTAACATACACCACGATGGATGATGTGAGAACCTGTAGCCGTTGCAGTCACAATGGCAGAGCTACCAGAAACAGAAGTCACAGACGGGGTCGTAACCGTCAAGGGATAATTCACCTCGTTGACGTTGTCGCTACAGGCTGTTGCCATCATTACGATGGCAAACAGCGCTAATAGTTTAGATATATATTTCATAATACAGTTCAATTAAAATATTATTCGAATACCAGATAACTGCTGTCAACAGTAAATCGGAAGTAGAAGTTATCAGGATCAATAGTGTTAATACCGATATAATCCTGAGTATAGTCAACACCATTGTTGCCGTGCATCACAACCTTGATGTCAGCAGTGCCGTCGCCATTATTCACTATCTTTGCAGAAACCTTTGCACCATTCATCGCTGGACGCCAAACATCCCAGTCTCTTCCGTTCTCCATACTTGGAGTACATGCAGCATAGCCATCACCCCAACCAAAGTTGTCGGCACGAACAACTGCATATTCAGTATTGTCTGCCTTGCACAGCACGATGACGAAGTTGTTCCAGTTGTTTGCACATGACGAGTAGTTCGTGAAGTTGACGGTACACACCTGATGACCTGTCACCTGGATGTTCGTAGAGTGTGCTCCCCACCAACCTGTAGAACAATCGGGTGCACCCACCTCTTGGTCGAATACGAGGTGACAGCCATCCACTGTGAAGCGGAAGTAGAAGTCATCCGGATCAACCGTGTTGATGCCCTTGTACTCCTGCTGATAGACATTTCCGCTATTACCAACCATGACAGCCTTGACATCGGCAGTACCATCGCCATTATTGGTCACATACGTGGTCACCTTGGCACCCTCCATGTCGGCACGCCATGCAGCCCATGCATCGTCATCGGCGAAGCCTCCAATTGGAGTACATGCTGCGTAGCCATCGCCCCAGCCATAGTTGTCGGCACGAACCACCGCATACTCCGCATTGCTGGCCTTGCAGAGCACGATGACGAAGTTGTTCCAGTTGGCAACACCCGAAGTGTGATTGGTGAAGCTCGTGACCTTCGTCTCCTTCGGCTCTACCTTGATATTCTCCGTATGAGCGCCCCACCAGCCGGTACTGTTATCCTCTGCACCCAGGACGAGTGGAGTCGGGACAACAACAGTCTGTGTGAATGCAGAGAGTTCCTTTACGACGCTGAACGTCTTCGAAGCCATAATAGGCCTGTCGGCATTTGCACCCTTGAACGTCTTGTTATAGAGTACGACAAGCGTCTTCTGTCCCAAGTCTTCCATATTAGGAATAGCCTCGAACAGCAGGTCAGCAGCTGTGACGTTAGCAGTAACACCCTCATCGAAGGTCACCGTAGCCGTCACATTAGCCATAGCCTCTGCAAGATCAGTGCCAACAAGCACCTCTGTGGGAACGCCAGTCAACTCCATAGAAAGCGGCTGTTTGTCGTTGGCAGAAGTGCATCCACCGATAGGTTCAATATTAGTAGAGATGAAGCTAACCAAAGATCCCTCCACGCCGATACGACATGCCAAAGGTACGTCTGCTCCTGTTGAGGGGAACGAAGTTGTTTGAGTATAAGTTTTTGTCAACGTACCATTAGTCATTTTGATGAAGAGCCCCCCGTCCGTACGGTCAACGGTCAGCGTAATCTTACCATTCATCTTCTGAACGGAGGCATCCACATCCTGGTTATCACCTTCTGTCGGAGATGAATTGGTAAAGTTTCCACCAACGAGACTGCGGTCGATTTCTGTTCCTGTCGTATTCCACTCAGAGTTTTTAGACGGATCATTATCATAACGGATAACACCATATTCATCACCCAGCTCTCCTGTCTCAGCATTAGTACATGCATTCAGCACAACATAGAAGTTCTTATAATACTTATTATCAGGATTAACAGTCAGATTAAACTGAGCCTGCCATTTCGCACCGGCAGGAACCACGTACGTCTTACCCAACGTCCAGAAACCAGAGGACATATCTTCCTTACCAATGTTATACACATCTTCCATCTGGCCCACCAGTTCTTCCTCCGGCTCGGGTTCGTCTTCATCGCCGCCCTTCTCTGAGAGCCAGTCAGGGGCATTTATCTTGTAAAGATCAGCACCTTCACAACTTGCCAACGTCATGATGCCAAGTGTTGCAACAAAAAGAGCTGAAACAAATTTATTGAGATATTTCATATTCTTTATCTATTAAAGGTTTTATTGTTATTTGCTCAAATCTACTACAGGATGAACAGTCCAACCATTCTTGGTAAAGTACACTGAGTTATCTATATTTTTATTTGCAGAGTTACCCACGAGGCTAGAGTTCACATTCAGATAATTCTGATAAATGGGGAAATACTCATGACCGTTCTGGTATTTGTCGAAAGTACTCGCAACGCCAGAAGCACCATAGATAATCTTTTCCTTCACATCAGCAGCGAGCTTGTAAGCACCATGCTCCTTCAACTGCTGCAGGCGGTTGGCATCATGGAAGAAGCCCCAACGGATAAGGTCGTAGCAACGACCTGCCTCACAACCGAACTCCTTGGGACGCTCGACGTTGGCAATCTGCTCAAACAGCTCGTCGGCAGTCTTGAAGTCGGCAAGCGCCAAATCGTTCAGGTTGGCACGGCGACGCACCTCGTTAATCCAGTCAATAGCCTGCTGGGTAGGACGACCATTGACCTCGTTCTCACACTCAGCAGCACGCAGCAACACGTCAGCATAGCGCATGAGACGAATATTGATACCACACTTCAGACCTGTAACCACCGAGGCATAAAGACCTGTGCGGAAGTTGGTGTATTTGGCAACGGGAATACCACCATTGACTGTGTTGACAACAGCGGGGTTCTCATCAGACATCTTTTCTGTATAACACATATTTCCCAAACCGTCGGAATAGGTTTCCCAGTCTGTCTCGTATGTACCAAGCGTCCAATACAGACGTGGGTCGAGCTTACCATCCTTGGTCTTATCACCTTCCTTGAAGAGCCAATAGAGCCAGGGAGCAGCTGCCAAGTCCTGCCAGCTACCTGTACTTGCGGGAGCGAAATTAGCCTCCAAGGCATTTCCCTGGGAAGCATTTTTGCTGATGTTCACTGGTGTCCACTCGTCGTCCGACCCCTGAGAGCCATAGTCCAGGAACTGTACTTCGTAGAGGCTCTCGGCATTGTTCTCGTAGGCACTGCCCTCGCGGAAATTGTCACCGTAGTTCTTCATCAACTCATAGTGACCATAAGTACCTCCGATGATTTCCTTCAGCACGGTGAGCGCCTGGCTGTACTTGTGACGCTGCATCAGAGCACGGGCATAGTAGCCGGCAGCAGCACCACTTGTGGCACGACCTTTGGCCCACTCGCCACCCGCATCGCGGGTTGGCAGCAGCGTCATAGCTTCAGAGAAGTCTTTCTCGACCTGATCGAGCACTCTGTCATACTGTGCATTAGGATCGGTCTCACCCTCCTCGTGATTGGCTGCATAAAGTCCTTCAAGAGAAGAATATGAGTTGTAATCCAGAATGAGGGGAGGATTCTGATAGAAATTGGAAAGGTTGTAATATGCCAGACCACGGATGAAGAGGGCCTGTCCCTTGATGCGCTTCATAGCCTCAGAGAGTGCGCTGTCATCTTCGCCACACTTAGTGATCACGAAATTTGTAATGTTGATAACATAGAACCAGTCGCGCCAGATCCATGCTACCTCACTATTGTCAATGGAAACATTCAGGTTGTCAGCTGACAAGTGGTTCCATGACTGAGCCACGTTCCAAACCTCGTCACCACGACAGCACTCCAAAGTATAACCTACACGGGCGTAGGTACCCTCCATACGGGTATGATGATAACAGGCAATGACTGCATCCTCCAAGTCTTGGGTGGTATTGCCGAAAGTACCTGTAGTCGGGTCGTTGGGGTTGGTCAGCTCCAACTTATCGCTACACGAAGTCAGCGTGCCGATGCCCAACATCAGGGCAAATGAAAATTTATATAGTTTCATAATAATTACCTCTTTTATATATTAGAATGAGAAAAGAATACCAGCCATGAAGCTGCGTGCACTAGGATATGAGCACCAGTTGTAACCTGGAGTGAATGTGCCACCAGCATAGTCCACATTATAACCTTTATATTTAGTAAAGGTATGGAGATTCTGGGCAGAAACGTATGCACGAACGCCAGAGACAACACCCTTGAACCACTTGTCGGGGAAGTTGTAGCCCAATTCGATATTGGCAATCTTCCAATAAGCAGCATTCTGGATCTTGCGATCGCTGAAGTAGTCGTTCCAAGCCTCACCGTTGGCTACAATATAGGTACGGGGAACACTTGAGATATAGGTCAGACCATCCTCGGAATAGCGGTTGGCATCACCAATGGCAACATCCTTGTTCGCCCAACCGTAGCAGGAGTTCAGACTGTTATATATACCATCGGAAACATGATAGTTCAAGGCACCAAAGGTTGAGATGCTCAGATCAAAATTCTTATACTCCAGATGAGCACTGATTCCAAAATTCACCTTGGGAAGACCACTGCCGAGAACGACGCGGTCGGAACCATTGATAATGCCGTCGTTGTTCACGTCCTTGTACAGACAGTCACCTATTTGTGCACCTGTCTGAGTGACATGATTGCCAAGATCGTTGGCATGGTCGTCAAGGTCGGCCTGTGTACGGGCGATACCCTCATATACATAGCCATAGAACTGACCAACCTCCTCACCTACGAAAGTAGCATAGTCACCAGTGATATACGACTCCTCGCCGAAACCGAGCTTGGTAACCTTGTTCTTCAGCGTACTCAAGTTGGCTGATACCTGCCACTTCAGAGCGTGGTCACGGTTACGATAAGTTGCAGAGAACTCGAAACCGCTGTTCTCCATAGAGGCGGCATTCATGGTCACAGACTCGTTTCTTACACCAGCGTTGGCAGGAACAGGAACAGAGTACAACAGGTCTGTCGATTTGTTCTTATACCACTCGGCAGTGAACTCCAAGCGATTGTTGAACATAGCCAGGTCGATACCGACATTGGTCGTTGATTTCTTCTCCCATGCAAGCTGATTGTTCACGTAATCTTCAATAGACGAACCGTAGACAACTGTATTACCAAAGCTATAACTCATATAGCCTGGACGATACACTGACTGATAAGCATACTCACCGATGTTCTCGTTACCAAGTTCACCATAGCTGGCGCGAACCTTAAACAGATTAACAATGTTACGATCGATAGGGAAGAACTTTTCCTTATCAAAACGCCAACCTACAGATACTGACGGGAAAGTACCCCAGCGGATATCCTTCGTAAGACGTGAGCTACCGTCACGACGAATGACAAACGAGAACAGATACTTGCCATCGTAGTCATAGTTCAAACGGCCAATGAAAGATGTCAGAGCGTGTTTATATTCGTACGACTCTGATTCACGTGTCTCGGCCTTCTGGGGATGGAGATAATAGGGCTCTGTGAGGTTGATACCCCATGCATTCAAAAGATGGGTATTCTCCTCTTCGTAGGTGATACCGCCTAAGAGATTAATATGGTGTAAACCGAAGTTTCCATCCCATGTCAGCGTATTCTCAACCAGGAAGTCTGAATAAGTACGCTTATTCTCTGTCAGGCGCTCGTTGCTCTTGTCGAGATATACACGGTTGCTCTGAATCCAGGCTGCAACCCAAGTCTTATCCTGGGCATTGGTCTTGCTATATGAGAGATTTAGTTTGTAGTTCAGCTTGTGATTCTTGCTATCCAAACCAATCATCTTCAGCAGGTTCACATCAGCCGAACCTGTAGCAACAATACGATCTACAATGGTATTACGGGTCAGCATATTATTGACCAGCAAGGGGTTCGAAGCAGAGATATCACCATGGATATCATTATAATAAACACCATAGCCGTAGGCATCGTATTTGTAATTCTTAGCAGCAGGCACCACATCGTCCAAATACCATGTGCTTTCATCGTATGCCTTGATAGTAGGCTGCATCAGCAATGTACCACGCAGCACGTTGGTCACGTCACCATAGAGACCCTGTACATACTCATTGGCATTTGAAAGACCCATACCGTCCTGGTTGGAGTGTGAGTAAACCAGACTGGTATTGAATTGGATAAACTTAGTCTCCATCATATTGTTCACACGAGCCGTGAAACGATTATAGTTAGGACCAGCACCTTCCAACGTACCCTTCTGCTGGAAATAGTCGAGACCTACGTTATAGGTGTTGTGTGCACCGCCACCGCTCAGATTAACATTGTGGTTCTGACGTGTACCAGTCTTAAACACCTCCTTGAACCAATCAGTATTGGTATTGTCCATGAAATGGTACTTGCCATCCGCTCCTAGACTATAGCCACTGGGCAGGGGCGTATTGGAATTAGCTGCTGCATGACCAAGATAATCACTATACTGGTCGGCATTCATAATGTCGTATGTGCTACTGGGAATCCAGTCAACGCCAAAATATCCCTTATAGTCCACCTTCAGGGGCTGATCTTTCTTACCGCTCTTCGTCGTGATGATTACCACACCATTGGCAGCACGAGAACCGTAGATAGCACCTGCCGAAGCATCTTTCAACACTTGAATGGTCTCGATGTCGTTCGGCGAGAAATCACGGATGGTCGTACCCATGGGCACACCGTCAATGACATAGAGAGGAGCAGTACTTCCGAAAGAACCGATACCGCGGATACGTACTGACGGGTCTGCACCAGGCTGACCGTCAGATGTAATCTGCACACCGGCCACCTTACCTTCCAGCATCGTGGAGATGTTCGAGTTCGACACGCGCTTCAGCTCCTCAGCATTGACGATAGACACAGAACCCGTCAGGTCGGCCTTCTTCTGCGTACCGTAACCGACGACGACCACCTGTTCGAGAACATTGTCATCGGCCTCGAGTTCAATTTGATTAAGGTTCGCGCGTCCGCGTACGGCAATCTCACGATCCTTGTAACCAACGTAGCTAATCACGATGATACCGTCTGCCGGAACATCCAACGAGAAGTTACCGTCGTAATCGGTAATTGCACCCGATTGGGCACCCTTCACCTTGACAGTGGCACCGATTAGCGGTTCACCGTCATGGTCAACAACCTGGCCGCTGACCTTCAAGGTCTGCTGGGCCACTGACGCTATTGCCGGAACAGGACAGATGGTCAGACCTCCTGCCAGTCCCAACATCAGCATCGCAGAGAATAATGCTTGTTTTCTCATTTGTAAATTGTTTTGTTAGAATTAAGTTTATTAGTAATATATTTTACTGGCGGCAAAGATAGGAACTATTGCCCAAAATCAGGTGGACAAAACAGTTTATTGGGTGGACAAAATGGTGATTTGTCGATTCTTACCCCTTTTTCTGTGTGTTTTTCGTTATTTCAGTCCACCGAAGTGTCCTCTTCGGCATAAGTACTCGGACTTTTTCCGTAACGATGGGTGAAACAGCGCGTAAAGTACTTCGGGTCGTTGAATCCAACCTTGTAGGCTATTTCAGTAATGTTCCTGTTGGCAATATTCTCCAACAGAAGTTTCTTTGCAACGGTCAGACGGTAGTTGCGGATAAACTGACCCGTACTCTGTCCCGTTTCGGCATTCAGGCGCTTCGCCAGAAGGCTGCGGCTCATGCCCATCGCCTCGGCAAAATCAGTGATGCCGAAGGTGCTATCCATGTAGTGCTGCTCCATCGTCGCCGTAGCACGCTCCATGAAGGTCTTAACCTGCAGGGATTCCTGTTTGTCGGCCTCCACACTGCGGCGGTAGCTCTTCTTCAGGTGCTCGTGGGCGTCAAGGATGTTTTGTATGCGCGCCTGCAGCTGTTCGGGGTCGTCGGCTTCGTCCATGGCCTTGCGGATGGGAACCATCAGTTTCTCGGCTTCCTGACGGCGCAACTTCTCCATGCGCTGTCTGAGCTGCCAGAGCAGCAGAGCGGCGACGGCTAAGGTGACGATGATGACAAACCACCAGCTTTTCCAGAAATAGGGTTTCACGACGATGTCGATGCTGATGACGTGACGGTTGTCGGAGCCTTTGGCAGCATAGGCCACTTCAAAGGTGTAGGTGCCTGGTTTCAGACTGGTGTAGCGTACCGAGTGTTCTCCGGGCGTCAGTATGGTCCATTCGTCATCAAATCCCTTCATTCTGTAACTGTAGTGTCCCTGTACGTCGCCTTCGTAGGTCAGCGTCGAGAAACTGATGGCAAACGATTTGTTCGACTCGTGCAGACCGATGCAGCGGGCCTGTGAGATGTCTGCGTCGAGAATACCTTCGTCTGCCGATGTCACCTCTTGGTTGTCTACCAACAGCTGTGTAAAGGTCAGGTGAACGGGATAGTCGGCCTCGCTGTTTTCGCCACGTATTTCCGTTAACCCTGCCGTACTGCCCACATAGATGGCTCCGTCGGAGCCTTTCACAGCTGAGTTCCAATAGAACTGCTGTCCAGACAGACCCTCGCGTTCGCCATAGTTGGTAAAGGTGTGGGTGTCGGGAGTGTAGATGGAAAGACCGTTGTTGGTGGTTATCCATAGCCGCCCCTGCATGTCCTCCACAATGCCCTTCACCGAATTATTAGCCAGTCCGTCGTCTGTCGTCAGCACTTCAAACGCTTCCTCCATCTTACCGCTGCCATCTCCCTTCTTATCTCTTGCCTCTAATCTCTTACATCTCCTATACAGTCCATAACCGTTGCTGCCCAGCCACAGCGTACCATCCTTCGCCTCGCAGAAACAGGTAATCTTGTCAACCACTGGCGACTCAGGGTGGTTTAGCTTATAGCGCAGATGGCGGACACGGAATCTCCGACCGCCACGGGCAATGCCTCCATCGCTTTTCAGGTCAATAACGATGACGCCCGACAGACACCCCATCCACAGCTGCTGTTCATGGTCTATCAGCGAACCAATGCAGCCACGTATCTCGCGGTTGCCCTCGAAGGGGTCTTCCAACCGTCCTGTCTTTAGATCGTATAGAAACACTCCGTCGTTCGACCCTATCCATAGGGCATCGTGCCGTCGGTCGTAAGCCAGCGCCCCGATGTAGTTCGTTTGCCCCACCATGCTGTCGGGCATGGCCAAAGGACGAATGGTCAATGGTGATTGGTCAATGGTCAATGTATTCACGCCGCCCCCCCAAGTGCCTATCCAAAGCCGCCCGTGACCGTCGCCCTCCAGCACCGACACGGAGTTGTGGGTCAGTCCTGAATTGTGGGTCGTCCAGTGCTCAAAGCCGCCTTGTACCCTGCGGTTCAGTCCGCCTTCCACCGTGCCGACCCATAGCGTACCGTCAGGTTCTACACGCATGGCGTTCACAGGATGGGGCGACAGCGAGCGGGGATCCCGAGGGTCATTGACATAATTGCGCAGCATGAGCGGTTTAGGCGATAGTTTGATGATGCCGGCCGTCTCGGTGGCTATCCATAGCTGATGTCCGTACACCAGTAGCTGGTGGACGAAATCGCTGGCCATCGGACAGCCCGGTGTCGACGAATTCCAGCATTGGAACGTATCCGTCTGATCGTCCAGCACACATAGTCCTCGCAGCGTACCTACCAGCAGGCGTCCGTCGCTGGTCAGAGCCAGCGAGGTGGCATAGTCGTGCGACAGCGAGCGGGGGTCGGCAGTGTGTCGGTAGCTGCGCAGTGTCGAGTTGTAAGGGTCGTAGACGTACAGCCCCTGGTTGGTCGATATCCAGATGTCGTTACCCCGTCGCAGCAGGTCGGTAACGTACAGTCCCCGCAGCTGGCTTAGGGCGGGGGCTATCTCGCGGTATTCCAGTCGTCCGCCAATGTCGCACACGCGGAACAGGCCGTCGACAACACTCATCCACACCGTACCGTTCTGGTCGATGTCGCGGATGTTGATGTCAGGTGTGTTGCCCCGATAGGCGGCTGCGCTGATGTGACGGACGCTGCCGTCGTCGTTGAAGGTATAGCGGAAGATGCTGTCGCGCGTCACGTGCCATAGAGCGCCCTTCGTGTCGCAGTAGACGCGCACCGACTCCTTTGCCAGCAGACGGCTTATATCACCTTTGCCATATCGGGGCACTGTGCGGCCCATCGTCACCATGTCCATCACCGTCACATTCTCGTCGTAGACCGTCCACAGCCGGTGGTGACGGTCTTCGGCAAAACCCTTGCACGAATTGCTGATACTGCCCGTGCGGGTCTTCAGGTTCGGCCGCATATAAGTATAGCCGTCGTAACGTACCGCCCCGCCGCCGTAGCTCGAAATCCACACAAAGCCACGGCTGTCCGCGAAGATGCCGTTCACGTGGTTATGTGGTAGTCCTGCACGCACGTCCAGATTGGTCACGTTGTAGCGCTCCAGCAGTCCCTGTGCCAGAGCCCATTCCGCCGTCGTCAATAGGACGAACATTGAGATAATGAGCTTTCTCATCGTCATTGCCCTGCAAAGGTAGTGCAAACCGAGCAAAATACAAAGAAAAAAGTCATTTTTCTTTTATTTTCGAGGTGAAGCCTACCTTCTCCAAGGGAGAAAGTTACGAATAAGTGAGCGAAATGCAAAAGGAAAACTCGTTTTTCTTTTCATTTCCGAGCGAAAGGTAAGTTCGGCGAAGCCAAAGTTACGAATAAGTGAGCGAAATGCAAAAGGAAAACTCGTTTTTCTTTTCATTTCCGAGCGAAAGGTAAGTTCGGCGAAGCCAAAGTTACGAATAAATGAGAGCAAAAAAAGATAGAGTCTTACTCAATTTCTACTTCTCTGACCCTCAGTCACAAACCGCCCTCTTTATGTTGCTCTTGGTGGAAAGGTTGAAGGAATCGGGGGCAAGTGGTAGATGGATTGAGGGTTAGGAAAGGGGGACGAAATTGGCTTAACAAAGCCTAACTATGGACGATTTGTTTTAGATAAAAAATGGTGCGGCTCATCGCGAGTCGCACCGATTTTGTTCATGATCAAATGCTGTTAAATTAAAACCTAAAACCAACTAACTAAAAACCAATTTGTATGAAGTAAAAACCAAAACTAACTATTTAATCATTACCTTTTTGCCGTTGATGATGTATAAGCCCTTACTGGGATTAACTACTCGTTGGCCTGCGAGGGTGTAAACATCACTATTAACTTTCTCACTGTTCATTAGCGTAGCGCTGACACCCGTGGTTTCTTTCTTGACGAGCACGATGGCAGTGAAGTTAAAAGGATTGCCACCTTCCTTGTTGCACTGAACCATGAGCCTGTCAACGTCAGCCAGCTTTGCAGTCATATCAATGCCCTCAAGGCTGAGTTCTGCATATTCGTTAGTCATGTTCATGGTAGTCTGATCGCCTAACTTGCCGCCATCACCCCACTTGGTAAGCACATTGATGACGTAATCCGTGCGATTAGCCTCTGAATAGAAGCGGATAGCCTTGTAGTCGTCCCAGTTGATGCCGTCAAAGGAGGTCTTGGCCACCTCTAACGTACTCCATTCGTCCATCCAGAAGTAGCCTGTCCATACTGTGTTCCCATCGACATTGTCCTTGCCGTCGCCATACCAT
>CADCDY010000040.1 GCA_902800245.1 uncultured Prevotellaceae bacterium
TTGATGACACCAATCTCAGGATCTGTCAACAGAGAGAAGATGAACTTCACACCCTCAGTATGCTCAGGGATGTCGTGCATAATCTGCTTCTTCTCACCATTAGCCAGCTTCACCTTCACGAAAGCACCGTCCAAGCCTACACGCTCAGCACCACCGCTGGTCATCACACTCTTGTCGTCCATGTTGTACAGCGCGTACTTGATAGACGATGAACCGCAATTTAAAACAAGGATTTTCATATAATTATCAATTTTCAATTATTAATTCTCCATTATTTCTTGGCGTCCATAGCCTGACAAGCGGTGATGGCAATCATGTAATAGATGTCATCGATAGAGCAACCACGAGAGAGGTCGTTAACAGGACGTGCAATACCCTGGAGCACAGGACCAATAGCGATAGCATCACCTAAGCGCTGAACCATCTTATAGCCAATGTTTCCTACCTCAAGATTGGGGAATACGAGTACGTTAGCCTTACCAGCGATGTCAGAGCCAGGAGCCTTCTTGGCACCAACAGAGGGAACGAGAGCGGCATCAGCCTGCAACTCACCGTCAATCTTCAGCTCAGGAGCCATCTCCTTGGCCAACTTCGTGGCCTCGATGACCTTGTCGCAAACCTCATGCTTAGCGCTACCCTTGGTAGAGAAGCTGAGCATAGCCACGCGGGGATCCTCGAAACCAGCCACAGCCTTTGCCATCTGAGCGGTGCAGACAGCAATCTGAGCCAGCTGATTGGCATCGGGCATAGGTGTTACGGCCACGTCGGCAATGACGAGCACGCCGTCTTCACCATACTGCTTTTGCTTCGAGATGAGCAGCAGACCACCGCTGACGCAGGTGATGCCAGGCTGGCACTTGATGATCTGCAGGGCAGGACGCAGGGTGTCGCCAGTAGTTGACAGTGCACCACTAATCTGACCATCGGCACCTTCGGTCTTGATAATCATACAACCAAGATACAATGGGTTCTTGACGAGTTTGCGAGCTTCCTCGATGGTCATACCCTTCGACTTGCGAATCTCAGCCAGCTTCTCAGCCAATTCCTCGCTCTTGTCGTAGTTCTCAGGGTCGATGAGGGTAGCCTTGCCAATGTTCTGTAGGCCCTTCTCCTTGGCCAAAGCCTCTACCTTAGCGGGATTACCAATCAGGATGATGTCAGCAAGACCATCAGCCAATGCCTTATCGGCTGCACACAATGTGCGCTCCTCTTCTGCTTCAGGGAGCACGATGCGCTGCTTGTTACTCTGAGCACGCGCTACAATTTGACTTAATAAATCCATAGTTTGTCTGTATTTTTATTGAATAATGTTTTACTTGTCTGCAAAGGTACAAAATAATTATGAATTATGAATTATGAATTATGAATTATTTTGCGTTTACGTTTACGCCATTTCCTGCGTGAGGATGCTCTCCAGCTTCTCTGCTGTCAGACGGAGTTGGAATTTGCTGTGGATAGCAACAGAGATGCCTCCCGTCTCCTCAGACACGACAATAGCGATGCTGTCACTCTCGTGCGTAATGCCCAAGGCAGCACGATGGCGAAGACCGAGTTCCTTGGGAATGTTCAAATCGTGGGAAACGGGCAGGATACAGCCTGCAGCCTTGATGCGATCGCCGGCAATAATCATAGCGCCATCGTGCAGGGGCGAATTCTTGAAGAAGAGGTTTTCTATCAGTCGCTGATTGATGCTGGCGTCGAGGCTCTCACCAGTGGCCACAATATCATCGAGGGGTGTTGTCCGCTGGATGACGATAAGTGCTCCGACCTTCTTTTTGCTCATGCTCATACAGGACATCACTATAGGCATGATGACCTGTTTCAATTTCTGGGGGTCCTGTTTTTTCTCGCTTATCGAGAAGAAACGTCGGAAGGTTCTCATTCGTTGGTGTGCTCCCAAATTATAGAGGAACTTGCGGATTTCTTCCTGAAACAGCACGACGAGCACAATGACTCCCACGCTAACGAACTTATCGAGGATAGACCCCAGCAACTTCATCTGAAGCACCTGTGCTACCACCAGCCACAAGACAACAAATACCAGGATGCCCATAAAGACATTCAGCGAGCGTGACTCCTTCATTAGTCGATAGATGTAGTAGAGCAATATAGCGACTAACAGGATGTCGATAATATCTTTGATTCCAAATTCGAAAAACATATGCTATTTGACTATTTATTTACGATTTTAGTGTGGGTTGTGATTTTGTTGCAGCCACTATCTTCACACATTCCACTGCCTCGCGAACGTCGTGCACGCGGAGGATATTGGTACCTTTCAGCAGAGCAATCGTATGGAGTACCGTCGTCCCGTTGAGTGCTTGTTCAGGATTGGTTTGAAGCAGTTTATAAATCATCGATTTACGTGAGATGCCGACCAACAGGGGCAGTCGCAGCATTTGCAGACGTTCCATGTGTTGCATTACCTCGTAGTTTTGTTCCAGCGTCTTGCCAAAGCCGAAGCCTGGGTCGATAATGATATCTTTTTGGCCCATGGAACGTAATTGGTCAATGGCCTCGGCACTATCAAGCAGAATGTCGCGGATATTGCTCTTCCTAGACATAAAGATGTAAGGTACGCGCAGACGGCTGACCATGCGGAACATATCGAATTGACAATTGACAATTGAGAATTGAGAATTAGCAGGTGCGCCAACGTCGTTGATGATGTCGACGCCAAACTCTTCGACGACGATACGCGCTACCTGAGGACGGAAGGTGTCGACGCTGATGACGGCCTGTGGTGCTTCGCGACGTACCACCGCTAGTGCCCAACGCAGGCGTTCTGTCTCTTCGGCTTCGCTGACGGGTTCGCTGTCAGGACGTGTGGAGCAGGCTCCAACGTCAATCATGGTACCACCTTGCGACAAGATTTCCTCCGTCCTTTTGGCGACATTATGTTCTGTCTGCTGGCGGCTGTCAGCATAAAAGGAGTCGGGCGTCACATTGAGGATTCCCATGACCTGCGGCTCGTTGAGCGACAGCAATTGTCCGTTACAATTCAGCGTATAGTCCATATCGCGTACACAACCAATACCGTACGTTTTGAGTCGGTGATGGTCATACGAGCCTTGACGGCATTGCCCGTTGTGTTCTTGTAGCGGAAACGAAGAGCGTATTCCTGTCCAAGTCCAGGCTTGATGATAAAGGTAGTACTTCCTTGGTTTTTAGCTTTTAGCTTTTGGCTTTTAGCCTCTGGCTGGTAGACGGTGGCGGGGTGTGCCTCAGTGTCTTGCGGCAGCTCTTCCTTGGGGAGTTTCGCAATGGTGTCGGTATCGAGCGCGTGCCAGAAACCTTGCTTTGCTGCTTGTTGCGACTCAGTCGCAACAGACGATGAAGAACTACCAACCTTAGCGATGGCAATACCGCAAATTACCGCTTGTCCGGCTTTCACCTCTGGGAAGGAAATGTGTATCTTTCCGTTCTTTGCCTTTGCCGTTACTACGCGCTTTAGCGCCCCACAATAGCCTGCCTCAGCCCATGGGTCGAGGTCGTTAATGACGGTCTTTCCATTGATGTCAACGTCGAAGATGCGTAAGCCTTCGTAGTCGTCTTTCTCACCACCATTCTTGCCGTGCCAGGGTTCTGCGAAGTAGAGTTCTACATGGTACTCACCGTCAGGTACAGGGAAGTCGTACCACAGGCGATGGCGACCAAAACGGAAATATTGGAAGAGTTCGTCGCTCTTGGTGCCGCGGATGTTCTCCGTAATATGTCTTTGACTGGCCTGCAGCGCATTGACACCTTCGAAATCCTGTCCCCACGAATGGCTATGAATGGTGTCATCAGCCTGCCAAAGTTGGCCATATTCATCCGTAAAGGTATCGCCACCACAATTGATTCGATATAGATAATGATATCCTTCAGTGCCTTTTATCAAGTCGTGATTTCTATCGGCGGCGGTGGGAGTGATACTCGAAGGAGAACCATCGGAAACGGTGGTTGCATAGCGGTTGCGGTACATGTAGTAGGCTGGTGTCGGCTCCTCCCAAATAGTTGCAAGTCCTTTATAGTTAATGGGCCCAATCTTGTCGATGCGACGATAAGCGCCATCGGGTTGGTTACGACCAGGATTATCATGCGAAACAAATAACCATTGGAAGTGTCCGCAGACGCTATCTTTAGCATTCTCAGCCAATCGAGCCTTGGTCTCCAGCAGTTTGGTGAAACTTTCTTCGCTATATTTTTCCTTACCATGCAGGTCGATGGTTCTCCATGCACCATATTCGCCATTGAGCAGCTGCTCTGGGCGTTTCAGCTCATTGTCGTAATTCTCCGCACTGCCGCCATACGTGCCGCTCCAATTCTGGATAACGTTCCAATCGGTTCCCTCGCCACCATTACAAGTCGTGATAGCCCGTTGGTCGAGGCAGGTGGGGTCAAGACTGCGGATGATTGCCGAGCATTCCTCGGCAAACTCCTTGGGCAATACGCTCTCGTTTTGCAATCCCCAAAGGATGACACTTGGGCTGTTGCGACGTTCCTTAATCCAACGAACGAGGAGACGCTTGAAGTTCTCGCGGAACTCAGGTGTGTCGTACCAGATATGAGCAGAGAACTGGCTCCAAAACAGCAGGCCTTGTTCGTCAAGCAACTGCTGATAGAGCAGGTTATGGGGTTGGTGTGCCTCGCGGAAAGCATTGAAACCTGCATTACGAATTTGCTTCACCCTGCTCCGTATCTGTTCTGGAGTAAAAGCGTGACTATTACCCAAGATGTGCTCGTATTCGCAAGTGCCATTGATAAAGACAGGCTGGCCGTTCAGGTAGAAGCGGTTGTCCCCATTTTTGCGCAATACAGGCCACGAAATGCTTCGGATGCCAAAAGGCGTTCGTACCTCGTCGAAGGTAACGAGGACTGGTTCGGCGTTGACGTCACCATCCTTATGGTCTGGTCGCTTCAACATCGTCGTGAGAGTATAGAGATATGGATCGTCAAGACACCAGCGGTGAGCATTGTCAATGGGTGACACTTGTCGTATCGTGCGTGTCTCTCCTGGTTCAAGTCGTAACCCCTCCGATAGGCGGAATGCAGTCTTACCATTGTCAAAGGCGAACTTGTTGACCACTTCAAGTGTCTGCGGATTGGAGGTGTAGTTTTTGACTTCTGTCTCGATAAATATGGAATCGCAGGTGGAATTATTCCAGATGTGAACGCCAAAGGGTTCGATACGTACGGCATCTGTCTCAATAAGCAAAACGGGACGGAAGATACCAAAGGGTTGCGAACCTTCAGAGAAACCCCACTCCGACGAACAACCACCACAAACCCATGGTGAAGCCGTCTGCATGGCAGGATGGTCGACGAGGACTTGCAGAGTATTTTGACCATCACATAGGGCATCAGTTACGTCGAGCGTCCAAACGGTACGTCCCACGAGTTCTTTGGGATATTGATGGCCGTTGAGGGTGACGGTGGCATAAGTGCCGACGCCCTCGAACTGTAGGAAGTAGCGCTTGCCTACATGCTTCTCTGTAGTAAATACCTTATTATATATAGCACTTCCGTGCAGATTGCCGTGGCGTAGCTGTAGGTAGCCGTAATAGTCGTCGAAGTTGTGAGGGAGGTTGATGCTCACGACGGAATCATGAGCCACACTGCAATGAGCCGTCCAACCATCGTTGAGAGTAACGATATTGCGACGCCCTTTGCGTTCTGGCTCTGGAAACCGAACTTCCGAGCGACCCATCGGTACGCTCGTTGCAACGGCAATACCACGCTGTTGGTCGTTGTTAACGGCACAGTAGAAATGGTAAACAACGCCATCGTGTTTCACTACATACGACTTGTGGGCAAACATCTCGTCATAAGGCTTCGAAGGAATAATGAGGTCTTCACCATCCCATGTCTGCCAGTGGATGAGGTCGCGAGAGACAGCAAAAGTGTTAAAGGCATTATATTTGCGACTGGGGTCATAGGCCTTAAAATAGAACATTACATATAGAGGTGAGGGGTGAGAGGTGAGAGGTGAGTCCATGCGGACTATTTGAGCGTCGCCAGTGATGATACCACCTACTTCGTTGGCAAAAACGGGATTGCCGTCGTAGCGTTTCCATTTTTTGAGGTCGTTGGAGAGTGCGATGCCAATGCGTTCAGCCTTCAAATCGTTCTTGGGGTTGATGCCGCCAGCATTATAAAACATCACAAAACGCTTACCCAATGTCTTGGTAGGATCGTCATAGATGGTACTCTTATATTGCACCAACTTCTCCCACCACTGCGCGTCCTTGTCGTTAATACTGAGCAAGGGTTTGTCGGCACTCTGCCATTCGTGGGCTTTCGTAATGTCTGCATCCGTCCATGCCATACCAATATTCAGCGGTTCTCGTACAGCCTCATAGCCCGTACCGTGTCCACCGATGTAGGTCATCCAGTACTTATCCTTATATTTCGAAATGCCGTAGTTCCCGTTCCATGTCCAGTCAATGAGGGCAGGAAAGCCACCCAGTTGGTTCATATCCCAACCGTCGTCTTTATAGCTTAAGATACGTCCCTTCGTTGTCCAATGTAGCAGGTCGTCACTTTCTGCCAGCCATGTCTCATAACCGCGTCCGTCCAGTCCGTCCTTACCGTTATAGACCACGTAAGTCATCATCCATTTGTCACCAACACGAAAGACCGTCGGACAGTCTATTTTGTGATAGTTGTCCGTAGGAGCAACTACCATCCCATATTTATAGGGTGTGCGCACTTCTTGGTAGATGCGCTGCATCTCCTCCTGAGAAATCTGCTGACCATAGACGCTGAGTGTCAACAGCATCCATAAGAATAATATACCTTTTCTCATACCTTTACTTTTGGAACAGCCAGTCAACCTCACTCGACGGACCATTGAGCCCGCAGTCACGAGGCTTGATATTATCGCTGGTAAAGCCAGCAACAATTAGGATTCCCTTCGGCAACCGTAGTGTATGTTGACCGGCAGGCAGTGAGTAGGTGTGGATATTTACCTTCGGCATCTGTACGATGCTGATAGCATTGGTGAGGATAGGTTCAGCCTGACCGTATTCATTACCCGTTGCGTCAATTTCCAACTTAGGAGCCTTGGCCCACTTGGGATCGTCATCCTTAAAGAGACCAACGAGCACTTTGACAGGTTTGTCGCATTCAAACTCGATTGTGGTACCCACAATACGTGTACTATCGCGGTTCAATACCAGTGCCTGCAAACCGACTAATTCTGGCGCCAGACTGTCGATGGGCGTATCTGGACGCTTCTCAAAAAGAATGGCACCTTTCTTCAGCGTGACGGTAGTACTACTATATTTCACATCCGCAGGTTTCAGAGGATTGATAATAACATCCGTTTGCGCAATGGGGTGCTTCAACTTTTTGATGTTTTCCTTAAACGCATCGAGTTCTTCTTGATAGACCTTAGCCAGTTCGCTCCACGTCTTCATCTTGCCTCCGTCGCCACCAACAGGAATACGACGTTGTGCCGTCTGCATGGAGTTAGCGTAGAGATACCACTGGTCTGTCATGCGACTGAGGTCGTACCAAATGCTGAGGCTCTGTTCTAGCCACTTTTCGGCAGTTTCCAAATGGCTGATATCCTGTGTCCACTTATACCTGAGCACCTCAGCAGCGGCACGCACTTTTAATTGGAAGGCTTTGGCAAATGAAGCATAGCACAGGAAGTCATTCCATACGCGCTCGAATTCATCAGCATGACGTGTCGGTTTCGTGGCGATAGCGCCAATCTCTATTAAGGCTCGGTCACCATGGTTTACGCACTGGTCAACGATATCGAATGGCAGTTCACCTACATGGGGCTGTCCTTTATATTCCTTCTCTATATATTCGATAAGCTTCTCACCTTGAGGACCACAACTCTCATAGAAGCCGGGATATATGGTGTACTTATAGGGATTGACCAGTTCGCCCATTGTCATGCCAAGGAGCAACGTCTGACGGTTACCCTCAGTAATGCCGAAGCGACGTAGCAGTTTAGGAGCGATCTCACCAGCTTCATCATAAGCATTGAGCAGATGGCCGGCGGCAATAGTGTCTATACCATAGCCACGTTGCTCATTCCATGCGTAGCGGCCCCATGCCTGATACCACATCCAGTCGCGGTCTAACTGCTTCAGGCGCTCACCATTGGGAAGTTTGTCGGCGGTATATGGCCAGTCCCAATAGGATGCCTGAGGATAGAGGTGAAGGCCTTTTGAATGATGTACACGGTGCATGGCCTGAACGGTTTTCTGGATGAACGCTGGTGATGACCAGCGCCAAGGTTCGAGGTTGGCAAGGATATGTACATTGTCGATATGCACAGGAGCTGCTTCAGCCAATTGTCGATGCGTCTCACCCCAAGGTCCACCAGGCTCGTAAGTCGTCAACGATTCGCCTGTATATTTCGACATAGTATATATATTGGGATATAGAGGGAGCGATTCCTTCAGTACCAATGGCCCATCCGTATCATGCGAACGCAAAACCATAGGCGGAATATCCGTACGACCGCTTGCCTTCAGCCCGTCTTTGATACCTGGTATGATGGTTTCCTTCATCCATGTGACGTCATCCTCAATGGTTGCCATTGCCTCGCCGAGACAGACTAGCAGGCCGACATTGGGATACTTCTCGATGAAAGCAGCAATGCTCTTGCGGGTATAGTCTGCGATGAGTGGCGTGATGGGACGATGACGGTCTTGTGTTTTCAATCCGTAATGATCGGCAAATGGCTTACTGAGGATGATGTTATAGAACATCTGAATGACCCAAATGCCGCGACGGTCAGCCTCATGCGTTAGGAACGAAAAGATTTCCTCGTTTTTCTTGAACGTTTCTTCGTCTACCTCTAAGGCAAAGGGATAATCCTTCAGTTTTACCAACGATGCAAAGGGATGACCATTCCAGAGGTAGAGTGAGTTCATCTTATTCTCGACCATCATATCAAGGTACTTCACCCACTCCGCTTTGTCGTAGAACCACGGAAAATTCTCGGGTGTATAGGGATACTCATAGACTGCATGCCCAGGTAGATATAATGTCTTCTGTAGTCCTATACACGTGCCGCGCATCACCATCTGTGGACTCTCGTCGACGAAGAGTTCTTTATCCTGACGTATGCGCTCTACCAGTTCTACGCAACCATAGATAACACCACTCGGATCGTTACCAATAACGCTGATTTTCTGGCGATTTCGGGAAATCTGGTATCCCTCGGCCTTGCCGCTATTCTTACACAACAATGCAATCTGATAGTCACCTTTCTTCTGGACAATGGTATAACCCATCGCCGTCAGTTTCTTCTGCAAATATTCTTTAGCGTATTGCTCGCGAGCCGTTGCCTTTTTGCCCGTCACCACGCTGACCTTCTGAGCCACAACGGCAAGTGCCATGCAAACCAATAATCCTATAAATGCTAATCTCTTTATCATCATCACCTTATTATATATAAAAAAGACTGATGACACCGCTAAATGTCATCAGTCCTTAGGTGTTTCGCGCGTCAAACAACTAACGCTTGACTTGCGTTATTCGTTTACCACTTTCTGGATGGTACCGTCCTCATTGTAGAACAGGCGCTGAACCTTCAGTGAGCGCAGGTGTGTGATATCGTTGCTGGGTACACAGTCGTGATAGCACAAATACCACTGACCCTTATACTCTACGATAGAGTGGTGGGTTGTCCAACCTACGACAGGGTCAAGAATGACACCTTGGTAGCGGAATGGTCCGTAGGGGTTGTCACCAATGGCATAGCAGAGGAAGTGGCTGTCACCAGTAGAGTAGGAGAAGTAGTACTTACCATTATATTTGTGCATCCATGAGGCCTCAAAGAAACGGTGGGGGTCGCCTGCTTTCATCGGCTCACCATCCTTGTCGAGTACGACAACGGCACGAGGAGCCTCTGCAAACTGCTGTACATCATCGCTCATGCGAACAACACAGCTGTTGATAGCGGGACTGTCGGCCTGTGTGAAGAGCTCGCCCTTATGGTCAGGAGCAGCACCGAGGTCGATGAGGCCGTTCTGGTCGCCATACTTGCCGAATACAGGTGCCAAACCATTGGGCAATGGACGCCACCACTGCAGCTGTCCACCCCACAGTCCGCCGAAGTAGGTATAGATCTTGCCATCATCGTCCTTAAACACGCAGGGGTCGATAGAGAACGAGCCACGGATGGGTTTCTCCATAGGCTTGAATGGACCTTCCGGCTTGTCTGCAACAGCTACACCCAGACGGAATACACCATCGTAAGCCTTGGCAGAGAAAATGAGGTAGTACTTGCCGTCCTTCTCAACACAGTCGTTGTCCCACATCTGCTTCTCAGCCCAGGGCACGTCTTTCACGTCAAGGATCACTCCATGATCGGTGACCTCGCCATTCTCAATGTCGTCCCATGAGAGTACGTGATAGTCCTTCATCTGGAAGTGACCACCATCGTCGTCGAAACACTCACCTGCATCCCAGTCGTGTGAGGGATAGATGTAGAAACGTCCGTTAAATACATTGGCTGAGGGGTCAGCCATATAGTCGCTTGGGAAAAGATAACGTGGTAATTTTGCCATAATAGTACTTATTTATAGAGTTTGATAATGTCGTTGATAATAGGCTTTGCCTGATACTGGCGGTCAAAGAGCAAGGGATAGTTGGTGCGTCCCTTGATAGGCCAGCCATTGAGCCAGGAGTTGTCGTCGCAGACACCCCACAGAGTGATGCGACCAATCTGCGCACGATGCTTGTAGTAGATTTTGAACAAATCTAACCAACGCTTGTCGAGTTCTTTCTGCTTATCTGCAGGCAGACCATTGACATAGGGGTTGTACTTCTGCTGTAGTTCAAAGTTCTGGGCGATATCAGCGCCACCAAAACCCTCGGGGTTGGGTAGCACGTTGATGTCGAGCTCGGTAATCAGTACTTTCACACCACAGCCAGCAAAGGCATCAATGCTTTTCTCATACTCTGTGAGGTCAGGATAGTCCAGACCATTGTGGCTCTGCATGCCTACACCATCGATACGCAGACCCTTGGCCTTTAGGTTCTTGACCAAACGGCAGACGGCCTCGCGCTTCTTCTCACCCGACATCGAATAGTCGTTGTAATAGAGTTCTGCGTCAGGGTCAGCCTCATGAGCTGCACGGAAGGCAATCTCAATGAATTCTTCGCCCAAAAGGTTATAGTACTTTGACTTTCGGAACGAACCGTCATCCTCAATAGCCTCGTTGACGACGTCCCAACCAAAGACCTGTCCCTTGAAATGACCTACTACGGTCTTGATGTGCTTAATAAGACGATCTTTCAAGACCTCTTTAGATACAGGACTGGCAGCATAACCATTGGTGAACCACCAGTCAGGAGCCTGTGAGTGCCATACTAGACAGTGACCATTCACCTTCAGCCCCAACTGCTTGGCGTAGTTGACGAACTTGTCGGCTACACGGAAGTCGAAGATACCTTCAGCAGGTGCCAATACCTCAGGTTTCATACAGTTTTCTGCCACAACGCAGTTGAAGTGCTTGGCCAATACGGCATCGGCTGCGGGCACCTGTCCGTCGCTCTGCCATTGGTTGACAGCTGCACCGATGAGGCAGTATTTGCCAATAGCATCTTTCAACGTCTGAGCATTCTCTGGCCCTTGGTCAGAGCGTGGCGTTGCAAGGGCAGAGACCGCAGAGCCTACCACCATTAGAAATAGAATTAGTTTACGCATAGTTTTGTATTGTGTTGTTTACTTATTGCGCTCTTCAATTTTCTTATTGATATCATCGATAACCTCATCAGTCAGTTCATAGCGGCTGATAATGAACATGGCCAAAGCCAGCAATATAGCAGGGATTACGCAAACGAGCCACAGGATACCCTCTTCGGCACCCACATAGGCCAATACAGCAGGACCGACAATACTACCGAACGTCATACCAGCCTTGAAGAACAAACCAGTCAGGGCATTAACGATACCAGAGATGCGACGACCAGTAGTGTATTCACCATAAGAGATAACCTCTGGAACCAGTGCCCACATGTAACCAGTAGCCACAATGACACCTGTACTCTTAATGAACTGTGCTACATAAATCATCATCATGCTGGGCTGATCCATCTTAGAGATGAAATAGAGCATACCCATACCAACAATGGCTGCACCTAGGAAAAGATAGAACATATTCTTCTTGCCGACCATGCGTTTGAACCAAGGTACTAACGGCATGAACAGGAAGGCTGGAGCAGAACCTAAAGCCATGAAGATAGACAACTGCTGAGCAGAGCCGTGCAGATTGCTATTCATAAAGTATGCACCAGCGGCATTACCTACTGACATCATGGCGAAAGCGGTGATGAAGAAGAAGGCGAGCACGCGCAAGGGGCGGTTGCGGAGGAATTCCATCCACAGGTCACTAACCTTCACGTCTTCAGTGGCTTTAGCGTCCATCACCACGCGTTCCTTACATTGTGAGAAGCAGAATGCGAGCAGGCAGAAGCCGACAATAGCGTAGATAGTCATCGTGGTAAACCATGCAGAAGGATCCTTCGGCAGACTGTCTGATGGCGCACCAGCAATCAGGGCGATGAACAGGGGCAGGCCAGAGTTGACTGCCAGACCACCGAGGTTGGCCATGAACATACGTACTGACGTAAGGATGGTAATTTCGTTGGTGTCGCGAGTCAGTGAAGAATTCAACGCTCCGTACGGCACGTTGATAAACGTATAGAGCAATTGCATGGAAATATAGGTCACATACGCATATATCAGCGATGGTGCAAAACCATTGTAGAAACACAAAATGGCGAATCCGGAAAGGGGAATACCCACGTAAAGCAAATACGAACGGTATTTACCGTAACGCGGATTGCTCTTATCTATAAGGGTTCCCACAATGGGATCCCAAATCACATTAGCAACATTACCTACCAAGAACATTACAGCCACAGCAGAGGGCGTAAGTCCGTAGATATCAGTGTAAAAAAACAGCAGATAAGTGCAAATTACCTGAAAGATAAGATTCTGAGCCAGGTCGCCAGAGCCAAATCCGATGCGCTGCAACCAGTTGAGTTTGTAGAAGCCTTTTGCTCCTTGATTTTCGTTAGGTGTCATATTGATTGATAGATTTTAATAAATTCTGTGTGCAAAGATAGTAAATAACGCTGAAATCGACATTTTTGTGTGTAACAAAAAGTATAGTTTTTTGTTGCATGCATCAAAAAATTACTCTTATTTGACAGTTTATTCACTTATTTTTATTACATTTGCACAAAACTATCGAACAATGAAAAGACAAATCTTATTCTTCTTTTTGGCATTGACGGGTATGATATCCGCAGAAGCCAAAGTGCAAGCGTAACAAGCCCATTCCTGTATGGGGAAAGGCTGATCCACAGGAAAAAGTTATTATTAGTTGGAATAAACATCAGTATGAAACGACTGCTGATGAAACTGGGCATTGGCGTATCGATTTGCCCAAGATGAAAGCAGGAGGTCCCTACACGATGACGGTGGCAGATATTGTGCTGACTGACGTGCTGGTGGGTGACGTATGGCTTTGCTCCGGACAGTCGAACATAGATGTTACCATTGAACGTGTATATCCACAATATACCGATGAAATCGATCATTTTGATAATAATAAGGTACGCGTATTCCGCGTTCAGAACGAGACAAACACACATGGTGTTCAAGACGACATCCGTCCAACCAACATTAATTGGAAACCTGTGACTAAGCAAAATGTCTGGTTTTTTTCTGCTGTTGGCACATTTTTGGGTCTGCGTATGCAACAACAAACAGGAGTTCCTCAGGGCATTATTGTCAATAGCTGGGGGGGTACGCCCATAGAGGCATGGATTTCTGCTGATTCACTACAGCGTGACTATCCCTTGCAGGTGGAGAAGGCCAGACTCTATGACAACCCCGATTTCATCAAGGCGCAGCAACAGGCCAATGGCTTGGCAGACCGACAATGGAACAAATTGTTAGACGAGCGTGACCCTGGCATCAGTGGACATTTTACCGCCTTGGATTATGACGACACCTCATGGGACACTATCCAGCAGGAAGACTGGCGCTGGCGGGGAGTGGGTACAATATGGCTTCGCCAGCATGTTCAGATTGACAAGGCTCATGCTGGACAGCCCGCACGACTACTCTTAGGGACCTTATTTGATGCCGATATAACCTTTGTCAATGGACAGCAAGTCGGTCGCACCTATTACCAATATCCGCCTCGTCGTTATGATATTCCTGAGGGACTGCTCCGTGAGGGTGATAATGTTATCACCATTCGTTTTATTAATAAATACGGTATGGCACATTTCATTCCTCAGAAACCTTATATGCTTTGTTTCGGTCCTGACCGTATGAGTCAAAACCCTATGCCAAAGGATGTTATTCCCTTGGCTTCTCAGTGGTCGCATCATGCTGGTGCCGACATGCCATCATGCCCCAGCGGTGATGTCAGCCTGCAGAACCTGCCTACTACGCTTTACAATGCCGTTGTCCATCCTTTGGCACCCTACGCCATTAGCGGTGTGGTATGGTATCAAGGCGAGTCGAATACAGGCAATCCGAAACCATATGCAGACTACTTGAGAAAACTCATGGGTGGCTGGCGTGCTCTTTGGCAAGAGCCTGCACTGCCATTCTGTATCGTACAATTAGCTAACCATGACGGTCGTCAGCAGACAGGATTCCCTTCACCCATAGTGCCACAGACTGCTCCTGTGAATAGCGGTTGGGCTGCTCTGCGTGAAGCACAGCGCACAGTTGCCCAGCAAGATCCGTATGCTGAGATGGCTTGCCTCATAGATCTCGGTGAAACCGTCGATATTCATCCCTTGCGCAAGAAGGAGGCTGCTGAGCGTATCGGCTTGTGTATGGATCGCTTGGTTTATAATAAGAAGGTACAGCTGTCGCCTCAGCCCATTAGTGCCGAGGCGCAGGGCTCTGAAGTTGTCATAACCTTCGACCAACCACTTTTATCTGAAAATGCTGGAAATGTACCTGAGTTGGAGGTCGCTGGCAGTGATGGCCATTTTGTGAATGTTGACTCTTCTCTGGTTGAGGGTAACAAAGTCTCGTTGAAATCGCCTATTTCTGCACCTGTTAAGGTTCGTTATGCGTGGAAGGATAGTCCCCAAGCAACCCTTCATAATGCCAATGGTCTTCCTGTTACGCCCTTTGAGATACTTTTGCAGCCATGATACAGAAATGGGATGATATTCGCGTAGTGGCGTTCGATGCTGACGACACGTTATGGGACTGCCAGTCGTGGTTCGACGAGGTGGAACACAAGTGTTGTGATTTGTTGAGTCCTTGGGCGACAGCCCGCGAGGTTAGTGAAGGCTTGTTTGCTACTGAGCGCAAGAACTTACCTTTGACGGGTTATGGCACAAAGGCCTTTACGTTGTCGTTGGTAGAAAATGCCGTTCGCGTGAGTCATGAGCAGTTGACAGGCGATGTCGTGATAAAACTGCTGGATCTGGGTAGAGAGCTGTTGCTGTTTCCTACAACCCCTCTGCCAGAAGTGGAGGAGACGTTGAAACAGCTCTCCCAGTCGCGACGATACCGGTTGGTGGTGTTTACGAAGGGCGAATTGTTAGACCAAGAGAACAAACTGCGTCGTTCTGGTTTGGAACAGTATTTCTCGCACATGGAGACAGTGTCGAACAAGACGGAAAAGGAATACCGGCAGTTATGTGAGAATCTGGATGTAGCGCCAGAGCAGACGGTGATGATTGGTAACTCGTTTCGTTCAGATGTGGTTCCAGCATTATGTGCAGGTGCGTATAGCATTTATATTCCCTATCATGTGGTATGGGAACTAGAGAAGTCGGAAGAGTTTCCCCACGAACGTCTGCAGAAAATCAGCCGTTTTGGCGAAATTTTGGAAATCTTAGGTTGAGAAAGACGTAAACGCTTCCTATCAGCAAATAGATGCATCCCAATTGCATTGTGGAGAGTCGGATGCCCTCTATGCTGCAATAGGGCAAGTGAGCAATGCTTTCCAATAGACTGTTCATCAGGATGACAACAGATGAGAGGATCGTGACAATTAATGATTGTAGTGCGCTCCACCAACAGGTGCAGATGCTGAGCAAAGCCAGATAGAGCAGGATTGTTGCTAAAGGTATGACCACGAAATTGCTGAGCAGGAAGTAGGTGGCAAAACGTTCGAAATAGTATGCAATCAGTGGTGCAGTGCCTATTTGTGCAGACAACGAGACGGTTGTCAATCCCCAGAGAGCTTTTAGCCAGCGGTGCTCCAGTTGTACGTGCAAAGGGATGATACGTTCCAGCATAGGACAGAATAACAAGATAGCCAGCACAGCCATGAATGATAGTTGAAATCCCATATCGTAGAGTGCCAAAGGATTAACTATCAGCATGACGATAGCTGTAAATGCCAATGTATTGACGGACATTCTTTCCCTGTGACCCAATGCCAGCAGAGCATAGACGCTGATCATGAAGGCAGCACGTGTCACACTGGGTGACAGGCCAACCAAAAAGGCAAAGGCCCAGATGGACAGGACGATAAGGACTTGTGAAACCGTTCGGAATCTTCGCCAGCCAAAGAATAGCGAAATGACCGTATAGATAATCATCAGGTGCAGTCCACTGAGGGCCAGGATATGTGAGGCTCCTACTTGGGAGTACGTTTCTTTTAGTCCTGCATCCAACTGTGACTTCTCGCCCAGTGTCATTGCTGATAACACATTATAGGCCTCCGTTGTTATTCCCCACTTCTGATATTGCTCCAACAATTGGTGGCGCCATAGGAGGAAACGGAGCTTTGCTCGTTCCAGTATGCTAAGGCCAGACAACGATAGCTGTTTCCATTGCCTGTCGCTTTGTTTTGCGAACAGTTCACCAACAAACCCGTGACAGGCCATATAGCGTTGATAGTCGAAATGGCCTTGATCCCATGCGTGTACCTTATTAATATATGCGCGTATCTGGAGTCCATCGCCTATGCGGATTCGTTCGCTCCGTTCGTCTCTTATCAGTCTGCACCTTAGCTTTTTATGCCCTTCTGTCGTCAGGAGGTCTGCAACGATAACCTTCTCTTTTACAATAGGTTCGCTGATGACTACAGCCTCTGTCACCATTGGTTTATCTGGCCATTCGGCGTTCAACTGTTGTCTGATTCTGGAACTTAAGACTGTTCCAATCAGTATAACGCAACACCCTATACCGATTGACTGCCAACGAGGATAGCGCCCCAACAAGGCGGTCATCACTAACATAATCACTAGTGGAATCAGTCCCCATGTCCAATTGCCGAGGAATTCGCCAGTTACAATGCCAAATGCCAGACAAAAGGCTAAAGGCAGCAAAGGTGCATGGATCTTCATGATTACAAATAGAATATGGATTCGGGCCCCATGCAAAACAGCAAATCAAGTATCGAGAGATTGGGCAGGAAACCATGTTTGTGCTGGAACACCTGCCAATATGCTTTGGCCTCGAAGTCGGGGTCTGGCTGTGGATGCTTGGCGTGGATAATGTCACGATAATCGACAACGTCTGATGTATGATGGCTGAAGTCTGATGTGTAACTGATGCAGGGCTGCATGTCGATGAGTTCGCAGATTTTCTGACGGATGTTCTCGTTGAAATCGACTAAAAAGGTGTATTTCTGCTCAAAGAAGGGATGTAGATCGTCAGCATAATACTCAAAGAACGGACTCTCGCTGTATGCACTTTGTAAGGCATTCCAATGCACTCGTCTCCATTGGTTGTGGTCACTGATGCGAAGGTCCTTAGTCAGCATCTTTTCATCTGAATGCTCTACAGGGACAGTGAGTGCTTGCAACCCATTGGCAGTAGCAATGATGCAGCGATTTCGATAGGTTTGCTTTTGGAACGAGTCGTATTGCTCTATCAAACAGTGGTCGTAGCGATAAAGCTTCTGGTACCATTGGACTGGTCCGAAGTAGGTGGTCTGCAACAAGGCTGTGCTCATGGCAGCAGGGTGTTTTGACGGTTGTAAAGCACTGTGACCACGCGTCCGATGATGTTGCTTTCAGGGATAAAGCCGAAATAGCGGGAGTCGATGGGGTTCTCCTTGTTGACAGCCTCCAACCAGTAGTAATCCGTTTTGGCGCAGGTCTTCAGACCAGGGACAAGCAGGGGGCCGTCTTTTGTGCGAATGGTATCACCAGGAACGGCAGTACAGCGGGCTATACAAAGCCCATCGACCGAGTCGCAGGGAACAGTGAAAGCGACGATATCGCCCTTTTTGACGGGCTGGCGCAATAGGCGGCTATAGGGCAACAGTCCATTGCCTTCAATGCGCAAACCATAGCTGCAACGATTGATGAGCAGACGGTCACCACTTTTATATAGAGGAGCCAGTCCGTCACCCAATACTCCATGTATGGAAAAGACTAAAGTACGTACCAACAGCATCACAGCGAATGCTGATGCAAATGCTATTACGTACTTTAGCCAATTAGCCATACTTCTTACATTCTTTTTACCTCTATTTGATATTGTCTACAAAGCGGAACAGTCGACTCCAACGAATGCCGCCAAAACCACCACGGTCTGGGTCAGAACTCCACCAGATGAAGATGGGCTTACCCACGATATGGTCTTCTGGCACGAAGCCCCAATAGCGTGAGTCGAGTGAGTTATGACGGTTGTCACCCTGCATCCAGTAATAATTCAGTTTGAAGGTGTACTTTGTCGTTTCCTTGTCGTTGATGAAAATCTTGCCGTTCTTCACCTCGAGTTTATTACCCTCGTAAGTCCTAATCGGACGCTCATAGATAGGCAGGTTCTCCAACGTCAGGTCGATACTCTCGCCTTTGGCAGGAATCCAAATTGGACCGTAGTTGTCGCGCGTCCAATGCAGATTGCCGTTCAAAGGATAAATGTCCCACTCGTCATTATCTCTGTTCAATTCAATGTTATCTGCGATTCCACGCTGTTTTAGCTCTTTGGCAGCGTTGTTGGTCAATGGCATATAACCGAGGGTGTTCAGGCTCATCAGGTCTTCCATTGTGATGCCTAACTCCTTCATCACATCGTCCTCCAAACGCTGGTTCAACTTCAGGCGATAGGTGTACTGCACGTTATCAGGTTCCTTGTTGGCCTCGCCATTGATGTAGATGATGCGATCCTTGATTTGCAACGTCTGTCCAGGCAGACCCACACAACGTTTCACGTAGTTCTCGCGACGATCCGTAGGACGAGTGACAATCTCACCAAACTCCTGACGGTTCTTCTCAATATATTCGCGTCCCAGCTGGTAAAGTTGCTGGAAATACTTCATGCGTTCCTCTGTGCTCAGCGAGTCAGGATTGGGGCGATTCTCCCAAAGCCCATAACCGTAACCATAGCAGTTGCGATAGAAGTCCTCTGCCTGATGGCGAATGTCTGATGTCAGAGTGTCGCCAGCAGGATAGTTGAACACGACGATATCGTTCAACTGAACCTTGTCCAAACCCTTTACGCGACGATAGTCCCAGTGAGGCCACTCAATGTACGACTTGCACTCGAATACAGGCAGGGTGTGCTGTGTTAAAGGCATTGTCAGTGGTGTCTCAGGAATACGCGGACCATAGCTAACCTTCGACACGAAAAGGTAGTCACCCGTCAAGAGCGATTTCTCCAGCGAACTCGATGGAATGACGTAGTTCTGGAAGAAAAACAGGTTGATGAAGTAGACAGCCACGAGGGCAAATACCAAGGCGTCAACCCACGACATCACCCACTTTACTGGTCCTTCTGAGTCTTTCCACCATTGCCACTTGATCTTCTTGGTGATATACACGTCGTAGATGAATGGAATGATGAGCAGTCCCCACCATGAACCTACCCAGTAAAGGAATAATAGGTACAATATCAAAACGCAGATGAACTTCGCCCATTGCACCTTCATATTTAGCTTTTTCTTTTCTCTTCTTTTCATAATCAAAACTTAAACATATCTGAGATGGTCAACAATCCCTGATGGTCTTTGGTGTACTCTGCAGCCAGCACGGCACCAAGCGCAAAGCCCTGACGCGAATGGGCATCGTGGGTAATTGTGATGATGTCAGCCTCGGAATCGTAGCGGATAGTATGAATACCAGCCACCTCGCCTCGACGGATATGGTCGATACGAAGCTGTTTGGGGTCTGTGGTATCCTCAGCCCAAGCCTCCTTGCGGTCGATATTCTCCACAATGCCCTCAGCCAGTGTGATAGCGGTGCCTGAAGGATGGTCGAGCTTATGCACATGATGGGTTTCTTCCATCTCGACGTCGTACTGTGGGAACTGGTTCATAATCTTTGCCAGATACTTGTTGACAGCACTGAAGATGGCCACACCAATGGAGAAGTTTGACGCCCAGAACAGCGTCTGACCTTCTTCAGAGCACATACGCTTCACGTCGTCACCATGTTCCTTCATCCAGCCCGTCGAGCCACTCACCACCTTCACGTGGTGCTTGAAAGCACGCAAATAATTGCCATAAGCAGCCTGGGGAGCCGTAAACTCTATCGCAACATCAGCACTGCGGAAGGCCTCGCTGTCGAAGTCGTCCTGATTGTCAATGTCGATAATACTCACAATCTCATGACCACGACTCAGGGCTATCTGCTCTATCATCTTGCCCATCTTGCCGTAGCCGATTAAAGCTATTTTCATAATAATAATGTATTAATACGCTGCAAAGGTACAATAAATAATTGAGAATTGAGAATTGAAAATTGAGATTTTAAAATATTTTTCGTACTTTTGCAGCATGTTAATCAATGAGAAGACGTGGGGATTCGTTCGTCAACATGCCAATGACGACGTACGAAAGCTGGCTTTGCAGGGTGCGAAGGACGCAGAGGTGGACCTTCAGATGGCCTTGCAACAGATTGCAGGTCGACAGACTGCTCGACGGAAATTGCCTTCTTGGGCTGAGGTCGAAGGAATCGTCTATCCCCCTCATCTCAATATGGAACAATGTTCCTCTGAGCAAACTGCTCGCTATAAGTCTCAGATTGCAGGCAAGGGTGAGAGTATGGTTGACCTGACAGGAGGTTTTGGCGTCGACTTCTATTGGATGTCTCAAGGCTTCCGTCAGCGTACCTATGTCGAACAGAACGAGCAGCTTTGCGCCATTGCCCAAGAGAACTTCCGCACGCTGAGGCACGATTGTTGTGTATGTTGCTGTGACACAGCAACATACTTGACCGAAACGGCCCGCGTCAGTCTGGCTTTCCTCGACCCAGCACGAAGGAACGAACACGGAGGACGCACCTACGGCATTGAGGACTGTACGCCCAATGTTTTGGAGTTACTCCCCCTGTTAGTACAAAAGGCTGACCGTATTTTGTTCAAACTTTCCCCTATGCTTGATTGGCGCAAAGCAATCAGCGATTTGGAGAAAGCGTCGCCTAATGGCGTTTTCAAAGTTGCAGAAGTTCATATCATCAGTGTTGACAATGAGTGCAAAGAGCTCTTGTTGTTGCTTGGCAAGGAGCAAATGGATGGTTTGCGTGTAGTTTGTGTCAATGGACCCAGTAGCTTCACATTTATTCCCAGCGTGGGAATGTTTTCTTCCCAGGCTGGGAATAATTTGTTCCCAGGGTGGGAATATTTGACGGGCTCCGACCTCGCTGGCAGCCCCCTTTACCTTTACGAGCCGAATGCCAGTATCATGAAGGCTGGATGCTTTGCTGAACTCGAGGCGCAGTTCTCTGTGCAACAAGTCTCTGCAAACTCTCACCTTTTCCTCTCCTCCGATGAAATCGACGATTTTCCTGGGCGTAAGTTTAGAATTTCAGCCATTTCATCGATGAACAAGCAGGAAATCAAGAAAAAGTTTAGTGAAAGTTTAGTTCCGATGGAATCGGCAAATATTGCAGTTCGCAATTTCCCGATGAGTGCCGAACAACTTCGGAAAAAGCTGAAATTGAAGGATGGTGGCGACACGTATATTTTTGCCACGACGTTGGCTTCTGGAGAGCATAAGATGTTTATTTGCTGTAAAATTGGTTAATTATTTTGGCTTTTTGCTCCTTTTTGCTTACCTTTGCAAAATTAAACGAGGATTAGCTTATGCCATCAGTAGAGATTCGCAAAGTCACCAACAAACGGGAGCTTGATGCTTTCATTCAGCTTCATTACGACCTGTATCGAGGCAATGCCTACGATGCCCCCAATTTATACACAGACGAGAAGCATACGTTGAGCAAGGACAAGAATGCTGCCTTTGAGTTCTGCGAGGCCGAATACTTCCTGGCCTACAAAGATGGTAAGGTCGTCGGACGTATTGCAGGCATCATCAACCATCGTGCCAACGACCGTTGGGATATCAAGAGCGTGCGCTTCGGATGGGTCGATTTCATCGATGATCTGGAAGTGTCGAAAGCGCTTTTCGAGGCTGTCGAACAATGGGGTCGTGAGAAGGGAATGACACAGATAATCGGTCCGTTGGGCTTTACGGATATGGACCCAGAAGGAATGCTCATCGAGGGTTTCGACCAGCTGGGCACGATGGCTACCATCTACAACTATCCTTACTATCCTCAGCATTTAGAGCAGTTGGGCGGTTGGGAGAAAGATAATGACTATGTGGAGTATAAGCTCATCGTCCCCAAAGACGGAATGCCTGAGAAATACAAGAAGGTGGCCGAATTGGTGCAGAAGCGCTACAACCTGCATCCTATTCATCCTAAGCGCAGTCAGGTGTTTGGTAAAGAGCAGTATGGACGTAAGGTGCTTGATGTAGTCAACAAGTCGTTTGGCAATCTCTATGGCTACTCTCAGATGACCGAACGCCAGATTGACGAGTACCTGAAAATGTATTTCCCCATGCTTGATATGGACATGCTTTGTCTGATAGAAGACTGGAATACGCCCGATCATGATGTCGTTGGTATAGGCATCTCAATTACCAATATGACACGCGCCTTGCAGAAGTGTAAGAATGGTCGTTTATGGCCTTTCGGTTGGTGGCACTGTCTGAGAGCCTTGAAATTCCATAAGGCAGAATGTCTCGATCTGATGTTGGTGGGTTTCCTGCCTGAATACCAGCAGAAGGGTGCCAACGCCCTGCTTTTCTACGATCTCATTCCCCGCTATCAGAAGTTTGGCTTTAAGTGGGGTGAGACGAATGTCGAAATGGAGACCAACGAAAAGGTGCAGAGCCAATGGCAGTATCTGGAGCATATCCAACACAAGCGTCGTCGTTGCTATAAAAAGCCCATTTAATCGGAAAAACCTTATCTATAATATGTCAGAAGAGAATAACATAATCCCCCAAGAAGAGGTCGTCAAATATGACGACGACAACATCCGGCACTTGTCGGATATGGAGCACGTCCGCACTCGTCCAGGAATGTATATCGGACGTCTAGGCGACGGTTCACTGCCTGAAGACGGTATCTACGTGTTGCTGAAGGAAGTCATTGACAACTCCATCGACGAATTTAAGATGAAGGCAGGCGACCGCCTTGAAATCACTATCGACGAAAACCTGCGTGTCTCCGTTCGCGACTACGGGCGAGGCATCCCTCAGGGCAAGCTCATAGAGGCGGTTAGCGTGCTGAACACTGGTGGTAAGTACGACTCGAAGGCTTTCAAGAAGTCGGTGGGTCTGAATGGTGTGGGTGTGAAGGCGGTGAATGCGCTGAGTACTCATTTTGAGGTAGCCAGCTATCGTGACGGAAAGGTGCGTAGGGCGTCTTTCGAACGAGGCATTCTGCAGACGGACGTGACTGGGGACACACAGGACGAGACTGGTACCTATATCTATTTCGAACCTGACAATACACTCTTCAAGGAGTATAGTTTCCACGATGATATCGTAGAAAACATGCTCCGCAACTATACTTACCTGAATACAGGTCTCGCCATTATGTATAACGGACGACGCATTCTCAGTCGTCACGGACTGGAAGACCTGTTGAAGGATCGTATGACCAACGATCCGCTCTATCCCATCATTCACCTGAAGGGCGAGGATATTGAGATTGCCTTCACCCATGCCAACCAGTATGGCGAGGAGTACTATTCGTTCGTCAACGGACAGCATACCACGCAGGGAGGTACTCATCAGAGCGCCTTCAAGGAGCATATCGCCAAGACCATCAAGGAGTTTTATGGCAAATACGAGTATGGCGACATCCGTACAGGTATGGTGGCTGCTATCGCCATCAACGTAGAAGAACCCGTCTTCGAAAGTCAGACGAAAATCAAGCTGGGTTCTACGCAGATGGCTCCCGATGGGGATACTATTAATAAATATGTAGGCGACTTCATCAAACAACAAGTTGACAACTACCTGCACATCCATCAAGACGTCGCTGAGGTCATTGAGAACAAGGTGAAGGAGAGCGAGCGCGAACGTAAGGCAATGGCTGGCGTCACCAAATTGGCGCGTGAACGTGCCAAGAAGGCTAACCTGCACAACCGTAAGTTGCGCGACTGTCGCATCCACTTCTCCGACGTCAAGAGCGAACGTAAGGAGGAGTCGTGTATCTTTATTACTGAGGGTGATTCTGCCAGCGGAAGCATCACCAAGAGCCGTGATGTCAACACGCAGGCGGTATTCTCACTCCGTGGAAAACCCCTCAACTCGTTTGGCCTGACCAAGAAGGTTGTTTACGAGAACGAAGAGTTCAATCTGCTTCAGGCTGCTCTCGATATTGAGGAGGGCCTCGACACCCTGCGTTATAATAAGGTGATAGTGGCAACGGATGCTGATGTCGATGGTATGCACATCCGACTGCTTATCATTACTTTCTTCCTGCAGTTCTTCCCTGAACTTGTCAAGAAGGGACACGTCTATGTGTTACAGACGCCTTTGTTCCGTGTTCGTAACAAGCGTACGAAGATTAAGAACAAACAGGTGCTCGCTGAGGTTGATAATAAGGGAGGTGAAGGGAAAAAGGCCGATTTTATCACACGTTACTGCTATAGCGAGGAGGAACGCCAGAAGGCTATTCAGGAGTTGGGACCAGATCCTGAAATCACCCGATTTAAAGGTTTAGGTGAAATCTCACCTGAAGAATTTGCTGGTTTCATCGGTCCTGACATCCGTCTCGAACAGGTTACCCTTCACAAGAACGATCAAGTACAGAAACTATTGGAATACTACATGGGCAAGAACACGATGGAGCGCCAGAACTTCATTATCGATAACCTCGTCATTGAGGAAGACAAGCCCGAAGATTATGACTATGAATAAGACAATACTGTGTGCAGCGATTTTGTCGCTGCTCTCAATAGGTGCCGTTGCCCAGTTTAGGATTAACATGGGCGAGGATTCACCTTTGCGAAAACTCCAGATTGCCGAGATGGCAGTCACCAACCTCTATGTCGACTCTGTCAACGAGGATAAGCTTGTTGAGGACGGCATTCGTGGGATGTTAGAGAAACTCGACCCTCACTCAAGTTACCTGACAGCAAAGGAGGTGAAAGAGGCCAACGAACCCCTGCAAGGTAATTTCGAGGGCATTGGTGTGCAGTTTAATATGGCTGAGGACACGCTGCTCGTCATCCAGCCTGTCACCAACGGACCTTCCGAAAAGGTGGGCATCATTGCTGGTGACCGTATTGTCAAGGTCAACGATACCATTATCGCAGGTGTAAAAATGCCCAAGGAAGAGATTATGAAACGCCTGCGTGGCCCTAAGGGAACGCAAGTCGTATTGGCCATTGTCCGTCGAGGCATAAAGGATACGCTGACGTTTAACGTCATTCGCGACAAGATACCCATCCATACCATTGATGCCGCTTATATGGTTCGCCCCAAGGTGGGCTATATCCGTATTGGAAGTTTTGGTGCTGCAACGCACGATGAGTTCGTCGAAAGTATGAAGAAATTAACGAGTGAGGGTATGGAGTCACTCATTCTTGATTTGCAGGAGAATGGCGGAGGCTATCTCCAAACTGCTGTGAAGATTGCGGAGGAGTTCCTGCAGGCTGGCGATCTTATCGTGTATACCAACGGGCGTCGGACTCAGCGAACCGAATACAAGGCCAAGGGTGAGGGACTGTTCACCAAAGGCAAGGTCATTGTTTTGGTCGACAGTTATACGGCATCTGCTGCTGAGATTGTCTCTGGAGCCATTCAGGACCATGACCGAGGCATTGTCGTCGGACGTCGTACCTTTGGCAAGGGTCTCGTCCAGCGACCTATCGACCTGCCAGATGGTTCCATGCTTCGCCTGACCATTGCTCATTACTATACGCCTTCTGGTCGCTGTATCCAGAAACCTTACGAAAAGGGCAAGCAGAAGGATTATGCTGAGGATATGCTTCACCGTTTGAAGAGTGGGGAGTTGATGAGTGCTGACAGCGTTCATTTTGCCGACTCACTGAAATACTATACATTGAAGGAGCATCGTGTCGTCTATGGTGGCGGAGGCATCATGCCCGACGAGTTCGTACCCCTCGATACAACCAAATATACGCGATTCCATCGGGAACTGTCTGCTAAATCGCTCGTCATCAACGCCAATCTGCGCTACGTCGACCAACACCGCAAACAGTTGCATCGGGACTACAAGACCTTTGACGACTATCGTCAGCGTTTCGAAGTACCACAGAGTGTCATTGATGGAATCATGGCTGAGGCTGAGAAGCAGAACATCAAGCCCAAAGACGACGAAGAGCTTCAGCGCACCTTACCCTATCTGCGCCTCCAGCTGAAAGCACTCATCGCTCGCGACCTCTGGGAAATGAACGAATACTTTACCATCATGGGCGAGACCAACGACATTCTCCAACGCGCCCTACAGTTATTGTAACAGATTATTCTTCGTTTGTTACGTTAGGAGTATTTTCAATTGAAAATGCTCAAATTTTGTTTGGCATTCCGCTTGCTTATTCGTACCTTTGCACAACTTTTGCAGAATGCGCAAGCGTTCTACTCATTGATGAATCGAGAATTTAATAAATTATAGACCTATCTAGCAATGAAAAAGTATTTGATTTTTCTTTCATTAGTGGGGCTGAGCATTAGCTCCACAGCACAGACGTTAAAGATTAATGAAGTGATGCAGTCGAATGTCGAGTGTATCATGGATGACATCAAGGAATTTCCTGATTCGTGGGTAGAGTTGTACAACCCCACAGATGCAGCCATTAACCTAAAGGACTACAAGATCAGCAACAAAAACAAGGTGAAGAAGGCTTGGCAGTTGCCTGACCAAGAAGTGCCTGCTGGTGGCTACGTGATTATCTATTGTGACAAGGAGGGCAAGGAGGACAATCGTCTCCATGCTGATTTCCGTCTGGAGTCAGGCAAGGGTTGTACGCTTTATCTTTTCAAGGGTAAAGATGACGAACCTGTTGACAGTCTCCCTGCAGACATGAAGAAGATGCCTGCTCCCGATGTGGCTTTCGGTCGTGAGACTGACGGTGCCGACAAATGGGGCTATCAGGTTACACCGACTCCTGGTAAGGCTAATACTGGTGAGATTTGCGACGCCAAGCATATTCTGGGTGCTCCCGTATTCGGAAAGGAAGGCTTTGTGACCTCTGGCGATGCAGCCTTCCAATTGGAACTGAGCCTGCCTGCTGGTGCTCCTGAGGGTACTGTCATTCGATACACGACAGATGGTAGTGAGCCAACTAGTAAGAGCACGAAATATACGAACCCCATCAATATCAGCAAGACAAAGGTGAAGGTGATTCGCGCCAAATTGTTCTGCGACGGCTGGTTGTCACCTATGAGTACGGCACAGTCGTACATCTTCCATCCAAGGGAAATCACCCTTCCCATATTTTCTGTTCAGACCAACGACAAATATCTGAACGACAAGGAAATCGGTCTTTTTGCCAACAATAAGAGCAAGGAAGACAAGAAAACCCACGACTGGCGTCGTCCTGTGATGATAGAGTTCTTCCCAGTAGGAAGTGACAACAGTGCTTTCAACCAGCTAGGTGAGACGCGCATTCAGGGAGGACAGTCGCGTGCCAATGATCTGAAGTCGATGGTGTTCTATGCCAACAAGCGCTTCGATCCTGACCACAAGCGTTATTCTTATGAATTCTTCCCCGACCAGAAACCTGGCATCACAGAGTTCAAGTCGTTCTCCCTGCGCGACGGTGGTAACGACTTCGGCGACCTATATTTCCGCGATCTCATTATCCAGCGTACGATGGCAGGCCACGTTGATCTCGACTGGCAGGCAGGTCATTCAGCCGTACTCTACATCAATGGTGAATATATGGGTATGTTGAACATCCGCGAGCGTTCGAACGAGGACAACATCTACAGCAATTACAACGATCTGGAGGATATCGATATGGTGGAAATCTCACATGAGAAAGTAGATAATGTTGACCAGTTCCTCGAAGAATTCAAGGGTAGTGAAGATGAAACATTCTATAACGCCTTCAAGGCCTTCTATAGCGAGAAAGGCCACACCAAGGCCGAATACGAGCAGTGGATGGATGTCAGCGAATACCTGAATGTCATGATTATGAACCTCTTCTACGGCAATATCGACTTCCCTGGCAACAACATCGTGTTCTGGCGCCCCAACGACGATGACACAGAGTCGGGCCTGCCTAAAATCTGGCGTTTCATCGTCAAGGATACCGACTTCGGACTTGGACTCTATGGTCGTCAGAATAACTACAATACCATCGACCTGCTCTATAATCCCGCCAATTATCCCAACGACAACTGGGCCTTTACAGAGCCTGCTACCCGTCTTATCAAGAACATGCTGGAAGACAAGGACATTCTGGATTTGTTTATCGACAAATGCTGCGTTTATATGGGTGACTTCATGAACGGCAAAGGAACAGGCGAGACCATTGACCTCATCAAGGCTGAGTCTATGGAGGAATTTGTTGCCCATCGTGACAAATACAATCCAGGTTGGGGCTGGTGGCCTGTAGACAATCGCAGCGAAATTGAGAACAAGTTCAATGCCGCTAAGCAATGGGCAGAAGGTCGCCCCAATAATTTCTATAACCACATTGGCAAAAAATGGAACCTCGGCACAGCCTTCCCTGTGACCATCAACAAGGGGGTTTCCGAGTTGCCTGAAACAGTTACTGTCAATGGCATCAAACTCTCTGAAGGCGTCTTCGACGGCAAGTTCTTCCCCAACCGTCAGCTGACAATTACTGCTACGGCTCCCGAGGGTAAGACCATAGCAGGTTGGAAAGTCACCACGACACCTGCATCAGGCAGTAAAAAGACCGAGAATTATGACGGTGACGAACTCGTACTAACGCCCACAAGCTGTAAGTCAATGAGTATTGAGGCCATTTTCAGTATTGGTTCAGGTATCAGCGAGAAAAAGGCAGAGTGCAACGATGACGTGAAGGCCATCTACAACCTCCGTGGCGAACGCCAGCAGTCGTTCTCGTCAGGCGTCAACATCGTTGTTTATGGCAACGGCGAAGCACACAAGGTGGTAAAATAAGAAAATGCGGAGTATTATAAAAGAACTCACGGAGGGTTATTCTTCTGTGAGTTCTTTTTTCCGTTCTGCTCCGAACTCGGGCGAGACGTAGTTGTAAAGACTGCGGCATACTTCTGCCGAGAAATTCTGTCCCATCTCGACAACCTTGTCCCATTGTTCTTCGGTCAGGCCCATTTCGAGGTCAGTACGCGTGATGTTGTTCACCAGAAGTCCAAAAAGGAATCCTGCGTTGAAGTTGTCGCCAGCACCAATGGTACTTACTGTTTCTGTCTCAGCCACGGGGTATTGTTTCCTCAGTCCGTTATCGGCAAACAGCTGGATGGGCTCTGCTGCATGGGTGCAGATGAACTTCTTGGTGTAGAACATAATCTGCGAACGATATACCTGTTCAGCATCACTCTTCTTGAAGAGAATTTCAAAGTCTTCTGAAGAACCTCTCACGATGTCTGCCAATTCGAAGTTCTCTAACAGGTTAGGTGTTAGTTTCATCACTTCGTGTTGGTGAGAAGCACGGAAATTGACGTCGTAGTAGAGAATGGCTCCCCGTTCGTGGGCATAATCGAGAAAACCCTTTACTTGAGGTCGGATGACGGGATTCAGTACATAGTATGAGCCAAACAACACAATGTCGTCAGGTTGTACATCGGGATAGGAAAAGTCCAAACGGTCGTGAGGATGGTCTTTGTAGAAGATATATTCCGCATCGTTCTGTTCGTTCAAGAACGCCAGTGACAGGGGAGATTTCGAGTCTGGATACATATTGACACAGCCAGCTTCACAACCGTTATCATTCAGGAACTTGACAATCATCCGTCCTATGCGGTCGTTGCCAGTTTCACTGATGAAGCTAGTTCTTGCACCAGCCCTGCTAAGCGATATGATAGCATTGAATGTAGAGCCTCCAGGAACAGCCTGAATGGGTTGTTCGTTGCGGAAGATGATGTCGAGTACGGTCTCGCCGATTCCAATAATTTTTCGCATAGTTTTGTTGTTTTGCCTGCAAAGATACGATTTTTAGTTGAAAAAAGAGCTATGAACTATGATTTTTTTGTACCTTTGCAGTCGATTATGGCTAAATATAACAC
>CADCDY010000041.1 GCA_902800245.1 uncultured Prevotellaceae bacterium
CGAGTTATTGAAGAATATCATCATGAGGGTCTTGTTCTTGCCCAGATGCTGATACTTGTAACGGTCGTTCTTGATCTCAAATGCTTCGGCCATCGCCTTATCCAATGGGCCGAGGTCTTCAACGTTGATAAAACTCTTCATATCTTTATTATTTAATTGTCAATTATCAATTTTCAATTCTCAATGCCTTAAGGCACATGATGGTCATATCGTCGTTAGGTTCTGCGCCCTGGCGATGGCGGTTCACTTCTGCTTCCATCATTTCTACCACATGGCGGGCATCTTTGAATTTTGTATGTCGTAGTATTTCGAGCATGTGGTCATCGCCAAACTGCTCTTGCTTCATGTTCTCTGCCTCATTCAATCCGTCGGAATATATGAAGAGAGGGCACCCCTTGATGGATTCAATCTCTTCGCCGATATACTCAAGTTCCGGCCATAGACCGATAGGTGCATTCGGTTCCATCTCAAGGAACGAACCATGTTGCTCATCGTCTCCGATTACAGGGGGATTGTGACCGGCATTGCAGAAGTGGAACAGTCCTGTGATGAGATTTAACTGACCAATGAACATGGTGACGAACATACCATTGTCGTTTTTCTCTGTCAGTTCATCGTTTAAACGTGTGGCTATGGAAGCAGGCATCTGGTGTTGTTTTGCCAGGGCACGGAACAAACGGATGGCCTGAGCCATAAATAGTGAGGCTGGCACTCCTTTTCCTGATACATCACCCAAACAGAAATATAAGATGTCGTCTTCGAGCAGATAATCGTAAAGGTCGCCACCGACTTCCTTGGCAGGGGTCATCGAGGCGTAGAGATCCAAGTCGGGACGCTGGGGAAATTCATGTGGTACCATCGACATCTGGATTTCGCGGGCAATACGCAGCTCACTCTCAATGCGCTCCTTGGCGGCGGTGGTCTTTTCCAGTTGCTCGTAGGCTGTTTCCAACTTGTCGTAGGCAGCAGTCAGCGCTTTCATGTGGCGGCTGCGACGGTATAGATAGGTGCAGAGGAAGGTGATGATAAGCAATCCCACGCCGATGGCTGTCCAAAGGGCAATGCGCTCTGCCTTCTCCTTGTGCTGTTCCAACTCCAGTTTGGACTGAAACTCGCTCAATTTCAACTGTTGTGCATGTCGGTCCAAGCTGTCGTTCTTCAGTTTAATGGAGGCATGACTCAGTTCTATTTCGCGGTTTTTCAATGTCAGGTTGAGGGCTTCTTCTTCTAATTGGCGCTGCTCCAGTTCGTCTTGGGCATGAGCCAGTTTCAGCGATTGGTTGTGCAACAGTAACTCTTTTGTCTGGTTCTCGGCACGGATGACATCGAGCTGAAGTGAGTGTTCCGATATCTGCTTGCGTGTCTCGGCAGAGTTGAGCGAATCGCTGATGCGTTTGTATTCCCTGAAGCAATTCAAGGCTTCTTGCGTTTTTCCCAGATATTCGTAGGCGTGCGACATCATTTTGTATCTTTCCTGTGGCGACTTGATATCCTTTGCTAACTCCAACATCTTGTCGTAGTCATTATTCACTTGGGCATGGTACACCTCAATGAGACTGCTGAATGCTGAATTGTATTTGTATTTCTCCTTTGCCTTTTTCCATTCCTCGTAATTCCTGTTCAATTCTTCCTTGTGATCCATTCCTTCAGGTATCATGGAGGCCATGCATCGGTAACTCCAGGCATCCACGATGTTAGAACCTATGAGGTTAGGCTCAGCCAGAGCCTTGTCGGTCATCTCAAGAACTTTTTCTTTGTTTCTTCTGTTATAGTAAACTTTAGCCGCTCCAATATAGGCTGGCGCAGCATTGATGTTGGGCAGGTACTTCTGCTTGTACTGGATGGCATTCAGATAGAGTTTTAGGGCCTCGTCTTCCATCTTGAGTGAACTCGATTGGTGGGCATTGGCTATGGATGAATAGTAGATTCCGAGTTTACTGTCATGCTGCTTGGAATACTCGTTCATCGCCTTGGCTATTTCCATGCCCTTTTGACGATTGATCTTTGAAAAGATAAAAAAGGCCTGATTAGCCCATGCACGATAGAATAGTCCTTCGTTGCCAGCCTTTAATGAGGCTTCTTTCAACCGTTCGGTAACGTCCGTGAATTCGTCTGCGTTTCGCGTGGGGAAAAGCCGATACATCTCTTTTTCCAACTGCTCGATAGTAGCGGTTGCAACATTCTCTTGCGCCAGCATCTGTATAGGCATACAGAATAGATAGAAGAGAAGGATCAGTAGAGGCTTGAATATCATCAGATACGTTTTTATGGGCGGGTTTGGCCTTCGCCTTCGATGATCCATTTGTAGGTGGTGATTTCCTCGAGTGCCATAGGACCGCGGGGACCGAGTTTCTGGGTGGAGATGCCAATCTCGGCACCGAGGCCGAACTGCGCGCCATCGGTGAACGACGTGGGAGCATTCCAATAGACGCAGGCAGCATCGACATGTGCCTGGAACTTGCGGGCCGTAGCCTCGTCGTTGGTGATGATAGCCTCGCTATGTCCGGAGCCGTACTGGTCGATGTGTGCCAGTGCCTCGTCCAATGAAGCAACGGTGCGGATGGACATCTTGTAGTCCATGAATTCTGTGCCGAACGACTCGTCGGTGGCAGGCTGCAACAGAATTGCCGGATATTGTCCGCGCAGTAGTTGGTATGCAGGACCGTCGGCATAAAGCAACACTTTATGGTCGAGCAGGGGCTTAACCAGTTCGACGAGGTCGCCCAAGCGGCTCTCGTGGATGATGAGGCAGTCGAGGGCGTTACACACCGAAACGCGGCGTGTCTTGGCATTGCAGATGATTTTCTTGCCCATCTCCAAGTCGCCGTCTTTGTCGAAATAGGTGTTGACGACGCCAGCACCGGTCTCGATGACGGGAATGCGTGCGGTGTCGCGCACAAAGTCGATGAGACGACGTCCACCACGGGGTATGCAGAGGTCGATGTAACCCACGGCATTGAGCATTTCACCTGTAGCCTCATGGGTTGCCGGCAGCAGGGTGACGACGTCGGGATTGACGCCGAAGTGCTCGAGCACCTCGTGGATGAGTTCGACGGAAGCCTGATTGGAGAGGTCGGCATCGCTTCCGCCCTTCAACACGCAGGCATTGCCACTCTTGAAGCAGAGCGAGAATACGTCGTAGGTGACGTTAGGACGGGCCTCGTAAATCATGCCGATGACGCCGAAGGGTACGCTGACACGATGCAGGCGCAAACCGTTGGGCAACGTCTTCTCCTTGGTGACGAAACCAAGCGGCGAGGGCAACGAGGCCACGTTACGCATGTCGCCGGCAATATCGTCGAGACGTTTCTCGGTGAGTTGCAAACGGTCGTATAAAGGATTTTTGGGATCCATCTTCGCCAAGTCCTGGCTGTTTGCCACGAGGATGCGCTCCTTGAAGTCGATGATGGTGTCGGCCACCGCATTGAGGATGGTGTTACGCTGCTCGTCGGAGAGCAGGGCCAGTGAGCGGCTGGCTTTCTTGACCCGCTGGAATGTTTCAGTCAATTGCATTTGGAATGAATTCTGTATGTGGTACGTTTTGATTGTTTAAAAGAATGTCGAGGAGTATGTCTTCGCGCTTGCCATTGGCGATGATGACGCGGACACCGGCTTTCTGGAGTTTTTGGGCGGTGGTGTACTTCGAATGCATGCCGCCACGACCGAAGGCACTCTTCTCTTCCTTGATATATTGCGAGAGGTCGCGACCAGGTTCGACGGTGGGGATAATATTCGACGCGGGGTCGTCAGGATGACCGTCGTAGATGCCGTCGATATTGGAGAGTAGGATGAGCGTGTCGGCCTTCATCATCTGTGCGATGAGGCCGGAGAGTTCGTCATTATCCGTGAACATCAGCTCGGTGACGCTGACGGTGTCGTTTTCGTTGACGATGGGCAACACGTCATTCTCGAGCATCACCGTCATACAGGCTTGCTGGTTGCGGTATTGCTCGCCGGGCTCGAAGTTCTCCTTCATCGTGAGCACTTGTCCGACGTGGATGCCGAATTCGCGGAACAGGTCGTAGTAGAGTCCGACGAGTTTCACCTGACCCACGGCGGAGAACAACTGGCGCTGTTCGACGCTGTCGAGCGAGTGGTCGACTGTCAGTTCGCGGCGTCCACAAGCTACGGCACCCGACGACACGAGGATGATCTCGTAGTCATGACGACGTAGGGAGGCCACCTGGTCGACGAGTGACGACACGCGTGTGACGTCCAGTTTTCCGTCCGTGCGCGTCAGCACGTTTGAGCCTATCTTGATAACGATTCTTTTCTTCATTTTATATCAGTGATACGTCCTTGATATGTTCTATTTCCGGCTCTTCTCCGACAGTGCCGACAACGGTGATGATGTCCAGTCGGGAGTCGCCGTTGATGTGGCGGTACTTGATGTAGTGGTTGATGGCCATCTGCAGACTTCGCAGTTTCCGATAGTCCACGGCTTCCTCGGGGTTGCCGAACAAGCGGTTGCGACGGGTCTTCACTTCGACGAACACGACGGTGCCGTCTTCGTTCTGAGCGATGACGTCGAGGTCGCGATGACCTGATTTCCAGTCGCGCTCAATGATGGTGTAGCCGTTGCGTTGCAGATAGTCTGCCGCAGTGTCTTCACCCCACTTGCCTAACTCATTATGCGCCGCCATCTCTAATTATCAATTGTCAATTATCAATTGTCAATTTTGAATTATTTCTCGGCGTCCTTGTTGCGGATTTCCACACGGCGAATCTTTCCGCTGATGGTCTTCGGCAGTTCGTCGACGAACTCGACGATACGAGGATATTTGTAGGGAGCCGTCTCCTTCTTGACATGCTGCTGGAGTTCCTTGATGAGGTCGTCGCCAGCCTTGTCCTTCCACTCCTTGCCGAGTACGACGGTAGCCTTCACCACCATGCCGCGAATATCGTCGGGAACACCCGTGATAGCGCACTCCACGACGGCGGGATGGGTCATAAGGGCTGATTCCACCTCGAACGGGCCAATGCGATAGCCGCTGGACTTGATGACGTCGTCGATGCGACCCTCAAACCAGTAGTAGCCGTCCTCGTCGCGCCACGCCATGTCGCCAGTGTGGTAGATGCCGTCATGCCAAGCCTCGCGAGTCTTCTCGAGGTCACGATAGTAGCCCTTGAAGAGTCCGATGGGCTTACGGTCGCCCACGCGGATGACAATCTCGCCCTTTTCACCGTCCTCGCACGACGTGCCGTCAGCACGCAGCAGGTCGATGTTGTATTGGGCGTTGGGAATACCCATCGAGCCGGGCTTCGGCGTCATCCAGGGGAAAGTGCCGAGGGTCATCGTGGTCTCGGTCTGTCCGAAACCTTCCATGATGTTGAGACCGGTCTTTTCCTTCAGCTTGTCAAACACGGCGGGATTCAGTGCCTCACCGGCCGTGCAGCAGTATTCGAGTGACGACAGGTCGTACTTCGAAAGGTCCTCGCGAATCATGAAGCGATAGATGGTCGGAGGCGCGCAGAATGACGTCACGCGATATTTCTCAATCTGACGCAGCAGATTGTCGGCATTGAATTTCTCGTGGTCGTAAACGAACACCGTTGCACCGGCAAACCACTGTCCGTAGAACTTACCCCAGACGGCTTTGCCCCAGCCCGTATCAGCTACGGTGAGGTGCAGCGAACCCTCGTGGAGATTGTGCCAGAAGACGCCCGTCGACAGATGGCCCATGGCATATAGGTAGTCGTGTGCCACCATCTTTGGCTCACCGCTCGTGCCGCTGGTGAAGTACATCAGCATCGTGTCGTCGTTTTCGTTGACGAAGGCGGGACGCTGGAACTTCGGTGCCTCCCTCCATTCCTTTCTCCAGTTACGGAAACCTTCTTCGTCGCGTAATGTGATATATTGTTTCACCGTCGGACTCTCGGGCTGGGCCAGCTTGATTTGACCGATAATATAATCGTCGTCGGCGCAGATGATGGCCTTTACCGATGCCCGCGTGTTGCGATAGACGTAGTCGTGCTTGGTCAGCATGTGTGTTGCGGGAATGACGATGGCGCCGATCTTACACAGTGCAAGCATGATGACCCACCACTCGTAATGACGCTTCAGGATGAGCATCACGGGGTCGTTCTTGCCGATGCCCAGCGTCTGCAGATACGATGCTGCCTGATCGGTTTGCTCCTTCAGTTCGGCAAATGTCGTGCGTATTTCCTCCCCCTGGTCGTTGGTCCACAGAATGGCCAGTCCCTCGGGTTTCTCTTCGGCCCAGACATCCATCACGTCGTAGGCGAAATTGAAGTTCTCGGGGATGATAAACTCCAGGTTCTTGTTGTAATCCTCAACAGACGTGAACGTCGTCTGTTTCAAAAATCTTTCTATCATTTTTTTCTTCTTTCGTTATAACGTTATTCCGTTATGCCGTTATTACGACTATTCTACTGTAAACGCTAAGAACTTGACGGCCTTGTCGCCGACGGCCAGCATGCCGTGGGGCTTGGTGGAGTCGAAATAGATGCTGTCACCTTCCTCAAGGATGATGGTCTTGCCACCGATGTAGAGCTCCATGCTGCCTTCCAACACCATGTTGAACTCCTGTCCGGGGTGGGTGTTCTTATAGATGGTGCGGGCACCGGGCTTCGGCTCGACGGTGACGATGAACACGTCGGCCTTGTGGTTGACGAAACCGCCCACAAGGCTTTGATATTTGTAGGCCTTCGTGCGTTCGATGCTCATGCCCTGCCCCTTGCGCGTCACGTAGTACGATTTCATGTGTGGTGCCTCGGCGAATATCAGTTCCTCCGTCGACACACCGTACTTCTTCGCGATTTTCATCAGGTTCGAGATGGTGATGTCCAACTCACCAGCCTCAATCTTTTCATACTTGTCAGCGCTGATACCGATGGTTTCGGCCATCTCGCTCACGGGGATGTCGAGCACGTCGCGCAATCCGCGCAGTCGCTCGCCTATTTGTTTCAATTGTTCGTCCATAATCTATTCTATTATTATTTTGCTCCAGCTTTCAGCCCGCGAATAACACTTGACGTGAATCCGGCATGCTCCATCTCGTTCAGTCCCTTGATAGTCACACCGCCTGGCGTCGTTACCAGGTCGATGGCAGCCTCAGGGTGCAGGCCCGTTGCCTCCAGCAGCTCTACGGCACCCTTCATCGTCTGCATCACGATAGCTTTCGCGTCGTCAGCCTTAAAGCCCAACTCTACGCCGCCCTCTGCCGCAGCACGGATATAGCGCATGGCATAGGCGATACCGCACGATGCCAATGTCGTACCGGCACCCAGATGCTGCTCGTCGGTGATAATAGTCTTGCCCATGCTCTCGAACAACTTCACCACCTGATCCGTATGTTGCTGTGTCGTGGCAATAGCCGGCACGATGAACGTCATCGACGCCAGTTGTGCAATGGCGATGTTCGGAATGACGAGGTACGTCGGAATCATCTTCCCTTCTTTCGTCATCCACTGTTTGATGTTCTCCGACTTGACGCCTGCAGCCACCACGACGAGTGTCTGCTGGTCGTAATCCATCACGTCGCGAATGCCAGTCAGCACCTGCTCCACGAGCCAGGGCTTGACAACCACGCATACGATGTCGGCACCCTGTGCTGCCAACTGGTTGCTCGGCGTTGCCGTCACGCCCATGTCGGCAAACTTGTCGCGTGTTGCGCGCACGGGGTCGCTCACGCAGATGTCCTCGTTTTGGATGTAGTCTCCCTTGATGAGCCCTTCAACGATGGCGCCACCCATGGCACCGGCTCCGATTACTGATATTTTCATCTTTTTTTTGACGTTATTTCGTTATTACGTTATCCCGTTATTCCGTTATAACGAATTAAAAACCTTCTTTAATTTCTCAATAAACTCGTCGGCCTCGGCCTTCGTTAGACACAGCGGTGGCAACAGGCGCAGAATGTTTTGTCCGGCACATCCCGTGAAGCAGTGCTCCTGATAAATCAGCGGCTGGCGCACGTCTTTGTGCGGAATGTCGAGGTCGATGCCAATCATCAGGCCGCGACCGCGCACGTCCTTGATGTGGGGTTGTGCCTTTTGAAGTTCCTTCAGCTGTGTAATAAGGTATTCGCCTGTTTCGTGAGCATTCTCGACGATGTGTTCCTGTTCGTACACATCGAGCACGGCGAGTGCTGCAGCACAAGCCAGATGATTGCCACCGAACGTCGTGCCCAGCTGTCCGTAGACGGGCTCGAAGTCGGGCGAAATAAGCACGGCACCCATGGGGAATCCGTTGGCAATACCTTTCGCCACGGTGATGATGTCGGGCTTGATGCCGAGCCACTGGTGGGCGAAGAACTTACCGCTACGTCCGTAGCCGCATTGTATCTCGTCGCAAATCAGCGTCACGCCAAAACGTTTGCAGGCGTATGCCAAGTCCTGAGCGAACTTCGGCGTGGCCATCTGGATGCCACCGACACCCTGAATGCACTCGAGGATGACTGCAACGACGCCTCCGCGCGACATCTCGCGCACCCACGGCTCAATGTCGTTCAACGGCAGGAACCGCACGTGGTGGTTGTCGTTCAGCGGAGCCACAATCTTCGGATTGTTGGTCACCTCGACGGCCAGCGACGTACGTCCGTGGAACGAATGCTCACACGACAGGATGCGCGTGGCCTGCGGATTCTTAAACGATGCCAGTTTCAGCGCATTCTCGTTGGCCTCTGCACCGCTGTTGATTAAGAACAGCTGGTAGTCGTCATAACCGCTGATCTTGCCCAGGCGCTCTGCCAGCTCTACCTGTAGTTTGTTAATTACTGAGTTCGAGTAAAACCCAATCTTCCCCAATTGCTCCGTCACCTTATTGATATAGTGCGGATGCGAATGGCCGATGCTGATCACGGCGTGACCGCCGTAGAGGTCAAGATACTCCTGACCTTTGTCGTCCCAAACCTTACAGCCCCTGCCTTTAACGATGTTCACGTCGAACAGGGGATATACGTCAAATAGTTTCATATTCAGTCTAGTTCTATTTCCTTTTTATTCTCCCAGTTTCTTGCCGCTCATCAGGAGTTCAACCAACGGGCGGTCCTTGAATGTGTGACGCTGCTGGTCCCAGAAGCCGAAGTCGGCGTCGTAACACCATGTGGTCCATGCAATGTTGAACTCGTCGAAGACGGTCAGCACGTCGCGATACCACTTGTAGGCCAGCTCGCGGTCAACGGGCTCATAGACGCCCCACTCGCCGCAGAACAACTGCAGGTCGTATTTCTTTGCAGCCTCGATGGCATCCTTGAACTGCTCGCGAATCTTGTCGATGTTCCACACTTCTTCGGTATATGGCTTCAGCTCAGCCTTGATGGCATCGGGAGCGGCATCGTAGTCTTCCTTCGACACGAGCACACCGGGATAGTTCACCTTACCCTTGTAGGCAGCACACAGCGGCGACCACCATGCACCGTAGTGCGTCAGCAGCATGGGGTTGTAGTAGTGGAACGACAGGATGATGTTCTTGTCGCCCTCGGGCACCTTCAGATACTTCATCGTCTCGTGTCCCTGCCAACGGTTCGAACCGATGACGAGCGTACGCTGGGGTTCTAATTCGCGCAGGGCCTTGTGAACCTTTGCCACAAGGGCGTTCCACTGCTCGTGCTCGTCGGCCACGGGCTCGTTCATGAATTCGTAGGCCACCCAGTCGTTGCTGCGGTTCTTCAGCGTGTCCGACAACTGACGCCACAGGTTCAGCAGACCTTCCTGCGCTTCCTCTGACGTAAACAGCGTGTTGGCAGCCTGACCAGCCTCGTTCACGGCATTGAAGTAGTGCGAGCGGATGATGTGCAGGTCGACGATGGCTCTCAAGTCGTACTTGCGAGCCCAGTCGAGTGCATTGTTCAGCAGTCCCCATGCCTCGGGCAGCTGCTTGCCGTCCTCGTCCCAGAACTGCACCTCGTCGATGGGTATGCGCACAAAGTCGAAGCCCAGCTCCTTCAGGCGGGCAAAGTCATCCTCCTGTATGTGCAGACGACGTGCCTCACCGCGCTGTTCCGACTGCGACAGCCAGTGGCTGATGTTGGTGCCGCGCTTGATGCGGAAGTTATTCACTTGTCCTGCCTGAGTTTCCTCTTGAGCCTGTTTCTGACTCTTGTTTCCGCAAGACGTGGTTACAAACAGTGCCGCTATTAACATCACGGCCAGGGTGAAAATGCTCTTTCTCATACTCTTCATTGTTCTGGGTAATACATTACAGCCTGCAAAGATAGTGCAAAAAAACGAGAAATCGGCATCTTTCCCCGTTTTTTTGCAGATAGTTTTAGTATTTTCAATTACTCTAAGAGTAATTTGAATTATTCCGGGACTATTTTCAGATACTCCGAAAGTATTTTCAAATACTCCGGAAGTAATGGACGGCGCCATTTTTCCGGCTCTTTCTAAAGGTGTAAAAATCGGTTGCGGGCGGCCGCCCGCATCAATTCGGCCTCCCGCCCGCAATAATAAGCACGGCCGCCCACATTAATGCGGGCGGCCGCCCGAATCCGCTTACATAGGCATTCGCTCCCTGCTACATCCCTGCAAAACCCCTGTTTGCACGGCACTCTTCCCCTTCAACTGCCGGGTGAGGTTCAATTTCCGGCTTGGGTCATTTAGTGTCTTAGCGAACGATGATCTTCTTGCCGTTGTTGATATACAGGCCTTTGCCAATAGTCGGGCTGTTTACTTTGCGCCCTTGCAGGTCGTAGAAGTTGCCGTCCTTGAACACTGCATCTGTCGTAACACTGTGAATGCCATCTTCTATGTTGAAGAATTCCTTCCATACGTTTGCTGTCTTGTATGAATCGATGCTTTCACCTGGCACGTATAACATGCAGGTTTGTTTATCTGTATTGGAGAATACATAGTTGCTACAAACGGGCGGAGTCGTTGCAAGACAAGTAATGGCACTCAGGTTTTCGCATGCGGTGAATCCAAATTCGCCAATAGATTCTAACGATTTAGGAAGAACAACCGTCTGTAATTTATGTAATTCCATAAAATCTCCGTTCAAGATCTTTGTTACGTAATTACCAAACCGGACTTCCTTAAGGTTGGCACAGCGAGTGAAAGCACCTGTCCTGTAGCCGCCCCAGCCTGTCTCAGGATGACTGTAGGGCCGCCCGATATAAGCTTTCTCCAAAGGCATTCTGGTGAAGAAACCGTCACTTCCCCCATCACTTCCATATGGCAAAGTAAGTTCGTAGGGACTATCTTCGAGAGTAACTTCTTTTACGGATGTGCATGCCGTAAACGAAGCCAGACTTAAGGAACCCACACTGGCAGGAATGACAAGTTTCTGTAATCCCTCACAACTTCCAAACGCAAATTCGTCAATCAGTGTCAAGGTAGGCGGGAATTCAATGTTTTCAAGCGATTTGCAATATTCAAACGCTCTGACGCCTATCGTCGAGAGTCCCTCTGGTAGATTAATGGACTTGAGACTCCCACATTTGTAGAAGGCCTTTGTGGCTAGAGTTGTGATAGTTCCGTTTATTGTGACGGTTTTAAGTGCTGGCGTAAGTATAAACTCGCAAGGCTGGATTTCTTTAACATGAGGTCCGAATGTAACCTCCTCCAGTGTCTCGCAGCGTCCAAAGGCGCTCAAGTCATAATAAATGTACCAACCCCAGTCCTTCTGTTTCGGATAGCGGTAAGGACGGCCGATGTAGACGGATTTTACAGGCTGGAAGGAAAACATGCCCGACTCTGCCGATGAACTGCCGACGCCAAGTTTTAGCAGGTTCTCGCCATCTTCAAAGACAACTTTCTCCAAAGCTTCGCAACCGTCAAAGGCATTGTTGTAGATGGTGTCAACGCTGGCAGGAATAATCACTTCCTTCAAAATCTTACAGCCACAAAAAGCACGTTCCTCAATCGCCTTCATCGTGTTAGGGAACTTAACGGACGAGACTTCATAGCATTGGTCGAAAGCCAGCTCGCCAACGCCAGTAACAGTATAGCCCGATACCTGCTCTGGAATGACGATGTCTCCGTGATACCCTCCTTTGATTCGCTCCCATGTGCCGTCGCCTAATTGTTTCATACGATACGTCACCTTTGCCGTCATCGTTGCATTGTCATAGGCGTACTCTAAACCTTGTGCTCCAGCGGTTATGGCCATGAGCGTCGCAACAGATAAAAGTAATGATCTTCTCATAATTATAATGTTTGTTAAGTTAGTAAAATGTGTGGCAAAGATAGCGAAAAAAGAAGACAAAGGAACGTTTATATACAATTATCGTCCGACATTTTCGTAATTTGTCGGACGATTACGGATTTTGGGGGTTGTTTTGTGGGGTGACTTTCCATTCTGTGGGCGTCATGCCGGTATGTTCCTTGAAATAGCGGGTCATGGCTTTGTCGTTGGTGAAGCCAGACTCGATGGCCACAGAGGAGATTTTCATTTCCGGATGGTCGAGCAATAGACGCTTGGCGTGTTCTAGGCGATATTCGTTGACGAACTGCGTCAAGGAACAGCCTCGTTCCGCTCTTATGCAATCGGAAATGTAGCGGATGTTGGTGTCGAGGGCTGACGCAATGTCGGAGACTTTGAGGCCTTGTTGAAGGTAGAGTTGCTGACCATCCATCAGGTCACAGATGCGGTGCATCAATTGTTCGTTTTCTCTTTGGGAGTGTGGCGTTGTAATCACCTTTGCAGCCGAATCTGATTGCTCTTCTGGTTCGGACTGCGGATGCGGTCTTCTGTGCTTCAATACATAGGCAAAAGCAACGGCCACGAGCAACACAACAGCCAACGACCACAAGAGCCAGCCGTTGAGAACTGACGACGCCGTTGAACCGTCGTCGTTGAAACGCAAGAGCCAAACGGAGGCCGATGGCGAGAAATTGCTGTTCGGTTCTACACCCACACCGCCTGTCAACATCAGATTGCCTTCGGTGGTCAGTACGGGGATGGTCACCATGCCGGCCTCGGGTAGCGGGTCGGTATGATAGAGAGTCAGGGGCGCTGGCGTCTTGGAATAATCAACACAGAGCACGTACAGACGGCTAGTCGCGTCGAAACCGACTACGTAGCCGCGTTGGTGCTGACGGTCGGCATAGACGGGCGTGGTGTATCTGATGGTTCCCCACTGGCTCTTCATCGGGACGGGCGTTGAAGTGGGCAAGGGAGTGAATATGGTGTCGCGTACATCAATGATAGCCAGCTGGCCGTCCTTATTTTCTACGGGCATCAGGTAACGGAACAGGCCCTTCGCCTCGTCGCCGATGAAACTGTCGTCGCTATGTTGTACGAGGTCGTATCGTAGAGGTTTCCAATTTTCAAATAATTCGTTGCGGAATGGCTCGCCATACAGCCTGTCGATGACGATGGTGTCGATGGGATTGCCGTGGAAATCGTAGCCTGCCACGATTAATGCGTTGCCATTTGAGGTGCGGAACACGTGAGGCAGGCTGCGCGTCTGGGCGACAGACTTGACATGCGAGAACGTCGCCCTGCCGTCGAACATCTCGATGGCGTCGTCGGCATACCAGTTGCCGGCAATCATCACGCGTCCGCTGTCGAGTTCTACAGCGGCGCCGGAAACGCGCTTCTTGTCGAGACAACCAAAACCATTGAACTGATGGTTTACGGGGTCGTATAGCTCCACCTCGTAACTCTGGCCGATGCCGAGATTATCCTTGAAACCACCTGCCAACAGCACCTTGCCGGACTTCATCACGATCGAAATACCGCCGTCGTGGTTATAGACGGTTTGCAACTGGTGCCATTCGCCGTCTTTCAGAAACTCTGCCGTTGGGGTCAGTACAAAACCGGAGGTATGACCGCCCAATACCGTCACTTCGCCATTCACCAGAATGGCCGAGTGGCCACTGCGGGGAACGTTCATGTCGGGCAACCGTTCTGCCTCAATCCTGATGACAGGACAATTCACCTTATCAACGCCATCGGCTGCCGACTTTGAAGTCATCAGCAGGGCTATGAATAATAGAATAAGGTAAATGCGCTGTCTCATACTTTTTGGGCATTTCTCGTTTGTTGGCTACAAAGGTAGGCAAAAGACGCCAGATAAACAAGCAATAGCGAAAAAAAGCCCGACAAATTCGGAATTTGTCGGACGATTTCAGTTTTTGGGTGTCCTCAGCCGGGCTTTGCACGGTGACTTTTCTTAGAATGCTGAGGCTTTCAGGCGTAGACCAGCGGTCTCGTCGATGCCGAACATCAGATTCATATTCTGAACGGCTTGGCCCACGGCACCCTTCAAGAGGTTGTCGATGCAGGAGGTGACGAGCAACTTGTTGTCGAAGGCGTCGATGTGGACGAGACACTTGTTGGTGTTCACCACTTGCTTGAGGTCTAACGGTTTGTCGGAGTAGTGGGTGAAGGCGGCGTCGGCATAAAAGTCCTTGTAGGCCTGGATGACTTCGTCGGCAGGGGCCTTCGTGCGGATGACCTCTGTGCAGAAGATGCCGCGGGCGAAATCGCCGCGATAGGGGATGAAGTCGATGTCGACGTCCAAATGGCCCTGCACTTGTGCCAGCGACTGACGTATCTCGGCCAGATGCTGGTGGGTAAAGGGCTTGTAGATGCTGAGGTTGTTATTGCGCCAGGAAAAATGGGTTGTGGCACCGGGCTTCTGTCCAGCTCCCGTAGAGCCCGTGATGGCATTTACGCTGACGTCGTATTTCAGCAGGTTGAGGTTAGCGGCAGGCAACAATCCGAGCTGGATGGCGGTGGCAAAACAACCGGGGTTGGCCACATGCTGCGCTTTCTGGATGTCCTCTTTGTTGATTTCTGGCAGGCCGTAGACATAGTCGTGGTTGCCCTTGATGCGGAAGTCCTGTGCGAGGTCGATAATCTTGACGTTAGCAGGGATGGTGTGTTCCTTGAGGAATGCCTCGCTCTTGCCGTGACCGAAGCAGAAGAAGACAACGTCGACTTCGTCGAAGGGCATCGCGTCGGTAAACTTCAGTTCGGTTTCTCCGATGAGCCCCTCATGTACGTCGCTCACCAGATTGCCAGCATTGCTTTCTGAATTGGCAAAGACAATCTCTGCCTCGGGATGGTTCAGCAGCAGGCGAATCAGTTCTCCGCCCGTATAGCCTGCCGCACCTAATATTCCTATTTTTATCATCCGTGTAATCCGTTAAATCCGTGGTCGAATAAATCAGCGCTTCTCGTCCTTATGAATGCCGTAGTAAACGCGGAGTGGGGTAGAGCTGACTTTGATGAAACCCTTGGCCTCGTCGGCAGTCCAACCCGTCTGGGTCTCACCATATTCGCCAAGTTTTGATTTTGTTAGGTCATTGACAGAATCAATGCCCACTGTTTCGAAACCGTAAGGGCGGAGCTTTAGAATAGCAGTACCCGTGACGTTGCGCTGGCTGCTTGTGAGCATAGCCTCGATGTCGGGCATGACGGGCTCGAGATACTGGCTCTCGTGCAGGAACATGCCATACCAATTGGCTACTTGGTCCTTCCAGTACTGCTGCCACTTCGACAGCGTCGACTTCTCCAGCAGACGGTGTGCCTCGATAATCAGCTTTGGTGCTGCGGCCTCAAAGCCTACGCGACCCTTGATGCCAATGATGGTGTCGCCGACGTTGGCATCACGGCCGATGGCGTAAGAAGCGCCAATCTCCTCAATCTTCTGGATGGCTTTGATATGATCATCGAACTTCTCACCGTTGACAGCCACAATCTCACCCTTCTCGAACTGAATTTTTAGCAGCGATTCCTTTTCGGGGTTGGTGACGTGTTTCAGATAAGCTTCTTCGGGCAGTCCCTGTGTGGGGTCGAGCAGTTCGCCACCACAGATGCTTGTGCCCCAGATGCCGACATTATACGAGTACTTCAACTTGGTGAAGTCAGCGAAATAGCCGTTGGCGTTCAGGTAGTCCACCTCTTCCTTACGTGTCAGGTTTCGGTCGCGGGTGAGCGTGATAATCTCCACACCGGGAGCCATCACGAGGAACGTCATGTCGAAACGGATCTGATCGTTACCGGCACCTGTGCTTCCGTGGGCAATGGCGTCGGCACCAATCTCCTTGGCATAACGCGCAATGGCGATGGCTTGGAAGATACGCTCACTACTGACCGATATCGGGTAGCAGTTATTTCGCAGCACGTTGCCAAAAATCATGTACTTCAGCGACTTCTCGTAATACTCCTGCGTCACGTCGAGCGTCACGTATTTCACGGCACCCAACTTGTAGGCGTTCTCTTCGTTTCTTTTGAGTTGTTCGGCCGAGAAGCCACCCGTATTTGCACAGGCGGCATAAACCTCATAACCTAACTCCTTGGTCAGATACATCACGTTGTAGCTGGTGTCCAATCCACCACTGAAGGCTACTACTACTTTCTTCTTGCTCATATTATTATTCGTTTAATTTGCTTTGTTATTTCTCATCTAACTGTTTGATTCGCTCTAAGACTTCTTCAGGAATCTTGGCGGGCAGGTGTTCCTCGGGGTCGTAGAGCATCGCCGTGCAGATGCAGTATTTGCGGCCTGTACGGTGAAGCACGTCGACGTTTACGCAACCCTCGCAACCGCGCCAGAAGGCTTCGTCGTCGGTCAGGTCGGCAAAGGTCACGGGCTGATATCCCAATTCCGTGTTCATCTTCATTACGGCAGCACCGCTGGTCAAAGAGAAAATCTTGGCGTGCGGCCAACGGGTGCGGGCCAGCGAGAACGTCATGTCCTTGATCTTCTTCGCCACACCCAGTCCGCGAAAGTCGGGATGGACTATCAGACCAGAGGTCGTCACATATTGTTTGTTGCCCCACGTTTCAATATAGCTGAAACCGGCAAATGTGTCACCACTGAGAGCTATCACGGCCTTGGCCTCTTTCATCTTCGTGGCCAGGTACTCGTGTGTACGCTTGGCAATACCCGTTCCACGTACTTTGGCAGCATCGGCAATGGTCTGCAGGATGGTGTCTACGTAAATTTCATGTTCAGGACCTGCCACAAATACCTCTATATTCTTATTTTGTTCCATTTTAACTATGAACTCTTAACTATGAACTATGAACTGGAAGAATTACCTCATATTCGGCACCACTTTGCTTAAAGCTTCAACCACTTCTTCCTCCGTTACCCCTTGCTTGATAACGATAAAAATAGTGTCGTCGCCAGCAATCGTACCTAATATTTCGTTAATATGACTGTTGTCTATGTTGTAAGCTATCGAACTGGCATAGCCTGGACGCGTCTTAATGACGCCCATATTGCCAGAGAAATGAATGCTAAGGAAGCCTGGCACTTGCGTCGTTAGGCAATACGTATACATAATTGCCTCGCATGGAGGCTGCTTTGGCAACCTTCAGCTGTTTCAAATCGCGACTTAGTGTGGCTTGAGTTAACTGAAACCCCTCTTTTTTTAGGGCATCCAACAACTCGTCCTGACTACCAAGTTCTTGGCTTGAAATAATCATCCGTAGGGCTTCTAAGCGGTCGTTTTTAACTTTCATCGCCGGTATATTTATTCAAATCGGCTGCAAAATTATACATTTTTCTGCATATAACCAAACAAATATGCATCTTTTTTTTGCATTTTATTGTTTATCGCTGTTTTTGCCTATTGCAGTTTTATCGCTGTTTCGATAACTCTGGTCGAGCGAATATGTTCGTTACTGTTCGTGCGCACAATATTATATATTAAATAATGTGTAATCGTATAGCAGGTTGACACGAATCAAGTCTCCAATCTTTTTTGCATAATAATTGAATTTTTTCTTTGAAAAAGTTTGTTAGTTCGGAAAAAAGTCGTACCTTTGCATCCGCTTTGAGGGAGAGTCCCGAAAAGCGACCCCAAAAAGAGTTCTTTGAAAGACTTAC
>CADCDY010000042.1:0-16939 GCA_902800245.1 uncultured Prevotellaceae bacterium
TACGCAGAACATGAAGAATTGGAAAGATACTGCACGGGATTGCGGTATCAGCGAAAAGGATAAAGCATACGACGATTTTTCCCAAAGATTTACAGAGGGCATGTCCTGGAGCATCTAACCCAAGGGGAAAGCTCCCCCATTTCGACTTATTATCCCCCCTACCCTTATGGTGGGGGGAGGATTTCTTTGCGGAGGAGGGCGACGAGGTCGCGGAACAGTTGTTCCTGGCGGGTGGGATCGCCCTGGTAATAGCTGATGACGTCACGACAGACGGCTATCAGCTGGGAGGTTCTTAACTTATAGGTGATATCTGCCGTATTTCCTGTGTCTTTGAAGGATTAATAAATATCACCTTTATTGTTTATTTTCATTCTTTCACCTTTAAGTAAAAATTTGTAACTATTCAGCGATTAAGTCATGACACAGCCGATGAGTGTCTTGACTTAATCGCTGAATAGTTACCCTTAATTTGGAACAGATACTGATTTTACTTCGCCATTATCTTATGAACAACGGTTTGTTCGTTAGCGAATGTTATACTAATAACATATATATCAGTCTTTGGCACATTGATCCTTGCTTGATTGCCGATGTGCGAACGGATGGCAAGTTCGCGACCTTGTAGATCGTAGATGTGACAGATTGCGCCCTTGGCTCCAGTTATTACAATGGTTCCATCTTGATAGTCGGCTTCAAAGTCACGACTTTCTTCTATGACTTTAATGCCTGAAGCATCTTTAGTCACCGTGTAATTGTATGTGGCGATGTCACTATCTGTCATACCTTCACGAACAGCGATGGCCTGCAACGTGACTTGGCCTTCTGGCAGGGTGATAGGGCCTGTGTACTTCTTGCGGGTCTGCTCATCACAGGGACAAGAACCGTCAATAGTGTAATAGATGGTAGCACCCTTGGTAGCACAGGTCAATGACAACATATAGCTGTTTTCGAATTCACTACCAGAAAGTTTCGAGGCTTTCGGAGTCTTCACCACCTCTTCTTCTTTCGTTACCACATTTACTGTCACGTACTTCTCCTTTCCAGCCTCAGGCATTGACAGATGGAGTGAGGCGTTGCCGGGCAGTTCGCCGGATACCACGATGCGGGCTTTGCCTTCGTCATTAAGCGTCACGCTCTGTGCATCGGTAGAGGCAATCATTGTAGAGGTGGATGCCACTTGTATCGTTTTACCCTTGGCGGCAGCAGCAGGAAGGACAGACACCTCCAAGACACCTGTGCCTTGGTAATCAACAGCCATCACGGAATCGCAAGCGATTTCTTTGATTTCCGATTCTATCTTCACACGCTGTACAAAGTCCTCGGTCATCTCCTTACCTGCATAACTTTCCACTTCCTTCTTCACAGTGATGATTACTTCATCGGTTGTCTTGAACGAAGTATTTGGAACAAACTTAATCTTCGATACATATTCCTCATGGTTGAAAGGATTCTCTTCTGCATTCAACAACTCAACATCACCGCCTGCATTCTTGCCATTAACGGTTACCGTCACACGCTTGCTCTTTGTCAGCGTGTTGGGCTTCATATACTTGCTAAAGTCAAGTGTAATACCGCTCTCCGCACCTGTTGCGTTCTCTACATACGGTGCAACAGCCTGAGACATTGGAATGTTCACTTCCAATTGTGGAGGAGGCACAGGCAGCCATTCAGTCTGAGTGGTCTCATAGCCATCTTTCTCAAAGATTACTTTCCAGAATCCCTGTGGGACATCCCAAGCATAGAGACCTGATTCATCTGTAATTTGAGGATTTATCTGACCAAACTCAGCGGCATCCCATTGAGTTTGATATGCGCCATCGTCAAATTCGCTGTAATAGATGGTAGCTTTAACACCCTCTATACGGTTAGTAGGAACGGCCTCATAGACGAATCCTGATGGGTCAATATCTCCATTTTTATTATCTGTTTCTGGATTTTTGTCCTTATCATCATCTTTTTCTTTCTTTTTACAGTTTTTAATTTCATTTTCTACTCCCTTCCTTGACCATTCATCAGCTTTGGTGAAAGCGAAATCAAACGCAAGACCTACAATGAACTTACCAGCAATTGTTGCAGCTGCCAAGACTGCTGATGCACCACCAGTCACAGCAGTACCTAATATTTCCGTTCCAATAGACATATCCATTGCAGCCTCAGTACCAATTTTTGCCATTAATGTGGCTCCGGAAGCTGTCGCGCGACTTATACACATATTACGAATCCAATTCGCATCTACATTGCTATTAGGACATTTCTCGGGTATAGAGGCATATAGTCGTTGATAGTCTTTTATCAAATTCAGTCCGTCATTCACTGCAGAAGCGTATCTTATCGCAGGATTTGCCTTTGTCAAAAATGTGTATAAAGGTTTTACTGCTTTTAGTGCATTAGTGGTAATCGCCTGCGTCTTCTTTGCTGCATTAAATAGGTTTTGAGCCTCTTTCACCTCTTTTCTGAATTTGGCAATTTCGTCTTGTTTAAGGGCATATTCTAATGTCAATGAATTCATACCAGACAATTCCTTTTCTAAACGCTGCAACTTGACATTTTTCATGTTTAACCTTGTTGTTGCTTGAGACAATATTTTATTGGCCTCCTTAAGCGATGCATTTAACTTGTTAACAATCTTCTCATCTAATTGCAGTCTAAAAGCTTTTTCAAAATCATTATAAGTGTTACGAACCTTGTCAAACCAATAATTAATATCTTGAATTATTTTATTAAATGTATCACCTGGAGCACGATGTTTTGAAAATGCAATTGAGGATACACTACCATTAACAATAATATAGATGTTATGAGAAAAATTAACCATTTCAGATTCATTATCTGATGATAACAAATAGATATAATTACCATCCGTAGAAAGTAACTTTTCAAAGCCTCTTGCCAATAACAATTCTTCTGTAATACCATCACAATTTTTTATTTCTAAACCCTTATTGTCCCCTAAATCAAATTTAGCATACTTTTCATAAGTGAATATCATTTCTATAGCATCAGAAATATTATTTAATTGCAATTGCACTTTTTCTGAGGCATTGTCATATTCTGATATCATATAATTCAACTCATCTACAGACATCTCATTAATCTGGTTTAATGTATAAAGAGCATCCACTTCTTCACCATTCAAATTATTGGTAGATAATAATCTTTCAAGTTCTTCCTGATCCAAATCTTCTGAAAAGATATTCTCTATAAGTCGTTTTGATGTTATGTACTCATCAATACAATTAGACATAACTGATTGTATGTCATTAAACTCATGATTATCAACGAGTATTTCTGTTTTTGAGTCATATTCAACACTTACATTCACTGGCAAGCAATACATATCAAATGACCCCGTAGCCACAAAGCGATTTCTATTACCATCATATATAGCAGGAAGTTTACGTTTGTCACCATCTGTTGTATACACGGTAAGGGTAACATCAGAAACCTTTGTAGTATCATTTTCACTCAAATCTATTAAGAATGTAAAGTCAGGGTAGTTCGGCCAATAAAGATAGTTGTTATGTAAATCTATGACTGTTTCATAATCGAAAACATTTTCATAAACCTTGGGTGTGAGGTTGCCAGCAGGGTGAGCAGTATTTATCATAGTCACCGTCTTAGGTACAATGGCGTTGATGTCATAGAAACAGTCTTTTGCTTCTGTAACACCCGCAACATTTCCATCACCACGATATTTTACATAAATACTGTGAGTAGATAGATTATAGGCATTATTCAGTTCGCATTTCAGACTCCACTTGCCATTACCTAAGCTCTTAGTAGTTCCTATCAGGGCCTCATTGTCATAAACTTCGACATCAGCTTTTGGCACACCAATTCCACCCACTGTGATTTCTTTCGTTCTTGCTGTTGAGGGGACATAGAGTTCACCTGTGGTAGCCTCGAACCGGACTTGTCCTAAAGGCTGTGTCTTTGTTCCCTTATAGTCAAATTCTGCAATAGACGAAGTGAGGAATGTTCCGCCAGTAGTAGGATACAGACAGAAACGAACACGCTGGTCTAAATCTTCTTCATCAAGAGAAATTGTCAGGCGGTTGCCATCCAATGAATGTGCAAGCGGTTTATTTCCTATCACAGCAGACTTGGCTATGTATTCACATCCGTCAGGAATGTCAACAATAATCTTTGCATTATGAATCTGGTCTGCATATTGCTCCTTGAAATCCAGTCGGGTCGTGATAGTAATAAAGTTGCTAATTACCATCTGGGTTTTATTAGGCAAGAAGGAAGTGTTTTCGCCTGTATATTCAAATTTCGAAGCATCAAGTTCTGGTACTGAGGTGACATTAACTGCAGTAATGATACCATCACGCACCGTGGCAGTACTACGAACATAGTCGATGCCTTCTGCCAAGTCCATATTTGCAAGGTCGGAAATATCGGAAACGGAGCCAATGGCACCATTATAGCCCATCGTTACCAGCGTATAATTGCCTGCCGCAAGATTGGTGAAAGATAGGCGAGAGGTAGAGCAGATGGTGCGCATCTGCAACTTACCCGCATTGTCGTATAGCATCGCCAGCAGATTGTCGTCGGCTTTCTGTCCGTAGGTGGCCTCTATCCCACCAAAAGCCAACAGGCTAATTGACACCTTGGCTGTATCATTGTCGGCAATAACACCATTGGCAGTGACCTCGGAGAATTTCTCGTTCAAGCTGCGAAGTGTAACTCGAATGTTGTCACCTCGGTCTGTTCCTGTAGGGAGAACGATATTACCCTGTTGGATTGCGAAATCTTCAATTGCCTTACCTTTAGTTTCATTATAGACGCTATAGTCAATATTGCGTGTATCGCTATACCAACTCTGTACAATTGGTTCCACACCTTCCTTTGTGGCTTCCTGATAACTAAGTTCTAATGCAACAACCTTACCACTTACCTCTGTCATTTCAATGGTGCCAAGCTCCCCGCCATTATTCAGGTTGCGACGAACAATCTTGTTGTCAATATAACCGTTGGCCAGAACCACGATTTCTGTTGAGTCGTTATAAGCATCGAATGTAAACCCACCTTTAGCATCTGTCATCGTGCTGGCCTCATATTCGTATTTTCCGTTCAGCCATTGCATCAGATTAACCTCTGCTCTCGGAATAACTGTGCCGTATGCAGATACTGTTCCGTGCAAAGTAATCTGATCTATACGTTTGAGTTGGCATGTCACAGACTCTCCGTCGTCGGGATTAACCTTCTGCTTAATGACTTCACGGTATTTACGACCAAGTTCTTCATTCAGCAGGACAGAATAGTAGACTTCCGTATTCTCTTTAATACCATATAGAGAACTTCCAGTACCTATTCTTTCACCATTCTCATCATACCAGATGATTTCGATGCCATTGGTAATCGGGTTTCCATATTCATCTACGACAGAAAGTTCATAGCCGTTTACATTCGTGAGCTTTCTATATGTTGGTTCATCAACGAAAGTAATACCAAAGACATAGTACTTTCCGGCTTGGTCGAAACAGATACGTGTTTTCAGAGTTCTGCCGATAAATGATTCTCCGTTGTTGTAGATGTGGAATTCTGCAAGTTTATCTTTGCTCGCCCCATCTATCTTGAAACGGATAGTTCCATTTTCATCGTATGAACCAGTTTCGTTGAAAGCAGCACCATTTATGGTTGCAGAAATAGCATCTTGCGAAAGCATGCCGTTACTTTCCTGAACTTTCATGTTGTTGCCAGAAATCAACTCGGTGAATTCATCCGTTTCAAATGTTTGCAGACAATTGGTGAAATCAATCGAGGCCCTTGCCCCGTCAGTATTTTCTGGTTCTGGAACAGGGAGATAAATCTCCTCTAATCCAATAGTTCGATAGGTATCTAAACGGTAATTTGTCTCATCAACAAAATTGATATTATAAGCATAATACCATCCGTCATTTTCAAAATAAATGCCTGTCCTTACAATTTTCCCATTGAAAGAACTACTGGCTTTGTTAATAACAAAATATACTTTGTTCTCCGCCTCTACATATTCAAGATGGAATGTAACAGTTCCGTTCGTGCTATACGTACCGTCGTCATTAACGGATATATCTGATGTTGCCGAATAGCTTTCTTGGGAAATCTCTGTCTCACCAATCTTTACTTTCATGTTTTTCCCAGAAAGCAGATTCTTCAAATCGTTTCTTTCAAGAATCTGTAGACAGTCTGAGAAATCAACTGGTATTCTCATTGCATCCGAATTATCGGGTTCAGGAACAGGCAAATACACGTCCTTAGAGCCTATAACATGGTCCAAATCTGTTGCATCAGCTTCATTGATACAAAGTTGAATATTCCTGAAATAATAGGTATTATCAGTTTCGTTGTATATATTTAAGTCCAAAGCAATAGTTTGGCCTCCATCTTGATCACTATTGATGGTTTTCTCATATTGGAAAGTCTGCCAATTTTCAGATAATGAAATGTCGCCTAAAATGCCCCATGCCAAATAGTCCGCTGGTGCTTTATGAAACTCTGATCCTATAGTCGCAGAATGGTCTGCTCGTGCTTCAAAAGTAAATTTCATTCTTTCTCCCTCATGGAAAACGTGTCTAGTTGTTACAAAAAACTGGGTCTGCCATTGATTCAACACAATATCTTCTCCATCAGCCTTTATGTAATGTGCTTCATCTCCATCAATATATGATGCTGCAACAGATTTGACAACCAATGCTGGTTGACCGTCTCTCGGGTCGTTTTCTATTCTTGCTTGTCGGTCAATTCCATCAGCTCCATCACGTCCCGTGAAAGTAGTAAACTCATTGTTGCCAAAGAGAATCTTGTCATTTGTATAAATTCCATTCCTTATAAGATTAAACCATCCAGACGTTGATGTAGGTTTCCTAACTTCAAGTTTGATATCGTCAAAGTAGTAGTTGTTAGCCTCTTGCAGAACAAAAAGATTAAATGCAATTGTATGTAACTCTTTATCTGAAGTTTCTGCTGTATTACCGCTACCATATACTTGATCAGATGTAATTACAGTTTCTTTTATAACAGTTTGCCATTGTTCTGTAAAATCGATATTGCCAAGAAAATTCCAGTAATTGTATTCTCCAGGCATGTTATGTGCTTGCGTTTCACACTCAGCTGACTTATCAGCCCTTATTCGCATTGTAAGCCTTATTTCATCACCGACTTCAATCCTGTCCGAAATGGTAACAAAAAACTGGAAAAGCCAACTATCTGCAGTTTCTTCTCCTTCTTGTAAGTTACGGGTAGACATAACAGCACAATGATTTCCAGAAGTTGTAGGGTCTTCTATCACTCTTGGTATCCCCCAGTATTCCTGTTGGTCATACCATTCTTTTGATACGAAGCAAGATAAGTCTTCTCCTTCGAAATCACCATTAATCACATGGTCTTGATAATCTTGGGCATTCATAAAGTTACTTAACAGTAAGAATGCAATAGTAGTTACAAATAATCTCATAGGTCTTTATTAATATTATTAGCAATTAGTCTGGTTCTTTATATGATTAAAACACGAAGCGCAAGCATTCACCATACGCTACTTAGTTTTAGGACTACTTTCATAAGGTGCACTTTTATGAGAACACGTTGCAAAAATACAAAATAATTCCCAATTTATCATCTTATTTTCCTAAAAATTATCAAAATCATTCTCACTTTTAACCGTTTTTGAGAATTCCACAATAATAAAAGTGAGTAAAACGCCTATCTTTCAACCGCATCCTCCCGCACTTACGGTGGGGGGAGGATTTCCTTGCGGAGGAGGGCGACGAGGTCGCGGAACAGTTGTTCCTGGCGGGTGGGATCGTCATGGTAATAGCTGATGGTGTCACGACAGACGGCTATCAGCTGGGAGGTTCTTAACTCGAATCCTTCGGGAAGTTTTCCGTCTTAGACTCCGGACAAAGTACCATGGGGCATGCCGTAGCTATCCTCCATGATACGACGCTGGCGATAGAAGACGCGGTCGGCCTTCTTCAGCACGTCCACTGCCAGTGCATGTGCTGCCGGCAGGGTGTCTAAAACAAACTTGCTTTTCATCTTTTCGTTTGATTTTAAGCGTTTAAATGTTAATATAAATATATTGTGTCCGCCGTACGGACAGTGTTTCTAATACCTCGACAGTTCTCAGTACCTTTACAACGTCGACCGGCGACACTATATGTATTAACGATTAAAACAGTGTTTTATTATGTTGAACGATGTAAAAAAGATGATTCAAAAGGAATTGCCCAGAGGAACGGCAACTTTGGGAACAGAAAACAGGGATGAGATGCTGTCCACATTGGAGAAAGACCGCATCACTGCCGACATGGATTTGAAACCGATTGAATTCCTGTTTGAGATAAAAGGCAAGAAATGTTTTCCACGCGGAGAGCTGTCAACGATTTCGGGCAAGGCAAAGACCGGCAAGACATTCCTCACGTCGATGCTCATGGCTGCATGTACGGCAGACAGCGTTCTGGACATCAAGAGGGTAGAAGGCCTGCCGCCACTGAAATGTATGTGGTACGACACGGAACAAAGCAAGCAGTCAACGTGCGAGATCCTGAAGGATCGCATCGTCCCGCTGGCAAAGGATAATTTTGCAGAAGAACTGTACGATGTTTTCAACGTCCGCAGCCAGGATTGGGAACAACGCCTTGACCTGCTTGGCGTGGCCATCGACGAGTTCCGCCCTGACCTCGTGGTGGTGGACAATATCTGCGACCTAATCCGTGACATCAACGACGTTCCCGGCAACAAGGCCTTTATGGAGAAGATGATGGAGATGGCGCAGAAATACGACTGTAGCATTGTCTGCGTGATTCACCAGAACAAAGGTGCAGAGGACCGCAACCCACGCGGCAGCATCGGTACGGAACTGCTCCATAAATCGTTCGAGGTGTACACCTGCGACCTCTATCTGCCACAGGTCATCTTCGGTGTCGAGCAGACGCTCAGCCGCAAGTATCGAATGTCAGAAATTTTCTTCTTCGAGGTAGACGACCAAGGGTTGCCCGTTCCGAGTGACGGACCACAGACTTCTGCCACGACAGCAGAGGGCTCGAAGAATCCTCCGATGAATCCTGAATACACCTATTGGGAGAACGACACCATGCAAGTAAAAATCCGTCAGTTGTTCTACGACATCCTGAAAACCGGTCCGCGCTATTACAACGACCTGCAGACAAAGACCATGGAGGTGCTGGGATGCAAGGAAACGGGCTATTGGAACAAACTCTTCAACCAAGCCAAGAACGACGGTATCATCATCAATACCCGCAACAAGGAATACAAGAGCGTATGGGCTCTGCCGACCAAGCCGGCATCACAGGGACCCGACATCTTCGAACAGGCTGCGGCGGGCGAGGGATGTCCCTACTGAGCAGCCCCTCCTCTTTAGGCCCCTATATAGGGGGCCATAGAGGGGGGCTCAGGCTGCTCCAAGTAGCACTTACTTCCCAGACTTTGCAAAACAAAATAAATAAAACTATGAAACTGAAAGACATTCTCTCGCCGGTCTTCCCCACCCCACAGCCCCGCAGGCCGCTGGTGACGGTGGCATACGATTCCGACTTCTGTCTATGGGTCACCGACGGCAGTCGCCAGCCGGACGGGAAGCCCATCCTCACGGAGGCTCAGATGCGCCATGCTGCAGAGCAATACCGCCTGGGCAAGAGCAAGAGCGGCAAGACTATCTTCTGGATGATTGACGAGTGTGGCATCATTCGTGACGGACTTCTCGGCGATGCCTGGGTGTCGAGTCTGCTCAAAGCCCGCGAACCAGAGCTCCTCAGATACTGGCGCGTCCAGCACTGTCTGTTCGGGCTGCATCTTACGACATTCGCCTCCAAGGCGGTCGCTATTGTCGAGTCGCAACGGTCTGCGGTGATACTTAGCGAGATATTCCCGGAAAACATCTGGCTGGCCACCATGTCGAACAGTTGTTTCAGCATCGACCTGCTCATCCCCCTGAAAGGCCGGAAGGTCAAGGTGTTTCCAAACACCGATGAGACCATGGCGAACTACTGTTGCTGGAGCGACATCTGTGACCTTGCGCGCCGCAACTACCATCTCGACATCGAGTGTTCGGCATACCTCGAGGACCAGGCCACGCCCACCCAGAAGCAACGCCACATCGACCTCGTGGACTTTTTATACGAACACGATTGCAACGCCACACTCTCAAGGAGAGAATCTCACGAATGACACGAATTTAAAAAACTCTAATTCCCAAATTCTTGACCCAGAGAAAAAAGATTCGTGTAATTCGTGTCCAAAAAGAAAACCGCAATTAGTGTTCAACTTAGATTCTGCGTGCAAACCCCTCGAATTCTGCGTGAATTCAAGTCGTTTTCTGCGTGCAAACCCTATAAATTCAATATCCTTATGAATACGTTTAAAATCAAATCCTACGGTAAATCAGAATTCGCCTGGCTGATGTTCCCCAAGATGAAGGATCCCAGCGCAGCCCAAGACAAGCTCCTTCGTTGGATCAAGAAAGACCCTCGCTTTCATAAGCGTCTCTTACGTCTTGCCAACAGCAAGGATGATAACGACTACAGTAAAGAACAAATCCAGCTTCTCACCGACAAATTCGGTGAACCCGGAGAATACGACGATTACTAAACCACTGAGCTGATTATTCTGAACACGCAAGCCTTTTATTATTTTGAACAAATATATTTATAACTTTGTCGCTATCCTTATGCGAAAGCTTCAGCCAACCCGCCTGGCAGGACGGCGAGTGCAAGTGTTTCCGTGAGAAGCGTTTCGTGCAGAAAGCATGGGGCTTCACACATCTTTATGACCATGTGCCACAAAGGGATAAGGCAGAGGCTCGCCATCATGTTCGCTCGTTCTTTAGTGGCGGCAATGGCCCCTACTACCGAGTTCATCACGGCGAGAACATGCTCTCGCCAGAGCAGCAGGACGCAATTATGAAGATCATCGGCAAGTTCGGCAGCACCGAGGGCATCCGTTTCGACCACTACGTGATGGCTTGGGACTTCGGTTAGAATGTGAAAAGAAAAATCAGCAAGTCAAAACAAGGCCCACTGATTATTGTTTTGTGTACTTAAGGATAAGAGGTGCCGTACCAAGTAATGATGACTTTGCCATCGCCGCCAGCCGTAGCGCCACCCGCTGTTGTGGCATAGCTTTTTCCGTTGGTCGTTTCGCCCCAGCTGGAGCCACCGAAGCCTCCGTAGGACTGGTATTGGTCAGACAGACTCGCGACAGTTGTGAATCCGCCGCCATGGCCACCGGAACCGCTATAAGTCAGACTGGCGTTATCTTTTGTTCCATCCCTACCTGCTCCACCATGCGAACCTGTTGAAAGGGTGCCTCCACCTGAATATGAATCGTTACCTTGTGCATTTGTTCCATGACCACCACTTGCACCGCCACCGGCTCCAGCCGCGCAACTCTTATAAGCGCCGCCGCCACCGCCAGCGGCAACAAGAATAAGTCCGCTCTTGGCTGTAGGACTGGATGCTTCGCCTGTAAACAAGCTATTGGAATTCGTGATATTGCCAATCTGACTTGTGGCAACATGTGTGGCTCCACCGCCACCACCGCCACCGATAGATGAATTATATCCATCGCCACCTTTGCCACCGCCGTTCCAGCCTGCAGCTCCACCTCCATCTGTTCCGAGGGATGCGTTGCCACCCTTACCGCCACAGTAGATATAAAGTGTCTGACCCTGAGTGAATTGATAAACGATGGAGCTGAGTCCTCCCTTTCCACCAAGCTTAGAATTGCCAGTTCCGTCAGCATCTGTAGTAGATGCACCTCCCTCTGCACCGTAGGCCTGAATGGTGTACCAGCCAGTAGCGGGGATAGTGAGGGTTTGCTCTGCCTCCTTATGACTGATTGTCTGATTCAGGTTCATAGCCAAGTTAATAGGATACAGGTCGCTGGCAGCAAGCGTCTTGCTGGATACCGTCTTTTCGTAATTGTAATTGCCCGTGGCCGTGAAACTGAAATTTGCATTGTTAACAGGACGCATCGCTACGAAGATGGGATTTGCATCTGCGATGCGGTTGATGGTATAGGTGTTTGTACCATCGATTATGGTGAGTTTTGTGATGGTGTTGGTGATGTCTGTATCACCAGTGCTGTTCATGATGGTAAACTTGCAAACTGCCAACTGGTTGGCAAGTAAGGCCGTTTCTGGAAGAGCCCCTTCAGAAGTCAGCGTGCCTGAGAATTGGGCATAGTCAAGGTTACTGGCAAATGAAGCCAGCGTGCCGTCTTGTGTGTTAAGGGCCGTCAGCTTGGGTGAGCCGTTGGCATTGGCCATAGCGGCAGGATAGATGTAGGTGACGGAAGTGCTGGCTTTAGGGTCGGTCATAGTCACCTTGAACTTGGCAGTCTTGCCACCTGGTGTAATATCGGCAGCTGTCAAGGCAGCACTCTCTACCTTGACGGTAGCGTTGCTGGTATTGGTGTATACCACGGCTATTTTTTCACCAACGGCGAAGGTCTTCAAGCCTGCGTCTGTCAGTGCACGGGTGGTCCCCACACTCTCCCAACCGGAGGCAGTTTCAAAAGCTACGGTAGTGGTTTGTGTCACCACATTGTCATTGTTTGCGGGCTGCTTGCTGACGATTTCGTCGTCGCTGGAACAGGCGGCCATCAGAACGGCCGTCAGAACAAGAATTGATCTATATAGTTTTTTCATTGTTTCTACGTTTTTAGAGGGTTATTACCAGTTTTGATCAGCTTGCAGGGTATAGTCGACAGCACCTTGCAACGGGAAGGTCACCCAAGAAATTCTTGCTTGACCATCACCAGAACGTCTACCCGAAGCAGTGAAGCCGTTATATGCGTTGCTTCCGGAAATCACCCAACTGGAAGCACCAAAACCACCATAGGTCTGTTGTTGGCCTGATAGGCCATTGTCTCCAACGGTGATGAACCCACCACCATGACCGCCAGATCCACCTCTTTGATTTCCAGCATCATTATAATCCTTTCCCTTACCTCCTTGTGAGAGGACTAAGGTAACGTTAGTTCCATTCTTATAATTAACATCCGCATCTCCATCCGATGCTCTTTTGCCTACAGTCCAAGAGTCACCGCCGCCAGCACCTGCGACACACCTAATATAAGCACCGCCGCCACCGCCGCCAGCTACAAGGAGCAAATCGCTTTTAGCTGTAGGATTGTTCGCATCACCTGTAAACAGGTAATTGTAGTCTGAATTATTATTATAATAAATGTAACCTATCTGGCTGGTAGCTATGTGTGTAGCACCGCCGCCACCACCGCCACCCATGCCGTTATAAGTGGGTAGTGCAGTTCCTCCATTTCCGCCGCCATTCCAGCCGCCAACGCCACCAGTATTATCATTACTATTACTGTTTGCCCCTTTTTCGCCGCAATAGACATAAAGGGTTGTATTGGCGTTAAGTTTGTATATCACCGTGGAATAGCCGCCCTTACCTCCAGCGTTGGTACTCCTTCCTCCTTCTGCACCCCACGCTTCCAATTGATAGTAGCCTGTTGCCTGGATGGGAAGGGTTTGCTCAGCACCCGTATAGTCGAAGGTCTGATGCAGAATCATGGGTACATTGACGGTATAGAGATAGTCAGCAGAGAGCGTCTCGCCCACTATCGTCTTCTCGTAATGGCAGGTACCGGCAGTGGCGGTAAGCGTGATGTCGCCCGTAGTGACAGGCTGCATAGCCACATAGATGGGGCCTGCAGCTGCTTCACGGTTCACGGTATAAGTGTTGCTGCCGTTTTTCACAACAAATTGGGTGACGGTGTTGGTGATGTCGCTTTTTCCGTCGCAACTCTTGATGTTGAACTTGCAAAGCGTCAGCTGATTGGCAAGTCTGATAGCTTCTGGAAGTTTTCCTTCAGCAGTCATCGTACCCTCGAACTTGGCATAGTCGAGCGTGCTGGCAAGGGTGGCCAGCGTGCCGTCCTGTGTGTTGAGGGCATCCAAGTACGGAGTGCCGTCACTCTTAGCCATAGCAGCAGGATAGATACAGTTGACTGCAGAGTTGGCCTTCGGATCGGTCAAGGTCACCGTGAAATGAGCTATCTTACCACCAGTCTCAATGTCGGTAGCTGTCAGCTCATTACTCTCCACCTTGACGGTAGCGTTGCTGTTATCGACATACACTACTGCAATCTTGTCGCCTTCGGCGAAGGTCTTGACGCCATCAGCCGTCAGCGCACGGGTAGAACTGGCACCGTCGAAACTTACGGTAGTGGTCAGGGTTACTGTATTGCCTTTGTCTGTGGGCTGTGGAGTCTGACTTGCGAAGTTGTCATCGCCAGAGGAGCAGCCTGCCGTCAGGATGCCCACCAGCGCGAGGGTAACTATATATAGATTCTTCATTGTCATAGCTTTCTTTGTTGAGTTATTACCAGTCTTTATTCTCTTGGTTATAGTCGTTCAACCCTTGCAGGGGTGAGTTCACCCAGGAGATAATCACCTTGCCGTTACCACCCTCTGTAGCGCCACCACTAACAGAATTATAACCCGTACCATTGGTGATGTCGCCCCAGCTGGAGCCACCAAAGCCGGCGTAGGTCATATCTTGTCCTGTCAGCTCTGTGATAGCTCTGAATCCACCACCTTGGCCACCTGAGCCACCTCTTTTATGATCTGCATCTTTACCAGTCTTTCCTACAGCCCCTTGAGAGCCATCATGTTTTGTTTGACTTCCATCCGCATATTTATCAAATATGCCTCCATCAGATCTTGTCCCATAATTGAAAAGATTGCCGCCAACTCCCGCCACACAAGAGTTATAGGCACCACCACCTCCACCACCAGCAACAAGAATAAGATTAGCTGTATGGTTAAACAAGTTATTGGAACCCGTAATCTCACCGATTGAACTTGTCGCAACATGTGTGGCGCCACCGCCACCACCTCCTCCGGTTGTACTTGCATCACATCCATTACCACCTGCGCCGCCGCCATTCCAGCCGCCGATTCCACCTGCATTACGTGATCCATTGCCTCCCATTCCGCCACAGTAGATGTAAAGCGTCTGACCTTTAGTTAGATTATAGGTAATGGCGCTGTAGCCTCCCTTTCCGCCATCATTCATGTCGTCACCATTTGATCGATTTTTGAATGACTTACCACCCTCAGCGCCGTAGGCCTGAATGGTGTACCAGCCTGAAGCAGGAACGGCATAGGTCTGCCTGTCACCTGTATAGGTGAATGTCGTCGGAACAGGATAAATAGTCTTTTTGATGTTGTAAATCCTGTTGGCGGCTAATGCGGTGGAACCACCGAACGGTATGGCCGCCTTGCTTCCTAACTGTACTGAGGCATTCGACATGGTGGTGCCAACAGGGAATACGGCCACAAACTGGGCAACGATATCCGAACCCGATGTGGCTGTGGTGACAGTACCAGTGCGTACTGATGTTCCACCGTTGTTGATATCAATGGAGAGCGGGTCGCCTGTTGACGTTCCGTCGAGAATCGTCACGGTGAAGTTGAGGAAAGCCGATTGCTGGTCCAACGTAAAGCTCTTGGCGCCATAGGTAGAAGTCGCCTTGAAGTAGCTGTACTTCTGAACGGCCTCAGCCAACGTAGAGGCTATAGCCGTCGTGGGATATGTGGCGGCTTCATACGTCAGCGTGCTCATGGCATTATTCGTACTAACCAGCACGGCCTTCAGTGGCAGGGTAGCATCGGGCGTTCCTGTGCCATTATAGGTTAAATCACCTTCGAAGGTAGCACTGCCCGTTCCTGCCCCTTCGGTCAGTGTCAGGTCACCGCTGATGTTTGTACCGGTAATTCTCAATATATCGCCCGTCTCGAAAATGTATTTCTTTTCATCGTTAAGCGTGGCGCGCGTATTACTGCCGTCACTTACCGTGGCACTATAATGGATAACAGAACCCTTGGGCTCAGTCGACTCGCCCGAAGTTACATCATCTTTGCTACACGAAGTATTCAGCAACAGAGAGATGATTGCAAATAATAATATAGGTATATGTCTTTTCATCTTTTTCTATTTTTAATCCATATCCTCCTCATCAGGATCACTACGAAATCCGCCACTCCCACTGCTACCGGCCAGTAGTTTGTGGGATGAATTGATTTCTACCACAACCATTGTCGGTCGTTGATAACATTTCTTCGTTTTTCTAATCATCTTGTACTGTATTTTTTTATTTTGCTTGCAAATGTATCAAGAAATTTAAAAAAAGATGTTCTCGTGGCGCACAATTTTGTTCTCGTGGCGCACAAGCAACATTTTTTTACGCAAAATCTGCATTTCATTGGATTTTTTTGTAACTTTGCCCCATAAATGCAATGAATATGAAAAAACTTATCTTCATCTTTGCAGCGCTGATGGCGCTGGGCGCTTGTCAGGAAAAGAACCAGTCAACAACTGCTATGCCATCGGATGCCGACAGCATCTACACCTATCAGTATATCAAGATGCACTTCGTGAAGGAGCCGGAACGCTGCCTGGGACTCATCGACACTGCCGAGATGAAGGGTACGATGACCGTCGATAGCTGTAACATGATGCGCGGCTATGTGTACAACACGGGGTTGCACGATCGTAAACAGGGCAGACACTACATGCGGCTGGTGCTGGACCGCGAAGGAATTGACAAGACGAGTGACGTCTACCTGTCGACACTCGACGGCTACACCACGATCTGTATGTCGGAGGGAAAGAGCGAAGAGACGCTGAATGCAGCACTGGAGGGCATCGAACTGGCCCGCCAGCTCGGCTTTAGGCGACAGGAGGCATCCTTCTACGCCACAGCAGGCTCGGCTATGGAGTTGCAGCGTCCTGGTTCGGGCGAGGCGTATTTGAGGAAAGCTATCAACATCATTAAGAGCCTGGATGATGCTGGTGCCCAGCCCAAGGCGTCGTACTATATGAGTCTGCTGGCCCAAAGGCTTGGCGAGAACAAGAAATACGCCGAAGGGGCACAGGTATGCCGCGAGCGGCTGGCCTTCATCGACGAG
>CADCDY010000042.1:16967-18551 GCA_902800245.1 uncultured Prevotellaceae bacterium
TCATACGCCATGACGCCCACAGGACAGTTTAACATTCTTCCCTACTATGTTAAGACGGGTAACAAAGCCCGCGTGGAAGAGCTAAGCGAGCGACGGGAGGACTTCATGAGGCAACAAGGTGACACCATCAGCATGCTTTATCGCACGTTGTTCATCAATAAGGCCAATCTATATAAGGCATTAGGTGACTATCGTCATGCCTTCGAGGCCACCACGCGGGCCTCTATCATCCAGGACAGCATCACGGCCCGTGAGCGCGATAGCAAGGCTGAAGAGTATGAGGTGAAGTTCAAGACACAAGAGGCCGAGATGGCTCTGAAGGAGAAAGAAACCACAGAGCGTATACACCTTATTATTATCATATCGCTTGCCGCTATCCTGCTGCTGGGCGCACTCGCCTTGTGGCGCATCATCTTGGACAGACGCCAGCTGAACAAACGCAACCGTGACCTGTACGACACTATACAACAAATGCAGGAGAAGGAGAATGAGGCTGAAAAAACGCTGGAAGAGACGCCTATGACAGCACTATCGGGCAACCAACAGCTGTATCAGCGCATTGTGAGCACCATGAAGGAGCAGAAGCCTTATACCGACAGCAACTTGAACCGCGACAACCTGGCACAGATGCTGGGCACCAACTACAATCGGGTGGCCGATGCCATCCGCGAATGTGCTAACGGGCAGTCGATTGGCGACTTCATAGATGAGTGGCGACTGCGCCACGCCGCAAAACTGCTGGCTGAAACAGAAGACTCAATAGGTCTGGTTATGTCTGCCAGCGGATTTGTCAGCCGCAGCCACTTCAACACGCTGTTCCGCAAACGCTACAAACTGACACCTACTGAATATAGGAAGATTTCGAAAGGCTGACGCAGTGCATCGTCATCGAAGGATGTCGGCAGGACGCTCGGCAAGCTGTGGGTCCTTGGTATATTCAGCCACCTTGTTGGCATAGTCGCCCAAGTCGTAGAAATTATTCAAGTTCAGATACTGATACGTGTGTACCATCGCCGTGTCCAACTGCTCCTGCATGGTGGGATAAAGCGCTATCAGTCGCTCTGCCAGCTTCTTTGCGTCCATATTTATTCCTCCTTGCTTTTAAAATATTCTTTCTTAATTGCTTCTGCGCGTTTGATTTCCTTCAAAGGTGTTTTCTGTGTCTTCTTCTGAAATCCATGAAACAACACTACCACAGCTCCACTATCTGAGCTGCAAAGTTAATCAATTAATGAACATTTACCAAATTTCTTGTGTACTTTTATATTTATAGTTATCAACACGAATCTAACAAATCTGACGAATCTTTATCCATGCGCAGCCTATTCGTTCGATTAGTGCGATTCGTGTTCGTTTAAAATATATTCCGTGGTTGTTTGAAAATAATTTATGTTTTTGCCGTCACCTGCCGTCATTCGCCGTGTTCTGCCGTCATCTGCCGTCAGTGAGGCTTCTCAGATGTCGTACCTTCGTATCGTCAATGATAATCATTGATAACAGAAGCCAGCGCGCAGCTAATGTTTAATGTTCAATGTTTAATGTTCAATGTAAATTATGCCTGTACTCGTAAAAGTTTCTCAAAAC
>CADCDY010000043.1 GCA_902800245.1 uncultured Prevotellaceae bacterium
AGGGGTTACTTTTTGAAGTGAAAACTAAATTTGCCTGTTTAAAGGCAGTTTCAAACGAATATTAATCAATTCCGATTTTTATCGGACAGCAATAAAAAATTATGAAAAAAGATTATACGAAGCCCACGATGCAGGTCTATGAGATAAAGGGCCGTAGCCAGTTACTCGCCGGTAGTGATCCCTATCCCGCCGACATCCCCCTCGGTTACACCCCCGGCATCAGCGAAGAGAAGAACCGGCTGGCGTAAAGAACAGTAGAACATCCCCATCGCCTCACAGCCTTGATCCGTAAAGGCCGTGGGGCGATTTTTTTGTGGGAAGGCTGGTGTGTGTATAAGAATGTTATACTAAAAATTTCATTCATAGAAATGTTTGAAAACACTATTCATCTATTCATTATATTGGCTAATTTGCTTATTTATAGATAGTTATATAATGAATGGTTGCGTCTAACTATTCATTGACTATTCATTCTTTACGTTTAAAAAACATCTTTTGTGGTTTGAAACATCGCTTATCGCTTGAATTATAGCAAGTTACTCAATAACAAAGATTATCGTAACACTTTGTAACCGCTTGCGTAACAAAGTGTCACTGCCTTTGTGACAAAGTGTTTCCGACGTTTTTACAACTGCGAAACACCTTTGCGTCATTCAGCGAAAATAGTAGAATTTCGGCTAAAACTACGAAATAATGAATAGTCAAACCACTATTCATGCCCACCATTCATTCTGCAACGCATTGATAATGAGTATATTATCTTAAATAATGAATGGATGAATAGTGTTTTGCAAAATCTGCAAGAATAATTTATTTTTGCAGACTGTGTCTGCCACTCTGCCCGGCACACAGTAATCCTGAACAAAAAGGGTGCCCAGATTTCTGAGCACCCAATGATTGTATGTAGATGTATGGATGATTATGGGTTAGGATTCGTTGGAGTCAGCGTCCAGGTGTCGTTTGTATTTGTGGTCTTTGAAATTACAAAGTGCAGGCCCCCGTAGTTTTCGCCGTTAGCAGGTGTGGTGGTCCACCGAGAGTCGTCGAACATAGTCACAGTTCCGAACTTCACCGTGCCGCAAGAGCCGCTATTGCCACGCCCGATACAATCGTAAGCAGACTCCCCCTTTGTTGCAGTGACTTTAGTAACGACGTCGGTGATGGTGATGGTGCCGCATATGCTATAGTAATCTGCTTTATATCCAGTACCGATACCCGCACCATGTTCTCCACCTGTAGCCACGACGGTTCCTTTGCTGATTAAAATATTACCACAACTATTATCTGCATTCCCTGCAGAACCTGAACCGATGCCAGCAGCTCCTTCTCCGCCAGTAGCCGTCACGGTGCCTGAGGTGCTGATGGTGATGTCGCCGCCAATAACAGAAGAAAATCCAGCGCAACCGCTTCCTATACCGGCAGCGCCGAAGCCACCGTAGGCTGTTACGTTGACATCTCCAGTGATTTCGATTTCGCCGTAATTTTCGGAGTCACCTCCGCCGATACCGGCTCCATTTCTATCTCTTGCGTCTGCCGTGAGCGAACCGCTTCCTTGGATAGTGAGTGTTTTGCCGCTGGGCACGCTGATGGCAGCACGAGAACTACAGAAGGGCTTCACCAAGTTCGTTGTGCCGTCAGCCAGCACCAGGGTGGCATCACCCTCGCAGGTGATACCTGCCCAATCCGTGTTCCAATCATCCCCGCCATTGATGGTGATGCCGCCCAACCATACCGTAGCGTTGTTGGCAATGGAAATCTGCACGTTCGAGCCGAGTGTGCCGTAGAGGCAGTCGTAGGTCTGAGCCGTGTAGGCGGCTGTGACGTTTGCCAGATTGACGTGTGATAGCATCGTATAACTCTTCATGCCTTCATAATACCCAGCAACAAAGATTCCGTCGGAAGCTGCAGAAGCATGAAGACCTGCGTCCTTCCCGTAAAAATCACCGTTTTTATCCTTGAACACATAATACGCTCCGTCGGCAGCTTCGGTCACCGTGCTGCCCTCCACATTTGCCCTTACCAGCGTATATGGAGCATACGATGACGTTAATTGCTCTAAAACATCACCATTGATAAGGAAATAAGAAGACAAGTCAAGCTGGTCGCCCACGTTGAGGTGTGTGCCAACGGGCAGGGTGCCGTAGGTCTTGAACGACTCCGCCATCCTCATGGCCAGCGGATAGATATTGTTGGCAGCATAGGTGATGTTGGTCAATGACTTTGCGTAGTGCTGCCCGTCGTTATCTGTGGCCGTCATAGTAATATTGGCATTATCCACGGGCATCATGGCCACGTAGATAGGACTTATAAGATTTGAGCGACTGATGCTGTAGTTATACGTTCCGTCGCTGATGGTCAGGTTCGTGATGGTAGTGGTGATGTCCTGCATGCCGTCGGCATTCTTGATGGTGAAAGCGCAGATGGCAAGTTTGTTGGCCAGTGTGACAGATGCAGGCAGCGCATAGCCAGTCAATGTGCCATCGAAGACCGCGAGGTCGTAATCGCTAAGCTCACCTTCGTAGCCGTGCTGTCCTGATTGCAGCGCCTCAAGGTTGATTGTGCCTGCATCGTCGATGGACGCACTGGTGCTCATAGGAATATTAGCCATCGTGGCAGGATAAATCATGCGCAACTGACTGTCCGTTGCAGGGTCTTCTAACGCCACGTAGATAGTGGCTGTCTTGCCATCGGCACTGATGTCACTCTGGGTGAGCTTTTCACTAACTGCCAACTTTGTTTCATCGCTCGTGTTCTTATACACAAAGCTAATCTGGTCGTCCACTGCAAAGGTCTTCACGCCGGTCGTGACATCCAGTGCGCGGGTTCCGGCGCCGCCATCGAGGCTGACGGTTGTGGTCAGTGTCACCGTTCTCTTTCCACTCTCAGGCTGCTGCAGTTCGTCGTTGTTCGAGCAGCCCGTCATTACTGTGCCCATCAATGCGAGGGCAGCTATGCTAAAATATCTCATTGTCTTTGTCATTGCTTCTTCGATTTAATGGGTTCATTGTTCTGTCGCAGGATTTACGTTGTAGTTCTGCAAACCACCTTGTCCTTGATTCAATGGAGTCAGCGTCCAGGTATCGTTTGTAATTGTGGTGGTTGAAATTACAAAGTGCAGGAGGCCATAGTTGTTGCCGCTATTAGGTGTCGTGGTCCACCGAGAGTCGTCGAACATGGTCGCAGTACCGAACTTCACCGTGCCGCAAGAGTTGCCGCCAGAGCCACGTCCTATACTTTCGCTAGCACCCGCCCCCTTTATCGCTTTGACGCTGGTAACTGTATTCTCGATGGTGATGTCTTTGCAGTAGCTGGAATTACATCCAGCGCCGATGCCGGCAGCACCTTCGCCACCCGTGGCGGTGATATTGCCGCCGTTGATGGTGATGTTGCCGGTCTGACCGACGTTGGCGCCTGCGCCGATGCCTGGGGCAAATTGGCCGCCCGTAGCGTAGATAATACCGCCGTTGATGACGATGTCGTTGCAATAATTAATGCCACCGATGCCGGCACAGGCATTGCCGCCTGATGCAAGGAGCGTGCCCGTACCGCTGATGGTGAGTATTGACCAGGTAATCCCGTTGTTCAAAAAGAGGCCGGCGAAGGCATCGCTTGAACCTCTCGTCAAGTCGTTCGTCGTTCCCTCTGCCAAGATGATATTCGCCGTGCCGAGACACTCGATGCTGTTGATATAATCTCCTGCGTGGTGCGTCATACCTGCCAGTGTCACCGTGGCTCCAGCAGCTATCTTCAGTTTGAGATTGCTTGCGAGTGTGCCCGTCAGTATATCGCCGTCCTGAGCTACATAATCGCCGGTAAGGCTGCTCAGGTCAATCAGGGGCCTTACGGTGTAGGTCCAGGTAAACGTGCCGTCAGAGTTGTCCGAGCGTGCGCTTCGGGTAACTTTGTAGCCGTCGGCGGCGAGTTGGGCGCTCACGTCAATCTCCGTGGTTGTTGCTTTGTCGTTGTTGCTTTTGTCCTTACTATAATTCGTGGTGCCTCGGATACCGCAGTAGTCAGCACTTTTCGCCGTTACGGTAAGGGTTCCGTTGCCGCTCAGCTTCAGTGTATTGGCGCCAATGCAGTTGGTGCCGTAGGTGTTGTTGGTATTCACGATGGTGTTCGCGCTACCGTTAAGTAGTTCCACGGTGAGATTGTCGCCGCAGTCGAAGAACGGTCCGCTATAAGTGGCATTGATGCCGTTGAGCCGAACCGTTCCGGCATTTATGAGGTAGAAATCACAATTTCGGCTTGTTCCGCTCAGAGTGATGTCGAAGTCAGCAGGAAAGTCCGTGTATTCTCCATTGTAATCCATCTCAATGGGGGTGCTGGGATTGGTCCAGACAATATTTGGCGCCGTGATGTCCTTCGAAGCATCGTGCGTCAGGGTGATGGCCGATGAGTTATAGTAGTACTTGCCATTCTTAAAGCCGTCGGTGGGCGCAGCCTTCGTGCCGGTATATACCTTGCCGTCAGCATCAACCGCCGTGAAACTCAGTTCGTCGCTGGCCGCTACGCTCTCATTGATACAGAGCGCCACGTAGATGTAGTCCGTGGTGGGCGTGGCGAGGGTGACGGGAATCTCATTATAATAATAAGGATAGTTGTTTATATCTAGAAGCGAGTAGTAAATCTCGGCTATCGCATAATTTTTTGAAGTGATGACGAGGTGCTTCACATTGATGGCGTTGCTACTCTCGTCAATGAACTGGAATCGGAACATCGACTGTACGTTTGTGAACGATACCGTGGCGGATGGTGTCAGCTGACCGCCATCTTCTGTAAGTGTCGTCGTGGCTATGGCATAGTCGGCGATACCCGCTGCCGTGCCGTCCTGTTCGATGTACCAGAAATTGCTGTATATCGGGTCTTGTGTGTCGAGTTCGGACAGGTTGTAGAGCAGCTTGTAGGAGTCGCTACTTTCGACGGCAACTGCATTCCACGTGCTGTTTTCGTACTTATAGAAGGTGAGGGTGCCTGCCAGCGTGCAGTTCTTGCCGTCGTTGCTGATGTCGCCTGGGGTCAGCGTCAGCGCTATGGCATTACCCTCGCCATCGCAGGCCATCGCCCCCTTCGTCTCGTTATAGATATACACCTTGTCGCCTGCGGCGAAGGTGCTCACGGCCTTGTTGGTGCCGTTGAACGTCACCGCACGTGTTTCCGCGTCGTCGCCCATCGTGGCAGGGATGCTGACGGTGTAGGTCTGTGCCTGAGTGGCGGTTTGTTTTTCGACCACCATGATGTCCTCACTCGAGCAGGCTGTCAGGCTGCCCAGTGTAACGGCTGCAGTTATGAATGTCGCAGCCAGACTATAGATAAATCTTTTATTCATTGTCTTTCTTTTTTTGCTGGTTCATAACTTAGGTTTACCACTCGAACGGATCATAGTCCGGTTTACTTGCCGTCAGCAGTTGCTGCGTCTGTCTCAACTTGTACACCCGCATCTGCGGCTTCTCGTACTCTTTTCGTTTCATTGTCGTTATTTAATGATTAATCGTTTTTTAACTTTAGTCGCCTTCGGCGAGAAATCTTTCAAAATCTATTCAAAATCTAGCAAATTTTTTAATTATATTCTGTTCGATTTTTCATTGTCGGCGCTGTCATTATTGGGACTGTCAAAATCCAACACATCACATATTCCCTGGCATCCGTCTCTTGCAGAATGCCTGCCTCCACGTCGTGAACGTAAACCTTACACTGTCTCATAGTCAAGTCGCTTGATGTTAATATCTATTTGCAGTCCCAATGTGTCCAGTATCGTGAGCAAGGTAGTGAGCTGAGGATTGCCCTCGCCGCGCTCGATAGCTACAACAGTATTAACGGCAACACCCGACAGATCTGCCAATGTCTGCTGATTTATTCCCAGTTTCTTGCGCCTTTCCCTAATGGAATTACCTATTTCTTGCTGCGTCATAATCTCATTATATTGCGATTTTGGTGCAAAGATAGCAATTAATTCTCAAATAAGAGGTAAAAATCGCAATATAATAGTATTTTTGTATTCAATTTACTCAAATTGTTGCTTCACGGAAGTAAAATCCCACTATATTGCGATTATTGAGAATATAATAAATCCAGCCCGAGCGGTGAGCCCGGGCTGGATTCTCTGGTTAAGGGATATGGGTTATGCCAATCCCCCTGTGTTGATTACCACTGTTCGAGGGTTTCTATGTCGCTTTGTGGAAGTGACTGCTGCAGCGGTGAGCCTGCCAGCAGCTGCGGCTGCGCCTTTAGGCGGTAAACCGCCATTGCGGGTTTCATATATTCTTTTTTCATATTGCTGTTTTTTATTTTAGTCGCCTTCGGCGAGAAATCTTTCAAATTATTCAAATCGTTCAAAATCTTTTTATATTATTTGTTAGATTTGTAGGATTTCTGCGCGCCAGCGCACTCCTATTTCATTACTACTTTACGGCCGTTCACGATGTAGAGGCCCTTCTCGGTGGGCTTGCCTTGCAGCTTCCGCCCGTCGAGGCTAAACCATGCGCCAGCCCAATTGTCAATTGTCAATTGTCCATTGTCAATTGGAACGACTCCTGTCGTGTTCTCGTCGAATCCGAGGAATCCAGGAGCACCGGTCGTCGCAACCTCCAGATATGCCTTGTTGGCGCCGAGGTTGACGCTGTTCTTCAGCTTGTAGAATCCGAAGTCCTTTTCTGCGGGTTTACTCAGCACGTAGTACGTTTTATTGGCATCCTGCGGAGTTTCTACATCCACGCCCAGCAGTTCGTTGCCCGTATAGTCGCCTGTGGCGGCATCTTGAGTCAGCGTCAATGCAACGGACGATGCCGTTGCCTTCAGGATGACGGCCTGTCCGGCAGGGATGATGCCGCCTGAAACTTCGGTCAGTGTCACGCTGCTTGTGCCGTTCTTTGCTGCCTTGTAGATGGTGACGTCGTTGCCGACGCTATATCCAACCCCACCGCAATAGAATGTTGTCCAGTTGCTGGCGTTAGCCGAATTGGCCGTTAGGCTGAGACTGTTGTCGTACAGTCCGGCGCTGACCGTCACGTCGCTTGCAGGCATGGTGAGCGTCGATCCGCTGATGGTGCCACCGTTAGTGGCGCTATAGACAGGGGTCTTGCCGTCGGGCACAGAGTTGTAGCCGAGGTTGACCGTAGCCGTAGCATAGGCGTAGGGCTGGTCTTCGATGTCCGCGCCGTTGGCGTAGGTCTTGTTGGTCTTGTTGTTAGTGTTAGGCAGGGTGGCCTTCACAGTGCGATCCAAAGTGACATCGGTGCCGAGGGTGATGGCGTAGAGGGCGAGGGCACCTTGTTTGTTGGAGATGTCGGAGGTGGCGGTGCTGTTGTAAGTGCCCACACCCACGCCGGAGGGAGTCACGCTGTTGCTGGCCACCTTGCAGCCGCGGTAGTAGTTGCGGGTGAGGTCGTTATCTTCGTAATTATAGCCGGCAATGGCACCACGGGCGTTGACTTTGGGGATGATGACACCGATGGCGATACAGTCCTCAATGATGTTATTGTTATCGCCCACGATGCCGCCGAATGAATTGCAGCTGGTCAGGCCGCTATTGATGGCGAGAGTGGCGCGACTGATGCAGCGGCGCACGGTGCCGGACTGACTGCAGCCGACAATACCGCCTTGGTCGTCAGCACCGTTCTCCACAGCATGTATCCAGACGTCGTTGCCGACGCTGCAGTCCTCTATGGTAGAGTGGTAGGCCCTGCCCGCTATGCCGCCGCCGGAGGTATATGCAGTGATGCGGGTGTCGGCGAGATTGACGCACTTGACAGTGCCGCCTTCTCCTACATATCCAAAGAGACCTTGGTCCATGTAGGTTTTGTTACTAGTGGTGTATTTCTTATAGATGCGTATGCCGCTGATGGTGTAGCCGGCACCGTCGAACGTGCCGCGGAAGGGGTTGTCGTAGGTGCCAATGGCGGTGTAGTTGTTCTCGTTCTCGGCATAGTTCCAATCGCTGCTGTGGCTGTAGGCGATGTCGTTGCTGAGAACGAAGTACACGCCGCTGTAGTTCTGACCGTTGTTGACGAAAGTGGCCAGATGGTTGAGATCGCTGGCGTACTTGATGGTGTATGGGTCGTTTTTGGTGCCGTTGCCCGAGGCGAAGTCGGCGAGGGTGATGGTGATGCTGCCGAAGGTGGGGCTGTAGCTGACGCTATTGACTTCATAACACTTGGAGGGGTCGTAATTGTTGCCGGAAAGGTCGAGGTCCACGTCAACATCGAGTGCACCGGTGCTGGTGGGCGCAGGTGAGCCAATGCCGTAGAAGGCGTTGCCGTTCTTGTCGGCAAACTTGATGTGGCGGATGTAGTAGTCGGTGCAGGCGACGGTGAAACGCGAGTGGTTGTCGCCCGAATAGTTAAGAATGATTCCATCGATGATTCCGTTGCTGCTGGCGAACGTCATCGACCCTTGGCTCCTCGAATAAGTCAGGATCACGCCGTCGTCCAGTTCGACCGTGAAGCCCGTGGTGTTCGAAGTGTTCTCGATGGTAACCGTCTTCGCGCCGGGGTTGGTGCCAAACTGGTTGCCGCTGGGCGTGAACGTGATTTTCTTGGCTTCCGGTTTGCCATCGACTTTCTCTGCTGTGAATGTGTAGGTCACGGTCTTCGTCGTGGCCATAGCCTGCTGCCCCGTCATCAGTGCCGCTATCGTCAGCACCACCGCGAGGACTCGGTTAAGTTTCTTAGTCATGAATTGTTTCATTTATTTTTGTTTTTTTTCTTAGTCTGCTTCGCAGGCCTAACGGGCGACTTCGTCGCTGGCTTCACCCAAAATGAAGCCGTCGCTGCCGAGGTTTGTATTGAGGTTTTGGACGCTGCCAGCGAGCATCTGGCACTGGTGCTGGAGTTTAACCACGCCCATCGTGGGCTTTATATATTGCTTTTTCATAATGTTTCTCTTATTTAATCACTTGTTTTTTACCTTTATAAATGTATATGCCTTTAGCTTTTGGCTTTTGGCCGTTAGCTATTTTGCGACCGTCGAGCGTGTACCACGCGTCAGCTTCGCTGGAATTGACAATTGACAATTGATAATTGATAATTCCCGTGGTTTCGTCGTCGCCGCCAAAGTGGAGCTTGATGGCGCTGACGCTTCCGCCATCCACGTGGAAGTAGGCGCGGCAAGACCTGATGGCGTAGCCGTCGGTCTGAGGCCAGTGGAGCGTGTTGTCGGCACCGAGGAAAAGGTTGCTCTTGTCGCCGATGGGGAGTTCGACGGGGCTGAAGGTGCCGATGAACTGTACGTGCTCGTCGGCGCTTTCCACGATCTGGCGGGTGAGGGTTTCGTCGCTGTTGTTGATGATGACGTCCTGGAACTCACGGTTGCTGATGTCGTAGTCGCTCTCATGGTCGTCGTAGCCGCTGGGCTTGGGCCACTTAATAATATAAGGCGTACCGGCCTTAATTTCCGAAGCATCCTTGAAGTAGAGGCTGAGGGCGCCGGTAGCGGTGTCGAAGCCGGTCTGATCGGTGTCGAGTTCCATCAGCTGTATACCGTCTGAGCTAGTGCCGAGATTGTCAACGACTTCAGCTGAGCTGAGGTCGAAGGGCAGGCAGAGGGTGTTCCAGTTGCCGTCCTTGAAAAGGGTGCGACCGGAGAGGGTGACGTTGAGTTGCTTGCCGTCGGTATCGCGGAGTAGGGTGGCGTTAGATGCGTTGTCGTAGAGGCCGAGATTGGTGACGTAGTATTTGCCGCCGCACAGCAGAGCGTTCTCATAGAGCGTCATTGTGCCTTCTTTTGAAACCACGTTGCCGAGGTTGGCTGGCGCCGTCGTCAGGGCGACAGCTTGGGTGCCTTGATCCGTGCCCCATCCGACGTAAGTGAAGTAGGACTGAAGGTCTAAACTGGGTGCGTTCGTGTTGTAGCGGCTGAAAGTCTTACTGCCGGTGTTGCTCATGGATACCCATACGGGGTCGAAGACGCATTGGATGAAGATGAGGTTGGAGCCGTTGTCGTTCCAGCCCACAAAGCCACCGTTGCTGTGGGCTGTATTGCCGAGCATCCTGCCGAGGAAAGCGCAGCGGGTAAAGGTAAGCTTGCCGCCGGTTTGGTTTACGGCTACGAAACCGCCGTTGGTGCCGTCGCCGTTGATGCTGCTGGTGATGTTGACGCTGCTGTAGCAGTCGATGATTTCAGTGCCGTTGATATAACCTACGTGAGGCAGATTTTCAACGGCGATGCTGGCACCGAATTTCGACGAGGTGGCAACGCTGCCGGCAACGGTCAGGTTCTTGATGGTGGCACCCTCGAGGTAGCGGAAGGGCGCACAGCCGTCTTCACTATCGGCTTTGAGGTCGATGTGAAGCGTTCGGCCGTTGCCGTCGAGCGTTCCGCAGAAGGGCGTATGGATCAGCTTAGTTGGATCATTTGCATCCTTCTTGGTTGTGGCAATCATCTCGGTGATAGGTTCGTTGCTGTTGTCGAAGGTATCAGCAAGCTTGTAATACTTGCCAGCCGTATTGTTCCAGTTTTCATAGATATATTTTCCGAAGACATACCAATCGTTGGCATCGGCGATGATGTAGGGGTCCGTCTCTATGCCATTGCCCGCGAGGGTGTTAACCACCTTGAAACTGGCGGTCTTCCGGCCGGAGTAAGGGGATTTGCCCGTGACGGTCAGCGTGTAGTTGCCGATGGCGTTCACAGTGGTGACGGAATTCCCGTCGTACGTGTAGCTGACGGTGTAGTGGGTGTCCTTCGTCAGCGTGTTACCACCCATGTCCTTTACGGTGATGTCGATAGGGATGTTGTTGCCTTCGTCGTATGCGTAGTAGTGCTTCAACCCCTCGATGGTGGCGTAGTCCAGATCGGTGTTGGCGCTGTAGTTGTTGCCGATGATTTGCAATTGGGACAATTCCATCCTGTAGCGGGTGTAGCTGTATTTCGGCGAGACCTGAATCTCTTCAGAGCCCTGAATGGCGGTTATCTCGAAGCGGAAATATTGGTAGGGTTTTGTGTTGTCGGTGAGCCAGTAGTCAGCCTCCTTCTCTTTATCAGTGGGCAATTGCGCGTTGGTCTCGGTGGCGAGCGTTGTCCACTCGTCGCCCGCGTGCTTCTTGCCCTTTAGCGTCCACGCCTTCGGGCGGCGATTGCCGTGGTCTTTCGTATTGCAGGCGGTGCGCAGGCGGTAGCCCTTAGGCACGATGGGATTGGCAGAGTAGAACTCGATGAACTTTGTCTCGAAGCCGTTCTCGTCCTCCGTCATCCAGTAGGTGTACTTGTAAGGCAGGCCATACAGATCAGGAACAATGACGTTATCCACGAGGTAATCATAGGTGTAGACACCTGAAGTGTTGCTGCCGGCCGTGGCGGTGTAGTAGCCCTCGGTGTCGAAGAGGGTGTAAGACTGGCCGCCGTGGTTGATGGGAGTGTCGGCTGTGGCTTTTTGCCCCACGAGCAGTGCTGCCGTTAGCAGCACTACCGAGAGGACTTGGTTAAGTCGATTAGTCATAATTTTTGTTTATTTGATGATTATCTTTTTACCGTTGTTAATATACAGGCCTTTAGCTTTTGGCTTTTGGCCATTAGCTATTTTGCGACCGTCGAGGCTATACCATGCGTCAGCTTCGCTGGAATTGACAATTGACAATTGACAATTGATAATTCCGGTGGCCTCGCCTTCGTTGCCGAAGTGGAGGTCAATGGCGTTGATGCTGGCGCCGTCGCTGAGGTCGACGTGGAAGAAGGCGCGGAAGGACTTGAGGAGGTAGCCGTCAGTGCCGGGGCATTGGAGCTCGTTGCCAGAGGCGAAGAAGAGGTTGCTCTTATCGCCGTTGGGGAGTTCGACGGGGCTAAAGGTGCCACTGAACAATACGCGGCCGTCGGCGCTTTCCACATTCTGGCGGATGAGGGCGTCGGTGCTGTTGTCGATGATGACGTCCGGGAACTCGCCGTTTGTGATGTCGGTGCCGCTGGGCCACTTAATAATATAAGGTGTGCCGGCCTTGATTTCCGTAGCTTCCTTGAAGTAGAGGCGGAGTGTGCCGGTGGCGGGGTCGAAGCCAGTCTGAGAAGTACCATTCTCGGCGGGAGCGCGGTTAGATGCGTATTCGCCTTCGGTGTCGAGTTCCATCAATTTACCACCGTTGCCGAGGAAGTTGGCGACGTAGTCAGAACCGAGGTCGAAGGGCAGGCAGAGGGCGTTCCAGTTGCCGTCCTTAAAGAGTGTGCGGCCGGTGAGGGTGACGTTGACGCGCCTGCCGTTGGCTTCGCGGAGCAGGGCGCTGTTGTTGGCGTCGTCGTAGAAGCCGAGATTGGTGACATAGAATATGCCGTCGTACTGCAGACCGTGTTCGTATCTTGTCATCTTGCCGTCGATAGCTTCCACATTGCCGAGGTTGGCGGGCCGTGCCGTCAGGGCTACAGCCTGGGTGCCCTGATCCGTTCCCCACTCGGTGTAGGTGAAGTAGGACTCCGGGTCGGGGAATCTGGGTTTGGTCGTATCGTAGCGGCTGAACGTCTTGCTGTCGGTTTCGCTCATGGTGACCCAGAGGGGGTCGAAGATACATTGCCTGAATTTGAGCTCGCAGCCGTCGTCGTTCCACCCCACGAAGCCGCCGTTGCCGGTGGCGGTTTTGCCGAGCAGCCTGCCGAGGAAGGCGCTGCGGAGGAAGCTGAGCTTGCCGTGGTTCAAGGCTACGAAGCCGCCATTGGTGCCATCGCCCTCTTTGTTGCTGGTGACGAAGACTTTGCTATAGCAGTCGGCGATGGTGGTGAAGTTGTCGCCATCATTCAGGTTTTCGACGGCGATGCTGGCACCGTACTTCGCCGAGGTGGCGGCATAGCCGGCAACGGTCAGTTTCCGGAAGGTGGCAGCCTTGAGGTAGCGGAAGGGCGCGCAGCCGTCGTCACTATTGCTCTTGAGGGCGATGTGGAGCGTGCGGCCGTTGCCGTCGAGCGTGGCGCGGAAGGGATTATTCTTATCCGTGGCAATCATTTCGGTGATGGGCTCCTTGCTGTTGTCGAAGTCGTCGGCGAGCTTGAAGTAAGCGTCACTATGTTCATTCTGGATGTATTTTTTGTCGAAGAGGTACCAGTCGTTGGCGTTGGAGATGAGGTAGGGATTCTCCTCCGTGCCTTCGCCCAAGAGGGCTTCAACGACCCGGAAGGTGAAGGAATGCTGACCGACGCAAGGGGATATTGCCGTGGCCGTTGCAGTGTAGGTGCCGATGTCGTGCGCCGCGGTGACGGTTTCTCCGTTGAATGTGTAGCTGAGCGTGTAGTCTTTGCCCTCCGTCAGCGTGGCGCCATAAAAGTTATACACTGTGACGTCGGGAACGATGTCTTTGCCGGTGTAGTCGTAGTTGTAGGGTATTCCGCTGAAGCGGGCGTAGTCCAGGTCGTAGCTTAAGTCGTATTTGTCGCCGATGATTTGCAGATCGGACAGCTCCATGACGTATTGGGTGATGCTTTTGTGCTTTGTGACCTGAATTTTTTCACGATCCTGAATTTCGGTGATCTCGAAGCGGAAGTAGCGGCAGGGCTCGGTGTTGTCGGCAATCCAATAGTCGGCGGACTTCTCCATTGCTGCGGGCAATTGCGTGTCGCCGGTCACGGTGGCGAGCACAATCCACTCGTCTTCTTCGCGCTTCTTACCCTTCAGTGTCCACGACTTCGGGCGGCGGTTGGGATGGATATCAGTGAGCATGCCGGTGCGCAGGCGATAGCCCTTAGGTACGAGAATATCGTCGGAATAGAACTCGATGAATTTCTCGGTGAATCGGTCTTCCTCCATCAACCAGTAAGTGTAGTGGTGGCCATCGTAAACGTTGTCCACGAGGTTTATGAAGATGTGAGACGCACAGTTCATGCTGCCGATAGTGGCGGTGTAGTATTCCCTATCGTCGAAAATGGTGTAGCCCTGTCCATTGTAGGTGATCTCGCTGTTGGCCGCAGCCTCTTGCCCCGTCAGCAGCGCTGCTATCGTCAGCATCAGTACGAGGACTTGGTTAAGTTTGTTAGTTAGGAATCGTTTCATAATTTATTTTGTTTTATTCATATTTTATGCAACGGTATGAACCGAGAACGCTGTTGGCGCTTTTAGTATTAGTTGGTCGGCTGATGTTGAATATCGCTGTGCCTGTAGCGTCGTACTCCGTTAGTAAGCGGTTGTTAGTGGCTTCATCGCCAGGAATTCCCCAACCCACAATCATGTTGTCGCCGCTAAAGGTGAGTGCACCGCAAGCCTGCGTAAAGTAACCGTCATCCAGCAGGATGGTGGATTTGGATACCTTTCCGGTAGTCAGGTCGACATTGAGGCGAACCATCTGGGTACGATTGGCTCCATTGCCATTATTAAATAATGTGATGGTATTGTCTTTCTGCTGATAGCGGACACAGTGCTGTCCGTGGAATGCGTAGGTTCCGTCATTATCTGCACCAGCCACTCGCCAGAGGATGTTGCCCGTCTTGCCTTGACGATCAATCTTCAGGATTGAACTGACGTGGCGGAAAGAGCAGAGCCAGTTGCCGTCGGGCAGCATATCGATAGAATTGAAATGAACGTAATCCTCCAAATCGCTGCCATCCTGTGGCTGGAATACGGGGTCCACCCATTTCTCCATCTCTGGATGATCAATACTCCACCAATCGAAGACCACGCTGCCGTTGCTCACTTCCTGCAGATAGGCGGCATATACCTCCTTGCCTTCCGAAGTCTGTCGTTTCAGATAGGAGGACATGATGTAGTGGTCGGGGTTGTACATGTAAAAGTCGTGCCCGTCGATGGGAAAGCCTTTGTCAACGCCGTTAGCAGTCTCAAGCTGGACTTCCTTGATGATGTTATACGATTCATCCATGATGACACGCTTGCCAGGATTGAATCCGTTGAAGCTCCATGAGGCGTATTTTTCGTCGGGTGCATGATAGCTGTAGTATATCTTCCCGTCGTCGGCATGATGTTTCTTGAAGTCCCACCAACCCGTACTGGTGGTCTCAATCTCCTGTTGCGGCTCCAAGCGGTAATACAGCAGGCGTCCGTTGTTGTCGACCTTCTCAATCAGGCGCTGATAAACGTAGGAGAGATAGAAGTCGCCTGCCGATGTCGCCTTACCGCTGGCTCTAATTTCAGGAATGTTCTTATGGAGCGTGTTCAGCACGATCTGATGCTGTTTTCCGTCCACCGTGTAGCAGACGTCAATATGGCGGGTGTGGGAGATGGCGTCAATCTGAAGAGCGCAAACACCATTAGATACCACCTTGCCATCGATGGTCAGGTTATTGAATTGATTAAAATTATCAATCTTGAACTGAGTGGGAAATTCCACGGTTAACGTCCTGAGGTTCACTGTATCCGTCTGCGTCAGGTCTATCTCATAACGCTCGCCACTGACCGTCAGCAACATGTTGGTCGGTGGAGTTACGGCGGGCGAATCACTATTATCACTGCATGCCGTCAGGCCCAAAAGCATAAGTGCAACGGCCAGAAACAAACAATTACTTTTCCGGCGGTAGTGCCAAAGGATGTAAACAAAGTAGGCGAGCAAAGCCAAATAAACCATCACGAGTGGAATGGAAAGCCACAAGGGTTGTGATAGGAAGTCGTTGATTAAGTTGGTCATAATACTATGGTTTTAATTATTTTCTGGGCGCGAAGATACGAAAAAGAATCGAAAGGAGGTGTCCAAAAAACGCGTTAGGTGTCAGAAAAACGGGGTATAGGTGTCAGAAAATCGCGTTTTTCTGACAATTTTGCCCCTCATTTGTGCATAATTATCAATTGTCAATTGTCAATTATCATTTTTTTTAGTACCTTTGCGGAGAAATTCAGAAGAGCGATGATTACGTTAGGTGAGATGCAGATTAGCGGAATGCTGACGATGACGGTGCTGGCGGTGATGCTGGCGCTGTGTGTGCCTCATCGTTCGAAACACGGCAACAGCTTCGGCCGGGCGCGGTGGATGATGGCTGCGGGAACGGGTCTCATCGCTGTGCAGTTTCTATTGCAACATACGTTCGGTTTCCGACAGATGGGTGTGACGCAGGGCGTATTGATGAACCTGCTGTTCTTCGCTCCTGCGTCGTTGCTGTGCAGTATGGCTATCCTCTACGTCCAGCGGCAGGGAAGCGTCACAAAGCGGGAATGGCTAGTGCCATGCGTCATCTGTGGCGTGTCGGTAGTCGTATTAACAGGTACTGCGCTGCTCGACGGCGTGCCCATTGCCGAGGAGTCGACGGCGCTGCGCATGGTGGAATATATCAGTAGTGTGCTATATGTGCTGATGCAGACATTTCTGTTCAGGCTTCAGTATGCGACCTATCGACGCATGGAGTTGGCCGTCGATGAATACTACGACCGCGAGCGCCATGACCTGTTCGGATGGATGGGGTGGAGTATGAAGACAATGGCCGTGCTGGCATTCTTCGTGCCCTTGATCATCTTTTTGGAGGGTACGCCGTTGGTGGTGTTCTCCATCATCTATTTCTTCTGCATCGCCTATAGTACCATCAGCCTCTATACCTATGGTATCAGCGAGGACCATCAGCGCGTGGAGGTGGCAGAAGATGTTCAGGAGAACCGTCCTCGTGATCCTCGCATCGGTGAGATTGTGGAGCAATGGAAGCAGAGCGGGGCTTACCGGGAGCATAATCTGACGCTGGGCATTGTGGCACGACAGATGGGTGTGGCTCAGCGGCAATTGCAGGAGTGGCTCAGACAGTCGGAATACGGCAAACTGGCCGAACTGGTGGCGTCGCTGCGCATAGAAGAGGCCCAGCGCGTGTTGAAAGACCATCCCGACTGGTCGATAGAGACCTGAAGTGTTCCGCCAGCATACGGGCATGACGCCGTTGAATTTTCAGCGCGGATAGGAATGACTAATTATTCATCAATTATTTATATAAGGTAGTATGTTTCATATTTACAAAGGTTATGAGCTTGTAGAAGCTTACCATCAAATGCGAATGGGGCGTCGCTTTCATCCAAGCGGAGCCTTCAAGAAGACCTCGCAGGCCATCATTGTCGCTATCGTTACTCTGCTGTTGTGGAATGCACCGACTGAATGGTTCGGCATTGACGGACTGACGGTCATCCAACAACGCATCATCGCCATTTTCGCCTTCGCCACGCTGATGTGGATCATGTCGGTCGTGTCGTCGTGGGCTACGTCGGTATCTATCATCGTGCTGATGCTTTTGTTCTGTACGGACAGCGGTATCGCGCCGATGGTCGTTGAGGACAAGGTGGGTCCGCTGTTGTCGTATAAGGGAGTGATGGCGACGTTTGCCGACCCCGTCATCATGCTGTTCATCGGCGGTTTCGTGTTGGCCATCGCCGCCACGAAGACCGGACTGGACGCGCAGTTGGCAAAGGTTTTGCTGAAGCCTTTCGGCACGCGGAGTGAGATGGTGTTGCTGGGATTCCTGCTGATTACGGGACTGTTCTCGATGTTCGTGTCGAACACCGCCACAGCCGCTATGATGCTGACATTCCTGACGCCGGTGTTCCGCCAGTTGCCGCCAGAGGGCAAGGGCCGCATCTCGCTGGCTATGTCAATCCCCATTGCTGCCAACCTCGGCGGTATGGGAACACCTATCGGTACGCCGCCGAACACTATCGCGCTGAAATACCTGAACGACCCCGAGGGATTGAACCTCGGCCTGGGCTTTGGTCAGTGGATGATGTTTATGTTCCCGCTGGTTATCATCCTGCTGTTCATCAGCTGGCGCCTGTTGCTGAAGTTCTTCCCATTCACCCAGAAAACCGTTGAACTGAAAATTGAAGACGGCATGAAGGAAGGTCCCCACTCGTGGATTGTCATTATCACCTTCTTCATCACGGTGGCACTGTGGTTGCTGGATCGCGTGACCGGCATCAATTCCTATACCGTCGCCATGATTCCGTTTATGGTATTCGCCCTGACGGGAGTCATCTCCAAGCGTGACCTGGAGCAGATTAACTGGAGTGTCATCTGGATGGTGGCAGGTGGTTTCGCACTGGGTTACGGACTGAACGCCTCGGGACTGGCTGCCAATGCCGTGAAGAGCATTCCCTTCGGTGAATTCTCGCCGCTGCTCATCCTGTTGATGGGTGGACTCATCTGCTACCTGCTGTCGAACTTCATCTCGAACTCGGCAACGGCAGCATTGCTGATGCCAATCCTCGCAGTGGTCTGCGGTGCTATGGGTGACAAACTCGACCCCATCGGCGGTACTCCGACCGTACTCATCGGTGTGGCCATCGCTGCATCGTCGGCCATGATTCTGCCGATTTCGACGCCGCCGAACGCACTGGCTTTCGCAACGGGTTACGTGAAGCAGAAGGATATGTCGGTATTGGGTATTATTATGGGTATCATCTCGATGGTTCTCGGCTTCGGACTGGTTTATCTGATGGGTACATTGCGCCTTATTTAAGAGGCAAGATGTAAGAGGTTTGAGGTAAGAAAGAGCCTCAAATTAACAAAAAGTAACTTTAAAACAAAAATAATTGGGAATTTCCTTTGCCGTTTGAAGGAAATTCCCTATTTTTGCGTTGTGAAACTATCAATATGACAAGTCACTAACTAATAAACTCAATAAAGAACTTAAAGACTTTTACTATGAACGTAGAGAAAATTATGCAAGGCTTGGAGCAGAAACACCCCGGCGAAGTGGAGTTCCTGCAGGCAGTGCGAGAAGTGTTGGAGTCCATCAAGGACGTGTACAACCAGCATCCGGAATTTGAGAAGGCAAAGATCATCGAGCGCATCGTTGAGCCCGAGCGCATCACGACATTCCGTGTGCCCTGGGTTGACGACAAGGGTGAGGTACAGGTGAACATCGGTTACCGCGTGCAGTTCAACAGCGCTATCGGTCCGTATAAGGGCGGTTTGCGTTTCCACCCGTCGGTGAACCTGAGCATCCTGAAGTTCCTCGGTTTTGAGCAGACTTTCAAGAATGCGCTGACCACGCTGCCGATGGGCGGTGGCAAGGGCGGCTCGGACTTCTCTATTCGCAACAAGAGCGATAACGAAGTGATGAAGTTCTGTCAGTCGTTTATGACGGAATTATATAAGATTATCGGTCCGGATATGGACGTGCCTGCTGGTGACATTGGCGTGGGTGCCCGCGAGATTGGTTATCTTTTCGGACAATACAAGCGTCTGACGTCGCAGTTCCACGGTGCTACGCTGACCGGTAAGGGCATAGAGTGGGGTGGTAGTATCCTGCGTCCGGAGGCCACGGGTTACGGTGCACTGTATTTCGTTCACCACATGATGGAGACCCACGGTCTCGACATCAAGGGCAAGACCGTTGCACTGTCGGGCTTCGGCAACGTGGCGTGGGGTGCCGCGAAGAAGGCCACCGAGCTGGGTGCGAAGGTGATTACCATCAGCGGTCCTGACGGATACATCTACGACCCCGAGGGGCTGGACGACGAAAAGATAGAGTATATGCTGGAGTTGCGTGCCAGCGGTAACGACGTCTGCCAGCCGTACGAGGAGGAGTTCCCCGGTTCGAAGTTCTTTGCCAACAAGAAGCCTTGGGAGCAGAAGGCCGACATCTATTTGCCCTGTGCTACGCAGAATGAGTTGAACGGCGACGATGCCGACAAGATACTGGCTCAGAAGCCGCTGTGTGTTGCTGAGGTGTCGAATATGGGCTGTACCGCTGAGGCTGTGAACAAGTTCACGGCTGCTCACCAGTTGTTTGCGCCCGGTAAGGCTGTGAATGCCGGTGGTGTGGCTACCAGCGGTCTGGAAATGACGCAGAACTCGATGCGTATGGCTTGGACGGCCGACGAGGTTGATATGCGCCTGCATCAGATCATGGCCGGTATCCATGAACAGTGTGTGAAGTATGGCAAGGAAGGTGACTACGTGAACTATGTCAAGGGTGCAAACGTGGCTGGTTTCATGAAGGTCGCCAAAGCTATGCTCGCACAGGGAATAGTGTAGTTATCGTTGAACATTGAACGTTGAACATTGAACGACAATAGACGATTATCCAGTAATAGTGTTTTGCGCATAGTACTTCTATGCGGATTGCTTTGTAACGTCGTTCAACGTTCAGCGTTCAACGTTCAATGTTTGGCTCAGGACGTGCAGCAGGGTAAAGCCTCGTTCTATGCCCAGAAGTTCCACGGACGCAAGACGGCCAGTGGTGAACGTCTGCATAAGGACAGTCTGACGTGTGCCCATCGATATTATCCCTTCGGCACGTTGCTGAGGGTGTATAATCCTGCCAACGGAAAGAGTGTGCTTGTACGTGTCACCGATCGCGGACCGTTTGTTCGCGGACGCATCATCGATCTCTCGTGGCGTGCTGCCAAAGAGCTGGGCATTATTTCACAAGGTGTTGCGATGGTTACCGTTCAGAAAGCCACTGACATCATCGTGCCGTTTATGCCGCCTGATGATGATGTTGACATTCCAGAGCTTGAGATGGAAACCAACGAGGGTTCAACAGAGATGAAACCCCTATGGCAACTTATGGCTGAAGAGGCTGAAGCGAAAAGGAAGGCTTCTGCTGACCACCATTCTGGGGCGAAGAAGAAGTAATCCGGATTTCCTTTACACTTTGCTTGGTTGTATCCGATTGCGCCTGAGTGCGGGGCCCGGGAGCATCGAACTCAATGCGGTCGTCGCCGCTGTTGTTGGCGTCGAAACCCGAATCATCAGCGCCGCTATAGTCGTTATCATCTGTGTAACGGGAAGAACGGTTAGCTTCGCGCTGACGGCGATAGTTCTCGTAACGCTCAGCCTCCTTCCGGTCGGCAGCAGAACCAATGGCCGCACCTACGGCTGCACCACCTGCCATACCGACAATCTCGCCAACATGACTACCATGCCAACCACCCGAGATGCCTCCGATGGCGGAACCCAGAATAGAGCCTAACGTTGCTCCTGTGTAAGCACCCTGTCCTGTGTAGGTGCTACAGCTGCTCAGCAACATGGTTGAGACAGCTAAAACAAACAACATCTTCTTCATACGCGTCACATTGTTAATGATTTACGCTGCAAAGGTACACATTCTTTTTGATATCTCAATAGGGATAATCCCCAAAAGCGCTTAGGGATTCCCCTATTTCTTTTTCAGAGGCTGTTGAGCGTCAGTGTTATTGTCCGCCCAGACGCGAAAAGTATTCGATGATATCTTCCCACGTCTTAAACGTCTCCGAACCGTATTCCAGCACAGTGGTCAAGGCCCCTTCCGACCTCCCCTGTTTAGGGGCGGCTATCAGGTAGTCGCCGTAGAGCAGGTCACGACGGTAGGTGTAGACGGTATGTCGCCAGGCGGGTACACCGATATGCTCGGTGAGCCACGAGTCCGTCGTGGCAGTGTCTTCCGCTGGTGCCACGAAGAGCACCTGATAGCGTTCGATGAGCTGTCGTACAGCCTTCTGAACGGACGACACGGGTTTGCGGTAGCTGTCCATCATCGTCTCTATACCTATATATATAATAAGGCGCTCGCGCTGTTGCTGGCGGTCGTCAATCCATCGGATGACAGGCAGGACGGAATGCATAAACGAACGATCGTTCATGCGGTGCTCGCCATGAAAATAAAGTGCCTGCGGATAGTGTTCGTGAAATATGTCGTAGGTATCCACCAGTTCGTCTTCGTCGCCAAAGAGTCCGTAGACGCGCTGGCAATCGTCGTCGGTCATATTCTGGAAGCGCTGTTCCGACACTTCGCGGTATTCCTTGACGAGGGCTTTGTCAACATAGAACTCCTGTGCACCGTCCTGACGGGGATTCTGGAACTGCTGCGTACCCGTCAGTCCGTGAGCCCGCATTGTTTCGGCAATGTCAAGGGCGGGATTGACACAGATACGGTCGTAGCCTCGCAGCTGTTCGGCAAACATACCACCCATCGATGTGCCGACGATGAGGTCAGGCTTTTCCTTCAGGCAAACATCGTGTAACAATGCCAGTGCCTCATGGGGATGTATGGGCAGGTCGGGAGCAATGACGCGAGCTTCAGGTAGTACCTCTTGCAGACGGCGTACGGTGCCCGACTGTCCGCTGGAGGCAAAACCATGAACGTAAAGCACCGTCTTCCCTGCCATCAGGTCGGGAAATTGCTTGATATATGGATTCTCTGTAACCATTTATTTTGCGTAGGACGGATTCCAGTTGTCGTTGATGGTGAACACGCGTTCCAGCGTAATCTGCTGCGCCTCCTTCTTCGTGAGCTGACGACTCCAAGACACGCGCTGATCGGTGGCAGCACCCTCGCCGCGATTGTTGTATTCCAAGTAGCGGGCAGTCTTGACGGCCTCGGGGCGCCACTGGTGCCAACCCTCAGGACGAATGCCACGGGGCAGTTCGCAGTTCATAAACAGCGTATAGCCGTAGTCGCGCCAAGGACGTCCGAGATATACTTTGTCTACGTCTTTGTCGCAGGTGATGCGGCAGTTGTCGAAGATGTAACCATACGGCACATCTTGCGGTGTCGATGCCGCCGTGATATACGAATTGGCTTTACAGAATATATCGCAACCCTCAAACCACGCTGTCGAGGGACCGAAGATAAAATCGGTAGTACCTTCGATATAGCAGTCCTTGAAGAACAGCCGCGTCTTGGCGTTACCCGTATAGATAGTGTCCTGATGCCCAAGGAAGCGACAATTGATGAATGTCAGCTGGTCGCCCTCGGTATGCAGTGCCACAGCTTGTCCCAAGCGTGCGGCGTTGTTCTCGACGGTGATGTTCTTGAGCGTAATCTTGCTGCCCTGGATCTTCAGTGTGAAAGTGCGGAAGGTCCCCATGCCTTTACCCGTCGGGGCATAGACGATATTCGCGTGGTCGTCCCACGTGATAATGGTGTTGTCGCGATCCTCGCCGCAAATCTCAATGTTGGTGAGCGACTGGGGGATAACGAGTTTCTCTTTGTATGTGCCTTTCTTGACGAAAATGACTTTGTGGTATTCCATAAATGCGCGGCACACCTCGATGGCCTCGTTGATGTTCCGGAATTCGCCCGTGCCGTCGCGAGCCACAAAGAGCGTGTCGGGGTTGTCGTAATTCTTCGCCTGCGCTGTGATGATGCCACAGATGGCACAGACAAAGCAGATTAGTTTTCTCATTGTCGTAGTAGTTTTGTCGTTACATGATTTGCGTGATTTCCTGAATGCCCTCTATCTTCTTCAGCTCATCCATGATAGACTTCGTGTCTTCCCGGTCGTGGACGCGTAACTCGATGCTGCCGTCGAACAAACCGTCATCGCTGCCGATGGTGAGCTTGTGGATGTTGACGTTCATCTGCGAGGTGATGACTCGCGAGACATCTACGAGGATACCCATACGGTCGATACCCTGAATGCGGACGGTGGCGTCGAAGAACAGCTTTTTATGCATGTCCCACTTGGCATCGAGGATGCGGTTGCCGAAACCGCTCTTCAGCTTGTCGGCCACAGGACAGGCGCGCTTGTGGATTTCTATCTGGTTCTTGTTGTCGATATATCCCAGGATATCGTCGCCTGGAATGGGGTGACAGCAATGCTTGAACTGATATTGTCCGATAGTTTCCTCGCTAATGAAGATGGGTTTCTTGCGGTTGAACTTCTCAGGCACGGTAAACAATTCCTGTTTTTCCTGCTCCGCCGGAGTCTTCTGCTTGCTACGTCCGAGGAAAGGCACGAGCTTGCGCCAGCCTTTCTTGCCGGAATTCTTGCCCAGCAATTCGTCGAGGTCTTTCTCACCCAGCAGGATGGTTTTCTCACCCACTGCCTGGTAGAACTTTTCGCGGGTGTATACCTCATGGAACGATGCCAGCTGGTCAACGATGTTCAGTGTGCATTCTATCTGGTTCTTCTCTAGGAATTCCTTCAACAACTGCTCGCCTTTCTTTTGTATCTCGCGACTGTTACGGCGCAGAATGGCCTGAATCTTTGCCTTGGCCTTTGCCGACGATACGAAGTTAATCCATGCGGGTTGTACGTGTTGCGACTTGGAGGTCAGAATCTCTATCTGGTCACCGCTTTCCAACTTATGACTCAGCGGTACCAGCTTGTGGTTCACCTTGGCACCAATGCAGTGGGAGCCTAAGAAGGTATGGATGGAGAAGGCAAAGTCGAGTGCCGTACATCCAGTGGGCATCGTCTTGATTTCACCCTTGGGGGTAAAGACGAATATCTCCGAGGCAAAGAGGTTCAGCTTGATGGCATCGAGGAAGTCCATCGCGTCAGGTTGCGGGTCGTCCAGGATTTCCTTGATGGTACGGAGCCAGTCGTTCAGCTCGTTCTCGTCCTCCGAGAATTCCGCCTGCTCGCCGTCCTTGTATTTCCAATGGGCGGCAAATCCCTGCTCTGCCACCTCGTTCATGCGGTCTGAACGAATCTGCACCTCAATCCATCGCCCCTGCTTCGACATCAATGTGACGTGCAAAGCCTGATAACCGTTAGCCTTGGGGTGTGACAACCAGTCGCGCAGACGGTCGGGATGACTCTTGTAAATCTTTGATATGGCGACGTAGATTTTGAAGCACTCGTTGATTTCGTCCTCTCTCTGGTCGGGTGTGAAGATGATACGCACGGCAAGGATGTCGTAGATTTCCTCGAATGACACATGCTTGTTCTGCATCTTCGTCCAAATGGAGTAGGGGGTTTTTACGCGCTCGCGGATTTCGTACTTGATGCCCATCTCCTTCAGTGAGGCCTCGATGGGTTCCGTAAACTGGTCGAACAGTTCGTGGCGCTGAACCTCGGTATTCTTCAGTTTGTCCTTGATGGCGGCATATTCCTCCGGATGCTCGTATTGGAACGAGAGGTTCTCCAGTTCCGACTTCACTTTGTTAAGTCCAAGGCGATGAGCCAGCGGAGCATAGATGTACAGCGTCTCACCGGCAATCTTGTATTGTTTGTTGGCAGGCTGCGACTCCAGTGTGCGCATGTTGTGCAGACGGTCGCAAATCTTGATGAGGATAACGCGGATATCCTCGCTCATCGTCAGCAGCAACTTCTTGAAGTTCTCTGCCTGTGCTGAGGCCTGCTCACCGAAGATTCCTCCAGAGATCTTCGTCAGTCCGTCCACAATCTGTGCTATCTTCGGACCGAAGATGTTCGACAGGTCGTCAACGGTGTAGTCGGTGTCCTCCACAACATCGTGCAACAGTGCGGCACAGATGCTGGTAGAGCCCAGTCCCACTTCCTCGCAGGCTATCTGGGCTACGGCGATGGGGTGCATGATGTATGGTTCTCCACTCAGTCGTCTGACACCTTTGTGGGCTTGTTTGGCAAAGTTGAATGCCTTGGTGATGATATCCACCTTTTGCCTGTGACGTGATGCAGAATAGCTGTCCAGCAGTCGCTGGAATGCGTCATTGACCAACTTCTCGTCGGCTCCTTCACGAATCATGTCCTCATCCATAGTCTTATCTCCTTCTCTTTCTGCTTGTTGCCTTGCGTTTCTTCGGTGCTGCAGCACGACGCTTGCTGGTCTTGGCAGCCTTGCCGCGCTTGGCTGTTGCTCTGCTACGCTTGCTGGTACGTCCCTTGCCGCGTTTGGCGGCACGTCCCTTCTTGCTACGGGCGTAGCGTTTGCTCTTATGATAATAAGTCGGTACGTCGTCCCTTACTTCCACCTCCATACGCTTGGTCAGCAACTCGTCGGCCTTGTAGCTATATACGGAATCCTCCAAATCGATGAATCGTCCCGTGTCTGTCAGCGGCAGACGTAGGGCGCTGGGCTCTGTAGTTCCGGGCACTACGTCGCGACGATACTGTGGATTCAGCGAGCGCAACAGGTCGATGTTCAGTCCCAATACTTCGGCTACCTGTTCCAAGTGTACGTTACGCTTTACCATCACGGTGTCGCTCTTGGCCGGCAGACGGGTTGTCATAGGACAGATATTGTGCAGCGAATAGTAGGTCATGATATAGTTGGCAGCGATGAATGCCGGCACGTAGCCTCGTGTCTCGCGTGGCAGATAGGGATAGATGTGCCAATAGTCCTTGTTCAAAGGAGCAGCCTCGCCGTCCTCGTTCTTCGTCGTGGTAGCATTGGCGCGGCGAATGGCTTTGTTGATGTTCTCGGGGCCACAGTTATAGGCGGCGATGACGAGATTCCAGTCGCCGAAAATCTTGTACAGGTCTTTCAGATAGCGTGCAGCAGCATACGACGACTTCACGGGGTCGCGGCGTTCGTCTACCAGCGAGTTCACCTGCAGACCGTATTGTTTGCCCGTGCCAATCATAAACTGCCACAGTCCCGTTGCCCCCACGCGGCTTACGGCCTTGGGGTTCAATGCTGATTCAATGATGGGCAGGTATTTCAGTTCCAACGGCAACTGATACATCTCCAATGCTTCCTCGAAGATGGGCATGTAGAAGTTCGATGCACCCAACATATAACTGATGCTGTGGCGCAGACGGCCACTGTAACGGTCGATGAATTTCTGCACGACGTCGTTGTAAGCCATCTCCATGACGGTCGGCATACGGCTCAGGCGTTCGATATATTCCTCGCGGGTGTACGTGGGATTCACGTCCTGCATGTTGCAGTCGTCCGCCTCGCCCAGATAGGTCTGCGACATATAGAGGTTCATCAGCGAGTCCAGGTCGTAGGTCATAGCCTCGGGAAACTCAATGATTTCCTCGTTGCCGCTCTGGTCGGTCACCACCAGCTCGTCTGCTTCGTCAATGTCGTCGTCATCCTCTGCGTCAACCTCCGTCACCACCTGACCCATCGCCGCCATACTGGCCATCATCAGGGCATATATCATCAATAATACCTTCTTCTTCATATATTTTCTTTAAAAATTCAACTTACAACTTACGCCCAGGGACTGGCTGTCCAACCAATCACCACCATTGTGGTTCGGCATTACTGTGGGCTCCACCGTCAGACTCAGGTCCTTCGAGATGTCAAACTGCGAGAGTTCAGCGTCCACGTAGGCATCGATGACAGAGAACGCATAGACACCCAGCATGACGAAAAAACTCATGTCGCGCCAACGGCGATACTTGTCCTTACGACTCTTGAAAATCTTTTTGTATCGTTCCTCGTCGGCTTTTGTCTGAATCTGTTTGCCCAGATGCAGGAACTTGTTGTACGAGCACGTTCCCGGGTCGTCGTCCATAAGATCCAGATAAGCCTGCGAATAGTCCTTATACATCATATTGTTCCACGTCAGTGCGTAGATGCACCCCATGAATCCACCGTAGATGATGGGCAGCTTCCAGAATTTGCGGTTGTATATCTGTCCTGCACCCGGTAAGACCATTGCCAGCCATAGTGCCCGCTGGGGATTCGGCTTCCACGTGTTCCAGTCACGTTTCGGACGCAGCTTTTTGGCTTTTTCGACGACGACCGACGTGATGCTGTCTGTGGCCTGCACCACCACGGAGTCGGATATCATCTCGTCCTCTTGCTGCGCATAGGTGTTCAGGCCTGCCGTCAACAGCACAACCACAAACAGCACTCTGCGTATATAACTTTTAACTCTCATTGCAACGCCACACTCTCACAGAGAGATTCTTCAATTATCAATTGTTCACACTGTCCAGTGCATTCATGATTTGCTCCAGTTGCTCCTCGTTGTCGAAGTGCACGGTGATTTTTCCCTTGCCCTTAGGCGAACAGGTCATCTGCACCTTCGTCTGGAAGAACTGTGCCAGACGGTCTCTCAGTATGTTAAATTCCTCGGGCAACTGCGACTTGGCGGCAATCTTGCCCTTGGCAGTCTTTACGTCGTCACCGCTCTTCAGTGCATTGATCAGGTCTTCGACCTTGCGAACGGAATACTGTTGCTGCTGTACCTCGCGGAAAAGCTTGATCTGCTGCGACGGACTGTCGATGGCCAGCAACGCACGGGCGTGCCCCATCTCAATCTCGTGGTTCTTCAGCGCCATCTGCACCTGTGCGGGCAACTTCAGCAGTCGCATGTAGTTCGTCACGGCGGCGCGGCTCTTACCCACGCGCTCCGAAATCTTTGCCTGCGTCATACCTGTCGCCTCAGCCAGATGCTGGTAGGCCAACGCTATCTCGATGGCGTTCAGGTCCTCACGCTGGATATTTTCCACCAGCGCCATTTCCATCGCGTTCTGGTCTTCCACCGTTACGATATAGGCGGGAATCTTTGACAATCCTGCCAGTTGCGAAGCTCTCCAACGGCGCTCACCAGCAATAATCTGGTAGCGTCCGCCCTCCATCTTTCTCAGTGTGATAGGTTGGATAATGCCCAGTTCGCGAATGCTCGTCGCCAACTCCTGCAGTGCCTCTTGGTCAAATTCCCTACGAGGCTGGTTGGGATTGGGGTCTATCAGCGCGATTTCCACTTCATTCAGGTTCGACGAACCTTCGGTGTGCACCTCGCTATGGGTGTCTATCAGTGCGTCCAGTCCACGACCCGTGCCGATGTCATCCAGCCCGCGTCCCAATACGCTCCTGTCGAATTTCTTCTTTACTGCCATACTCTTTTGCTTTTAGCTTTTAGCGGTTGGCTATTAGCTGTTCTTGTTTATTATTTCCTTCGCTAGTGCCAAGTGGTTCTTGGCACCAGTCGAATCAGCGTCATACAGAATGACGGGCAGTCCGTGCGAAGGACTCTCCGACAACTTCACGTTACGCTGGATGACGGTCTTGAACACCAGTTCCTGGAAGTGGCGCTTCACCTCGTCGTATATCTGATTTGCCAGACGCAGACGCTGGTCGTACATCGTCAGCAGGAAGCCCTCAATCTCCAACTGCGGGTTCAGGCGCTTCTTCACAATCTTGATGGTGCTCAGCAACTTTGTGATACCCTCTAATGCGAAATATTCACACTGTACGGGGATGATGATGCTGTCGGCGGCTGTCAGCGCGTTTACTGTGATGAGGCCCAGCGAGGGTGAACAGTCTATCAGGATGAAGTCGTACTCCTTGCGTATCGGCTCCAGCGTTTCCTTGATGATGTTCTCACGGTTCTCCATGTTCAACATCTCAATCTCGGCACCTACCAGATCAATGTGGCTGGGGATGATGTCCAGTCGTTCAATATCGGTTGTATAGATAGCATCACGCACGTCAGACTTGTTGACGATGCACTCGTAGAGTGAACATTCCACCTCCTGGATGTTGACACCAAGACCGCTCGAGGCGTTAGCCTGAGGGTCGGCGTCCACCACGAGGACGTTCTTCTCCAGAGTAGCCAGTGAAGCAGCCAGATTGATGGTCGTCGTAGTCTTTCCAACGCCACCTTTTTGGTTTGCTAATGCGATAATCTTTCCCATTTTTTCGTCTCTTTTGTACATAATAGACTGCAAAAGTACAAAAAAAAGATGGACTGACCAAATATCACCCCATCCTTTTTAGCTTTTTTATTGTTTCAAAACGGTTTCAAAATGGCCGGT
>CADCDY010000044.1 GCA_902800245.1 uncultured Prevotellaceae bacterium
GCTGCGCATGTATATCTTCAAAAGATAATTATTGTTAAAACTGCTTTCTTTCTGTTCCAAAAGTTTGGTATTTAAAACAGTATCTGTCCCTCTGCCATCATTGCTGGCCTTCTCGCCATTGATGTAGACAGCCACCTCCTGACCGAGCCTGGTGACACTTCCTCTTCGACAATCGACGTCGAGACCGGGGATCATGATGCCATAGATGACGTCGAAGCCATCTGTAGATAGTTTCAACAGTCCTTTCTGGGGGATTATCGTCATACCATCGCTCTTCTTGATGACCTTATCCGCCTTGACCACCACTTCACCCAAATCTTTCGTATCAGGCTGCATCTGAATGTCGCCCACGTTACCCTGCCGTGCGTCTATATACTTTATTATATATCCTACGCTCGACACTTTCAGTAAACCATCTTGCTTGTCGGTGCTGATGCTAAAAGTTCCGTCGTCCTTGGTCACGGCTCCCGCAACGAAAGCAGAGTCGGCACGGTTGACGAGCACAACGTTGGCAAATGGCATCGGCTGAGACTGTTCATCAATGATGCGACCAGTGATATTCTGCGCAATCGCAAATGTCGCTCCTAACTGCATGGCCAGCAGGAACAGGAATCGTCTGTAGTGTTTCATTTTGTTCATCGTTCATCAGTTTTGTTTGGCAAAGGTACGGAAAACGGCACAAAAAAGCCCTCGGCAAAGCCTGGAAATCGGGTGCCGAGGGTGAAAGTCTTAAACTACTTAAAGAAAGTGGCGCTATTTTTTCGCTTCATATTCATTTCGTTTTTATTTTACCACATCATCATACGAAGTGTACGTTGGGCTTGGCTTCGCATGTCCTTAATCTTTTCATTATATTCCTTGTTTTCTGTGGCTTCAAGGAACTTTGTGAAGCAGTCGCGGGCTTTGTCGTGCTGTTTGAGGGCGAAGTAACATTGCCCCATCTGGTAGGTGAGTTCATTCACATCTTTTTCTTCGGCATAGCGCATACATTCCTGCAGTTCATCTAAGCGGAAGTCGGGTTCTCCTTTCAGACGAAATGCTTCTGCAAGTTCTTTGTGAAGCCGTAAAAGAGTTTGGCGATCTGGCATCAATAGTTTTTTAGCCTCGTCAAGATATGACAAAGCCTCTGCGCCTAAACCTACTTTATTGCTGACAATACCCAATACAAAGAGGCAATAGGCATGATGATCATTTTTATCATAAGCCCTATATAGATAGTCGTAGGCAGCAGAGTTGTTTCCCATCTGCCAATAAGTCAATCCAAGAGTGTAGAGAGTTCCGAAACAGGTATCGCCTATGGCCTCGAGTTTCTTTAATTCCGATAGAGCCAGATCATAGTTGCCAATGTTGTAATAAGCCTCTGCCAGTTGACGGTTAATGAGTATATGAGTGGAATCTCTTTCGCAGTATTTCTTACAAATGTCAATCACCTTTTGGGGGAAACTCTTTCTGCCCATTATACCTTGCCAACCATTATTCAATCGGGGTGTATAGTCGGCTATCAGTGATGCGTCATACGGATTGCGCTTTAGTATCTCATCACCCCAATAAGCCAGAGAATCATTTTGGCCAAGTTGAGCAAAGTTGTTGTAGCAGAGACGCATATCATCTGCATGAAGGCTGTCAGCAGGTATTTGTCGCAGGCATTCGAGACTCTTATTGAAATAACCTCGCGAAGCCAGTCGGATAGCATCATTACGGAGGTCTTCAGGATTCTGTGCTAATGCATAAATCGAGATGAAGACAGCAAATACTACTAATAATATCTTTTTCATTGTTGCTTCTCTTTTTCTAATAGTGCTTTTATTTTATCAATGGCCAGTGTGATGCTGATGTTCTTGGCGATAATACGACCACTGCGATCCACGAGGTAGTTATGAGGGATGGTCTTGATGTCAAGCGACTGATATTCTGGATACATTGCCCTCTTCTTCTCATCGTATGCATAATAATTATTGATCTTGTAGGGCCTGTCGGTTTGTGTCAGGTCTTTGTTGCGCATGTCCTTTTCCTTAACGGTGCTCCACCACTGCTTGCGGTTTTCATCTATTCCTATCAGGCATACCGCCAAATCATCACGAAACTCCTGGGCAGCATAGCGAATATTTGGCATCTGGGCCATACACGGCTGGCACCACGATGCCCAGAAATCTACCAACACGTATTTCCCACGAAACTCATTCACGTTACCAAGTGGCCCATTATACAATTTCAGATTCATATAATCACCAACTTTCAGCGGTTTCATCGTAATCTTCTCGTCCTTCTGGAATCGCTCACTATATGCCCGAAGTTCCAAGGAACCCCAAATCTCAAAACTCTGTGCCGACATATATGTGCCCAACGTGCTGTCATTAACAAAGGCTTTCATCGGTGGATAGTCTGGAAATCGCACTAACAGCGAGTTCATCATATCATCGACCTCCTTCTCTGTGTAGGGATAAAGTGTGGGATTTCGGCGGAAGGAGTAGAACACATCGCCAGCAGCATCGATAACGCTATACGGGCTCTTGCCAGTGCAGGCATATTCTAAAATATAGCGTTCCCATTTGTCTTTCTCCTTTTGGGCAATGGCATTGATAGAATCTCGTTGGGCGTCAGTCAGGTTATAGAGTTGCGACTGACTATTCTGATTGAGGTATTCTTGACGGAGACTATCTTTTTTATGTTGAAATCGCACCATTTCGAGTGTTGAAGGTGAGCCCTCCACCTTATCAATATAACGCATACGGAAGCCATCATCTTCGTCGCCAATATGGATGCTGAGACTATCACCACCCTTCACAACGATGGGCACACATTGAGGGCCGCGATGCTGAAGCAGCAGATTGACATTGTACTCATAGGGTACATAGCCATGCATCGTCCCCACACGATGCAGTGAATCGAAACTGATGGAGTCGTGCAGTTGCATCTCACGCTCCACCATCGAGTACATGTATAACTTCTGTGGTTCGCTGGCAATAGCGGAGTCTATCTTTACCGTTATCGAAAAGCGGTTTTCAGGCACATCTATCCAATTCTGTGCCTTTACAAATGTCCCAACAGGCAGCATGGCCAGCAGGAGCAGGAATCGTCTGTAGTGTTTCATTTCTTTATTAATTCTTCGATGTCTAGAAGGGACTGGTACGTGTCATACTAAGTTTATTTCGACGAAACTCATAATTCCTTAAATTCCATTTGACCTTTTCTACGCTCGGCATAGCTGGCACGTCACTCTGACTCCATTCGTTAGTAAGAATTATTTTTCTCAATCTCGTCCAATAGGAACTTTTCAAGTGTACCTTTATCTGGAAGTTGAAGCATATAGGTAGAGACAAAGAGTTGGTTGTCCATACCAGCGAGGGCGTATTCCACCATTTTTTTGCCTTTGCGAGTACAGAGCAGAATGCCAATGGGGGGATTGTCACCTTCGTGCATCTCATTCTCCTTATAATAAGATACGTATGCATTAAGCTGGCCCAGGTGCTCATGATGGAATTCATCATTTTTCAATTCCACGATGACGCTACAATGCAGGATGCGATGATAGAACACCAAATCCGGATAATAATATTCGTCATCGATGATTATTCGTTTCTGTCTGGCCTCGAAACAGAAGCCCTTGCCAAGTTCCAACAGGAAATCCTGAAGGTGGCTGATGAGAGCGTCTTCCAAATCCCCTTCTGTTATGACGTCCTTGGATTTGAGCCCTAAGAATTCGAAAGTAAATGGCTGGCGGATGGTGAGAGATGGCGTATTGGTCTCTGGCTCGATGCTGGCCAATAGTTTCTTGGGATTCTTGCTCACACCACTGCGGAAATAGAGGTTAGTAGCAATCTGGCGACGCAGCTCCTTGACTGACCATGTGCCCTTGATGCACTCTGTTTCATAAAAGAAGCGTGCAAGTGGGTCGTCTTGGGTCATAATTTCTGTTATATGCGAGAAGGACAATTTGCTCAAAATGTTCTGAGGTGGCATGATGAATTCATCCGACAGCATCGGATGAATTGTATTTTCAGTAGAAAAGTCCGATGCCGTCGGACTTTTTCCATTATTGGATTGTCCTGATTCTAAAAAGTCCGATGGCGTCGGACTTTTTCCAAATAGCACACCAATCTGAGGATATAGTAAATAGAAACGACGTGAATTCTTGAATAGTGTCAAATTCAATCCCTTCGTATTAACACTTTCCTCCAAGCGCTTCAAAAGGCGATCTCCATACTTTGCTCTGTCTCTGCCTTTCTGCTCGTACTCGACTATATAACAGCCGATAAGCCAATTGCGTAGAGTCGCCATCTGATTAACGGCTCGAATAGCACCAGCCTGGGCTGTCTGATGAGTCTGAAGAACAGAGGCTGACAACTCATCAAAAGATGGGTTCTGCTTCTGACCCCAATCTTCGACTATCTTCGTCAGCAACTCCGAGTTTGATTCTGTATTACTTATAATCTCCATATTGCTTTTAGTTATTATCGTCCAACAGTGAGCATATCGTGTACAAAGATACGAATAAGTGAGCAAAGAACCAAAGAAATAGTCATTTTTTTTGTTCTTTCGAACCGAAAAAGCAGCGAGAGCCATTATGCATGCATAAATGGCCGAGTCGCGTTTGAGGTCGACGAATGTCAACGAAAGTATCTTCACTCATGGGTGAAAGATAGTACATTTTTCTTAACAAGTCATCACCTTACGGGCTGAACGGCGCTCTGCTCCCTGCTGTGCGGTCGACAGCAGGGAAGTGTCAAGCCGACAGCCGGTAGGAGAGTGACGGTTAGCAGGGAAGGTGTTGGCGTTTGCCCGCTTCCCAAGGGTTGGTGGTTTACTTCCCAAGGACGCGCGGTTTACTTACTGCTCGTTGATGGTTTGCTTACTGCTCGTTGGTAGTTTGCTTACTGGGAACCATGACTCCACCCAATCGCCCGGAAATCCTTTAAATAAAGGGAAAACGGAGGGGTTAGTGTTACCATAACACTCCACCCGACACTCCACCTAACACTCCACCCAAGACTCAACCCTTTTATGCACGCTTTAACAGATTTCTCGATGACACTTCAAAACCTTTTGGGTGGAGTGTTAGGTTGAGTCATAGGTTGGGTGTTGGGGTTACTGTTTTGGCAACACTCACCCCAGTGGAAGCCTTTTATTTATTGACTTTCCGACAAATCGGGGTTACTCCTGGTTCCTTTTGCGCTCAGCCCAGGAAAAATTTGCGCCCTGCCCAGAGAAATAATATTCCCTGCCCAAGGAGTTCAAGTATTAATGCTAACAATTGCTACCATTAATGTTTGCAATTGCCACCATTAATGCACTGTGATTTAAAGTCGGCTCCAATACTTTCGGAGTAATCGAAAATACTTTTGGAGTAATCAAAAATACTCCAAGAGTATTCAAAATTACTTTCGGAGTATTTGAGACAGGATAAGTCACGCTATGATGGTTTACCGATCTTTTACTCCATGCACAAGCATTTTCAGGGTATAAACAGATTTTGAGGCGGTAATAAACAGGATGTTATGCTCTTTACCGCCAAAACAAACGTTGGCCGTCCAGTTCTCGGGGATGGGGAAATGGGCTATCTGCTGGCCATTCTTATCGAATACGGTCACGCCGTCGCCAGTCACATAGATATTTCCACGGTCGTCAATCGTCATCCCGTCCGAGCCCATATTGGCAAATACCTGGCGGTTCATCAGGGAGCCGTCGGTCTGGATGTCATATCTCAGGATTCTGTTTGCCTTTGCCTCTGCGACATACATATACTTGCCGTCGGGCGTGCCGACAAGACCGTTGGGCTGGTTAAGCGTTGAGTCAAGCATGACCAATTGTTTACCTCCAGGCGCCAGATAATACAAGCCCTCCACAGGCTGCTGGCGCTCAGTATTGCGCGTCCAATAGTCGCGCTTGAAATAGGGGTCGGTCAGATAATAACTACCATCCTTTGAGATCCATACATCGTTGGGGCCGTTCAGCAACTTTTCGCGGTAGTCGGTCACAAGTATATTGTGTTGACCTTTCATATCGAACGACCATAGCTGGTTGTCCATATCTGCGCAAGCTATCAAATGGCCTTGGGCATCAAAGTACATCCCGTTGGAGCGACCGCTCTGATCAGTGAACAGGGTAATCTCTCCCGATTCGCAGTCCCAACGGTAAATCCTATTGTTAGGCTGGTCTGTGAAGTAGACGTTACCCCTTGCATCTGTCGCAGGCCCTTCTGTAAAGCTGTACGAATCAGAGAGTCTTACAGGGGCTTCCCCTTCTGCAACGATGGCATTAGACTGAGTGTGAACACATGCAGTCAGGCCAAGCAGGAGGGCGAGGATGAGAAAATAGCTTTTGTACGTCATCGTCATGATTGTTTACGTGTTCATATCATCTTCTTCGCCTGTTCTTGCGCCTCAATGACCTTGTCGCACCACTGGTCGAACTCGGGGTCTTCCACTTGCAGCTCGGGGTGTGCGAGGATGTAGTCTACACAACGACGAACGCCCTCGTCGAAGCGGGTCGTGGTCTGGAAACTGGGGACAGCTCGCTTCAGTTTCGTGCAGTCGAAGATGACCGTTGCCGCCTTGTCGCCGATGAGATTGCCCTCCAGGTCGTAGTCTTTCGGACAGACGGCGGCCAGGAAGTCAGAGGCGACGTGATAGAGCTTTGGCGTGACGTTCAATGCCTGGCCGACGCACTCGTAGATCTGATCCCACGTCAAACTCTCGTCGCTCATGATCTGGAAAGCCTCACCGATAGCCTTCGGATTGCCCAGCAGACCGATGAAGCCGCGCGCGAAGTCCTCGTTCCACGTCAGTGTCCACAGCGAGGAGCCGTCGCCATGCACCAGCACGGGCTTGCCCTCCAGCATACGCTTCAGCACCGGCCAGCTACCTTTCGGTCCGTGGATGCTCACGGGTACACCACGCTCGCAGTAGGTGTGCGAGGGGCGGACGATGGTCACGGGGAATCCGTTCTCGCGGTATTCTCGCATCAGTAGCTCTTCACATGCAATCTTGTTGCGCGAGTACTGCCAGTGGGGATTCGCCAGCGCAGTGCCCTCAGTGATATAGGGACTACGTACAGGCTTTGCGTATGCCGAGGCCGACGAGATATATACGTACTGCCGCGTGCGACCGCGGAACAGTCTGATGTCGCGTTCCACCTGCTCCGGCACGAAGCCAATGAACTCGCAGACGGCATCGAACTGCGCGTCGCCCAGACCGGCGAGCACACTGTCCGTGTCGTCGATGTCGGCAATCACCTGTTTCACACTTCCTGGCACCTCTTGCTTGCGCGTGCCTCGGTTCAGCAGCCACAGCTCGTGTCCGCTCTCCGCCAACTGTCGGGTGATGGCACTGCTGATCGTGCCCGTACCACCAATCATGAGAATCTTCAATCCTTCCATAAGTCTAGCTATTAAATCGTTTCACAATTATTCTTAAATCTAAAGGCAAAAGTAAGCAAAATCCGCGAATTATTACTATATTTGCCGTAAGTTTTAATAAGTTTTGTGAAATCCTAAAACCAACACGAAGATAATGAGAAGAATTACTGTATTTATCAAGTTTGTATTTTTGAGCGTGAGCATGGTGGCGACTTTTGCCTCGGCACAGACATTCCGGCTGAACAGCGACGGCTACTTTAATGCTGGCGGGACGGACGTGATGGCATTCAGCGACTTCTACCCCGAGGGGCACCAAGGCGGTGTCTGCGTGATTATGAACGGACACCGCATTGCCACCAACGGCGACATCCGACTGGAGGCGACGCCCGGTCAGTGGCAGCCCGTGCCGAAGCAGCTGAGCCGCCGCGTCGAGGGCGGCAGGATTATCACCACGCTCTGTTATCCCGACTCCTCGCGCCACATGACGGGCTTCAATCCGATGGTCTATCCTGATTGGCATGTCAACTACACCGTCACGGTAGAGGCGCAGGGTAAGAGCATCCTCGTCACCGTCGACTTGGACAAGCCCGTGCCCGACTTCCTGCTGGGGAAGGCCGGCTTCAATCTTGAACTCTTCCCCGGCGAGCTCTTCGGCAAGCCGTGGCTGATGGACCAGCAGAGCGGCATCTACCCCCAACAACCGAACACACCGCTACTCCAATTGTCCACAAACCGAGGCCACGACGGCGACTACTTTGCCGGACGCGGACAGCAGGCAGACCTCGCACAGCTGGACGGTATCCGTGTGTCCGACGGTTCCGCCATCGGAACCCCCTACAGCCCTCTCCGTGCCGACGACATCATCGCTGCACCTTACGCCGTCGGACGCAAGTTTACCTCCCGCCCTGACGACCGTAGCCAGCGACTGACGGTGGAGTCGCTGACTGGCGACCTGAAACTCTACGACGGCCGCATGAACCATAATAACGGCTGGTTCGTGCTTCGCAGCGAGATAGCGCCAGGGGCCACGAAGGGAGCCGTCCGCTGGCTCATCACGCCCGCCGTCGATGAGACGTGGCGATATCCCGCCGTCATCCAGACCTCGCAGGTGGGCTACCTGCCGCAGCAGCCGAAGCGTATTGTCATTGAGACCGACAAGCGCGAAACCACGGCGGGCAACGTCCAACTTGTCCGTATTGGTGCCGACGGTGAGACCGTCGGCCGCGAGATGCCGGCGCAGGTCTGGGGCCATTTTTTGCGTTACCGCTACCTCACCGCCGACTTCAGCGACGTGACGGAGCCCGGCCTCTATCAGGTGCGCTACAGCAACAGCCGGTCGAGCGTGTTCCGCATCGGCGGCGACATCTATGAGCGTGGTGTCTGGCAGCCTGTCGTCGAGTACTTCCTGCCCGTTCAAATGTGCCATGTGCGGGTGGCTGAGAAATACCGCGTCTGGCATGATGCCTGCCATTTGGATGATGCACTGATGGCGCGCGTCGGCAACCACATCGACGGCTACGACCAGCGGCCAGGTCTCAGTAAATACAAGGAGGGTGAGCAGGTGCCAGGTGTAAACATCGGCGGCTGGCACGATGCCGGTGACTTCGACCTGCGCGTGGAGTCGCAAGCTGGCGAGGCCTACATCCTTGCATTGGCTTACGAACAGTTCCATCCCGACATCGATGTGACTGCCATAGACCAAGCCCGCCATCGCGTGGAAATCCATGAGCCAGACGGCAAGAATGACATCCTGCAACAGGTGGAGAACGGTGCGCTCACCGTCGTCCGCAGCTATCAGGCCCTAGGCCGACTCTATCGCGGCATCATCTGCAGCACGCTCCGCCAGTACGCCATGCTGGGCGATGCCGCCTCTATGACCGACGGCATAATCGGTAACAGCGACGACCGCTGGATTTTTACAGAAGACAACCCCGGCCGTGCCCTCTGCACAGCCGCCCAGCTGGCCGGCGCCGCCCGCGTGCTGCGTGGCTTCAACGACCCGCTGGCCGGCGAGTGTCTCGGCATCGCCGCCGAGCTCTACCGCCAGACACAGGTGAGCGACCGCATGGCTGGCATGAAGCTACAGGCCGCCGTCGAACTGTATCTGACCACGGGCGAGGGCGAATACCTCGACTTCATCCTCGCCCGGCAGGACGCCATCATTAAAAACATTGCCCGCACCGGCTGGTTTACCGCCCGCATTGCCAAACAGCTTGAGGCGAAGAGTCAGGGCAAGGGCATCGGCAGCCGCGACCGCAAGGCCTACCGTGCCTTCGCCGCCGCCTTCCGCACCGCCCTCGCCAACTACAAGGCCCAGCTCGAGCGTCAGGCCGCCGAGACCCCATACGGCGTGCCCTATAGCCCCAGCATCTGGGGGGCAGGATGGGACATCCAGCGCTTCGGTTTTGAGTATTACTTCCTGACCGATGCCTATCCCGACATCTTCCCCAAGGAGACCGTCTATAACGCCTTGAACTTCGTGCTGGGCTGTCATCCCGGCAGCAACACCGCCTCGTTTGCCTCAGGCGTGGGAGCCCGTAGCGCGACTGTTGCCTACGGACTGAACCGTGCCGACTGGAGCTATATCCCCGGCGGCGTGGTCAGCGGCACCGCCCTTATCCGTCCCGACTTCCCCGAACTGCTGGAATTCCCCTTCCTCTGGCAGCAGACCGAATACGTCCTCGGCGGCGGATCCTCCCACTATATGTTCCTGGTTTTGGCAGCCATCGACTTTCAATAAGAACACAAAAGAAAGCATATGACGAGCATCATTCAGCTGATTCAGAGCAAGCTCCAATCTTCACTCGCTTAATTGCAACCTTTCTGGCTTCCTTCCAACGGGGGAAGAACTTGTCCATCAGTGCATGGAAACGGGCATTGTGGCTTGGCTCCAACAGATGGCACAGTTCGTGAACCACCACGTGCTCGACACACCATTCCGGCAACAGCAGCAAATAGGCCGAGAAGCAGATGGACTTGTCTTTGACATTGCAGACACCCCAACGCGAAATCATCGCCTTGTAATTGACAGCAGATGGTTTCACGCCCATCTCCTTGGAGTGGCAATCCACCATTGGCCCTATCAAGGCCTTCAATCGCCGCAGGGCATCGTCAGCCTGTTCTCTCGTCTTCAGCGGCAACTGATTATAAAAGTCAGCCCTACGCTTCTGGCTCTCACTGGTTTTCTTACGTGCCTCGGCTATCCACTCGCGGTGTTCTTCAATGAACCGTTCCACCTCTTTCCTAAGTATACCAATAGGTGCCGACACATGTACATCGCCATTCTTCACGATGCGCATTGACAGCCTCCTTGTTCTCCTGTATGTCACCTGTATAGCCATACGACCCTCACCTGGCACGTAGATAGTTAGAATGCTTCCGATGCTCCAGCATCGACAGGGAGGAAAGCACCGTTCACGTAGCTGCCGGCAGGCGACGACAGATAGAGTGCGGCATAACCGATATCCTCGGGCTGTCCGAAAGCCTTCATCGGTATACGGCGCAGGATGTTAGCCTTGCGCTGCGGGTCGGCATCAGTAGCCTTATGGAACATGGGGGTATCAATCCATCCAGGTGCTATGGTGTTGATACGAATGCCCTTGGGCGAAAGTTCTGCCACGAGACTGCGCTGCAAACCGCGGACGGCTGTCTTGGCGGTAGTATAGGCCACTATCTGTTCCAAGCCCATAAGGGCAGCCATCGAACTGATGAGGATAATAGACCCCTTGCCGCGCTCGACCATCAGCCGCGCAAACTCACGGCTTAGTGCAAAGACGCTCGTTACATGGACGTTCATCACATCCAGAAATTCGGCATCGCTGACATCCAGCGCCCATTTCTTGAGGTGCGTTCCGGCACAGTTTACAAGTATGTCGATACTACCAATCTCCTGAACGAGGGCAGGAATCCTGTCCAGCTGTGTGACGTCGAACGCACGATACGAGCACCGCTCGCCCAATTGCTGTTGGGCCACGCGCAACTTCTCTTCATTGCGTCCTATAATAATCACTTCGGCACCTGCCTCAATAAACACTTTGGCAATGCCGAAACCAAGTCCGCTGCCACCTCCGGTAATCACGGCACGCTGGCCGTCTATTCTGAATGCATTCATCATATTCAATTTGTAATCACATGTGTCTAGGGACTGGTACGTGTCATAAAATTACTTAACCAGTATTTTTTTGCCTTTGTTGATATAGATACCCTTTTGCGTGGGTCGGGCGTTCAACTTACGGCCGTCGAGAGTGTACCAGCCGTCGTTGGTTCGCCAGTCTGCCATCTGGTCTCTGACAGCGATGATGTCCGTCGAGCCGCTTTCGTCAAGCCACTGGAAGCATTTACCGTAATCGTAATCTTCCGTGGGCGAGGTGGTGAGGTTCAAGTAGAATGCCAATCCCGCGTCAATATGGTCGTCGGTCAGGCTGTCGTCTATCCTGTAGATGGTGCCCTCGCTGTCGGGATGGGCGTCGTGGAATGCGAGGTAGTTGCCGTAAGGCACCACCATGTCGCCCTTCGAGTGGACGAACTGTATGCGGTGCTTGGGTTCCCAGCCCGTCGTCACGCTGTTGTCAGCCAGTGCACGATGCAGGTCTTTGAAGGCATCGCCCTTCTCCGTCGGCACGGCGTTGAAGTTGGAGGCATTAGTCAGATAACTATAGAAGCCGGGTGTAAAAATCTTGTCGAGGCGGCCCCAGACGCGATCCTCCTTGGGCGACTGGAACATCTCTGCCACCTGCTCCTTGGTATAGGTGCGTCCATTGGCCTCGAAGCCCTCCTGCAGCTGTTTGTACCACTTCTTATGGATGTCGTTGATAACGAACTCCTTGCTTGCCAGCCAGTCCATGATGCCCGTGTCGAGGAACTGCTGTGAGAGATAATCCGTCAACTGATGGTCTTTCATGTCGGGATGCGTGTCAATCATGCCCTGGATAATCATGGGTATCACCATCGGCATGGTATTGATTCCCTTGCGATGTTCGGTCTGCACACCATAGCTATTGCCATCGTCCTCCATGTAGTAACGCATGGTGGCAATAAGGTCGTAAGGACCGTCGCCGCAGATGGTGCCACGGTAGCGCAACGGCTCGTCCAGCCCATGCTGCTCGATGTATCGCTGTACGGCCACGGCCACGGCGCCTCCCTGTGAATAGCCGAAGCCGAACGTCCGCCAATTGTCCTTGAAGGGCAGCACGCGCTTGTCGTTGACATGCTTCTGGTAAAGTTTCAGTCCGTAGTTCACGGCATCCATCACCTGCTGGGCGGTCAGTTCCTGCGCAAGATAAGGGTGTCGCACGTCTTTAGTGACGCCATAACCCTCATAGTCGGGGGCAATGATGATGGCATGGCTGATAAAATTCTTCGTCGGATCCGATTGCAATCCGTATTCCTCTTTCAACAAGACGGTAAAGAGTCCTCGTTCCTTTATATTGAGTATCGATGAAGGACACTCGTTGTCAGAGGTAATGGTGAAGTGGCTGTAGATGTGGATTGACTCGATGCCGTCGGTTTCCTTGGGTTCTGTAGGGGTCCAAGCGAAGAGCGCCGACGAGAGCACCACATCCTCACCCGCAGCGTTCTTTGACGGGTAGTTGTAGATGTAACCCGTAGCTTCGGCTAGAGGGTACAACTCTTTCAGACTGTCGGAAATCTCGGCAGCCCACGCGCCGCTGGCAAAACTGCTCAGGAGGGCAATCATCAAGTAAAAGTTTCTTTTCATACGCAATATTTTGTTTGTTAGTTATCAATATTGCCCGCAAAGATACGAATAAATTCCCATACCGCCAAGCGATATGTGATTTTTTTTGCTCATCGTTTGGTGGGCTCGTTTTTTATTATTAAATTTGCACCGCGATGAAGAAGATGAAGAAGAAACTCAATAAAATATAAGGATTATGGATTGGTTACACATTGCAGCAGTAGTGGTATTACTCGTTATCGGCGTCGTGATTTACCTGAAGAAACGAAACGAGAAGAATTATGAATAAGACCGTACTGGTTGTTCTGTTTCTGCTGACAATAGCGCTCGCGGGGCATGCCGATACCGATCAGGAGGCGGCAACACGCGTGAAATACAAGGGAACACCCGGGTTTATCTACCGACTCTATCTGACAGACAAGCAGGAGTCGGCACACCTGTTGGCACACCCTACCCGATTTCTGTCGCGACGCAGCGTGGAACGGCGCAGACGACAGGGGCTGACGGTGGACTCCACCGACCTGCCCGTCAGTCGCCACTATGTCCGCCTCATCGAAAGCAAGGACGTCAGCATCGTCGGTGAGAGCCGTTGGCAGAACACCGTGCTGGTGCGCGTCAAGGACTCGACGCAGATTCATCGCCTCCGTCAGCTACCCTGCGTCAAAGGGAGCCGACTGGTGTGGCAGTCGCCCGACTCGGTGCCTGCTGGAACGCTGAAGGTGAAGGTACACGAGCGTTTCGAGGAACGTGACAGCACGCCCGGCAACGTCTACGGAACGGCTGCAGGTCAGATTACGACGGTGAAAGGCGAACGCCTGCACAGCATCAGTCTGCGCGGCGAAGGAATGATGATTGCCGTCATCGACGGAGGATTCAAGAACGTGGACAAGATTCCCGCCTTCCAGCGTGTGGACATCCGCGGCAGTCGCGACTTCGTTAATCCCGAGGCGCCCAACCTGTTCAACGGCATCGACCACGGTACGAAGGTGCTGTCGGCAATGGCCGTCAACGTACCTTATTATTATATAGGCACAGCTCCCAAGGCCAGCTACTGGCTCCTGCGCTCGGAAGACCAGCAGACGGAGCAGGAGGTGGAGGAAGACTACTGGACGATGGCCGCTGAGTTTGCCGACTCCGTGGGTTGCGACCTCATCAATTCGTCGCTGGGTTACAACGAATACGACCACCCGTGGATGACGTACCGCCTGTGGCAGCTCGACGGCAGGACGGCATTCGTCAGCCGCTCGGCATCGATGCTGGCCTCGAAAGGTATCATACTGGTCAATTCGGCAGGCAATTCGGGCATGGGGACGTGGAAGAAAATCGGTGTGCCAGCCGATGCCGACCACATCATGAGCGTCGGAGCCGTCATGGATAGTGAGCCCCACAAGATTGCCCCGTTCGGTAGCGTCGGTCCCACACAGGACCAGCGCATCAAGCCCGATGTCGTGGCCATCGGAGCCCCCACGCGGCTAGTGAACGGCCGGGGCGTCATCATGAGCGATATGGGCACGTCGTTTGCGGCTCCCATCATCTGCGGACTCATGGCGTGTCTGTGGCAGGCAATGCCCGAGAAGAGCGCCGAGGAAATCATAAACCTCGTCCGACAGTCGGGCGAAAACAGCGAACATCCTGACAACGTCTATGGTTACGGCATGCCCAACTTCTGGCGGGCGTATATGATAGGGAAAGCAGAGGTGAGTAGTGAGAGGTAAGAGGTGAGAGATATGAATAGTGAGAAACGACTGACACTGGTTGAACTCAACGGCCTCGTGCGTGACGCCATCGAGAATGCCCTGCCCGAGGAATATTGGGTAGAGGCGGAACTGTCGGAGTGTCGCGAGCACGGAGGGCATTGCTACATGGAGCTGATAGAGAAGGACGAACGCTCTGCCACTCCCGTAGCACGAGCATCGGCCAAATGCTGGCGACAGACGTGGGTGATGGTCAAGCCCTATTTCGAACGCACCACCGGGCAACAGCTGCGTGCCGGCATGAAGGTGCTCCTGCGCGTCTACGCCCAGTTCCACGAAGCCTACGGGTTCTCATGGATTGTCAGCGACATTGACCCCACCTATACCCTCGGCGATATGGCCCGCAAGCGTCAGGAGATTATCCGACAACTGAAGGAAGAGGGCGTGTTCGACCTGCAACGTGAACTGCGCATTCCCACCTTCGCCAAACGCATAGCTGTCATCTCCGCAGAACATGCCGCAGGCTATGGCGACTTCTGCCGACAATTGGAGGACAACGACTACGGCTTTAAGTTTGACGTGACGCTATTCCCCGCCATCATGCAAGGCGAGCAGGTGGAAGCGTCCGTCGTGGACGCATTGAACGAGATATACCAACGCATCAGCGATTTCGATGTAGTGTGTATCCTGCGCGGTGGTGGTGCGACGGCCGACTTGAGTGGTTTCGATACGCTGGCGTTGGCTGAGAACGTCGCACAATTCCCATTGCCTGTCATTACGGGTATCGGTCACGAACGCGACGAGAGCATCCTTGACATGATTAGCAATACACGCGTAAAAACGCCCACAGCCGCTGCGGCCTTGTTGATTGACAATCTCCTGCGCGTCCTGGAACGGCTGGACGACGCCAGCCAGCGCCTATCCTACGCTGTCAATCAACGGATAAACAGCCAAAAGACAAGGATGGCGACGCTGACGACACTCATCCCCACCCTCGCCCTGCAAATGATAAGCGACCAGCGCCACCGCATCGAAACAACAAAAAGCCGTCTGCCCATAGCCATCGAGCGACGACTGACCAACCAAAAGCATCTGTTGGAAAGCCTCAGCCTAAAGTTGCAGGGTTTCGACCCGCAACTATTGCTGAGTCGTGGCTATAGCATCACTCTGAAGGACGGTCGGGCCGTGCGCGACCCGCAACAGTTGAAGCCTGGCGACGAGATAGAGACAAGAGTGGAAAAAGGAACAATACGATCAGTAGTGAAGAGTTAAGAGATAATAGTAAGAGTTATGGAAGAAAACATCAAATACGAACAGGCGCTGGCGCAGTTAGAAACCATCGTGCGCAAGATGGAAGCCAACGAGTACGATATAGACGAACTCGCTGCGCAGTTGAAGACCGCACAGCGATTGATTGCGTTCTGCAAGGACAAACTGACCAAGACAGAAGCCGAGCTCCTGAAGATTCAGCAGCAAAATTAGCAAGAAAAAACGGAAAATAGACATTTTTCACAAAAAAATGTTGCATAAGAGCGATATTTTGATTACTTTTGCGCACAAATAGTAAACAATTAGCAAAAACATAAACATTATGAAGAATTTGGATTGGGGTAGTCTGTCGTTCGGCTACATGAAGACCGACTACAACGTACGTTGTTACTACCGTGATGGTAAATGGGGCGAGATTGAGGTCTGCTCCGACGAGTATCTGAACCTCAGGAGGCTTTCGAAGGCTTGAAGGCCTATCGCTGTCCCGACGGCAAGGTGCGCATCTTCCGCGTTGACGAGAATGCAGCCCGTCTGCAGAGCACTTGTCGCGGCATCATGATGCCCGAGGTGAGCACAGAGTTGTTCACGGAGATGGTGAAGAAGGTAGTGCGCTTGAATCAGGAGTGGATTCCCACCTACGAGAGTGGTGCTACGCTCTACATCCGTCCGCTGCTCATCGGTACCAGCGCACAGGTGGGTGTACATCCCTCGAAGGAGTACTGTTTCCTGATCTTCGTCACCCCCGTAGGCCCGTACTTCAAGGGTGGCTTCGCTGCTAATCCTTACGTGATTATCCGCGACTACGACCGTTCGGCTCCCCTCGGCACAGGTAAATATAAGGTAGGTGGTAACTACGCTGCCTCTTTGTTCGCCAACAATCTGGCACACGAGAAGGGTTACGCCTGCGAGTTCTATCTGGACGCTAAGGAGAAGAAATATATGGACGAGTGCGGTGCCGCCAACTTCTTCGGCATCAAGAACAACACCTATATCACCCCGAAGTCAACGTCTATCCTGCCCTCTATCACGAATAAGAGCTTGATGCAGGTAGCTGAGGACCTCGGCATGAAGGTGGAGCGCCGTCCGATTCCCGAGGAGGAACTCGAGACCTTCGAGGAGGCAGGTGCATGCGGAACAGCCGCCGTTATTTCACCTATTTCCTATATCGACGACCTCGACACTGGCAAACGCTACTCGTTTGGCGAGAAGCCCGGTCCTATGTCGAAGAAACTGTTTGACACCCTGCGCGGCATCCAGTACGGCGAAATCGAAGACAAGCACGGCTGGACGACAGTTGTCATTGAGTAAACTGCTGTTGGCTATTGGCTGTTAGCGATTAGCCAGCCAAAAGCTAAAAGCAAAAAGCTAAAAGCAAAACATGGGCAAAGGCAAACTGGCTAAATTCGCCGATATGGCGACCTACAACAACGTCTTTCAGTACCCTTACGGGGCGCTGAAAGACATTGCTTTTCCCCTGACGGGCCGTTGGCGCGAGGACTATTTCCATAACGATAATCCTATCATACTGGAGTTGGGTTGCGGCAAGGGAGAATATACTGTCGGGCTTGCAAAGATGTTTCCTGACGTAAACTTCATCGGCGTCGACATCAAGGGCGCCCGTATGTGGACGGGAGCAACGCAGGCACTGAACGAAGGGCTGAAGAACGTGGCCTTCCTGCGCACGAACATCGAAATTATCGACCGCTTCTTTGCCGAGGGCGAAGTGCAGGAAATTTGGCTGACGTTCTGCGACCCGCAGATGAAGAATCCGAGGAAGAGACTGACGTCGACGTGGTTCCTGGAGCGTTACCGCAAATTCCTGTCGGACGGCGGTTTCGTACACCTGAAGACGGACTCGAACTTTCTGTTTACTTACACGTCTTTGCTAGTAGAGAAAAATCACCTGCCCGTATTGGTAAAGACCACCGACCTGTATGCTGACGCGTGTAAGGATTCGGTTGCCGCCAGCATCCAGACGTATTACGAAGGGATGTGGATGGCCCGCGGACTGAACATCAAATACATGAAATTCTGCCTGCCTCGCGACGGAGAACTGACGGATCCCGACGTAGAAATAGAGTTGGACGACTACCGCTCGTACCACCGCGACAAGCGCAGCAGCAAGGACAAAGCAAAATAGAAACATAATAACAAACCTAAAAAAAGAAAAGTTATGAAAAGAATTATCTGTATCCTTTTGGCCGCCATGCCACTGCTGGCTATGGCTCAGGGCCGTACAAGTGTTAAGTTGGACGCAGCAGGTCAGCTGGCTTCCAAGATTTTAGAAGACGACCGGTTTAAGATTACAGAGCTGAAAGTGAGCGGACCGATGAACGGTGCCGACATCAAACTGTTGCAGCAGATTGTGAACCGCACCAAGGCGAAGGAAAAGAACGGCGAATGTCTGGTGATGAGTGTCGACCTGTCGGAAGCCATTATCACCGAAGGCAAGGAAGGCATGAAGACCAAGGCCAACGAACTGCCTAACGGACTATTCTCGGGAGCCAAGGCACTGACTACGGTCGTATTGCCACAGAACATTATCAATATCAGCAAGAGCTGTTTCGAGGACTGCAAGGCGTTGGTAACGATGACGATCCCCGAGACCGTCACCACTATCGATAATGCCGCATTCAAGAACTGCGAGAGCCTGTCGGCCATTAGCATTCCAGGCTACGTGACCAGCATTGGCAGCGAGGCTTTCGAGGATTGCAAGACGCTGGCCATCATTGAGATTCCCGCCAATGTCAAGGAGATGGGTACGCAGGTCTTCAAGGACTGTAAGTCGCTCACCACCGCCAACATTCTTGCTCCGCTGAAGAAGCTGGACAACGAGACGTTCCGCAACTGCGAGAGTCTGGCCGACATACAGCTGCCCGAGACGCTGCAGGAGATTGACAACAACGTATTCCAGGGCTGCAAGAGCCTGACTACCGTAGTTTTGCCCGACGCTACCAACGAACTCGGCAGCTCGGCTTTCGAGAATTGTAAGAGCCTTAATTCCATCCGTATGCAAGGTGTGAGAAAGATTGGAAGCTACACATTCCAAGACTGCAGCTCGTTGCAAGAAGTTGGTTTCGAAAGCCTCTCAAAGATGGGAAGCTCCGCATTCCAGAACTGTAACAGCCTGACCACCGTCGTGCTGCAAGGTTCGCTGGACGACATCAGCAGTGATGCCTTCAAGGGCTGTTCGAACCTCAGCAACATCAATATCCCTGGAACCGTAAAGACAATCAAGAACAACGCGTTTGACGGCTGCCGCTCGCTGAACGCCATTGAACTGCCCAGCAGTCTGACAAAGATTGAGAGCGAAGCATTCGAGGGCAGCGGTCTGACCAGCATCAACATCCCCACGATGGTGAAGAGCATTGGCAACTCCGCTTTCGAAAAGTGCAGCCAGTTGACAAACGCCAACATCGGCGGATTCATCGAGGAAGTTCCCAACGGTCTGTTCAATGGTTGCTCAAGCCTGACGAGCGTCTCGCTGCCTAACACCGTGAAGAAGATTGGCACGAAGGCCTTCCAAGGCTGCATCGCCATGACTGGCATCACGCTGCCCGCCGCCTTGTTGACGATTGGCGACGACGCTTTCGAGAAGTGCACATCGCTGACTGAGATTAAGATTCCCGTAGCCGTGACAAGCATCGGCAGCGACGCTTTCTACGAGTGCTCGATGCTGACACGCGTGGAACTGTCGGCAGCCTTGAAGAAAATCGGTGGCTCTGCATTCCAGAAATGCCCGATGCTGCGCGAGGTCGTGCTGAACTGCCCGACGCCGCCATCTATCTCGAAGAGCACGTTCAAGGACGTGGCAGCTACATTCCTGATTCCTACTGGCAGCAAGCCCTTGTATAACAACGACAAGGACTGGCAGAAACTTGCCACGAAGGAGAAGACAATAATGTAAACCACATGACATTATACCCTAAGATTATTATGGACGCGCTGGCGACGGTAACGTACGCCGGCACGAAGAAGAACCTCGTGGAGAGCGGGATGGTGGCGGACCAGCCGGCCGTCAGCGCGCCTGAGAGGGAGGGCGAGCCGTGGCGCGTGACGGTGGTATTGGAGTTTCCGCGGGAAACCGATCCGTTTCTGAAGTCGACGGTCAAGGCCGCGGAAGCAGCGATAAAGTACCACTGCGCACGGATTGCCGGCGAGGAAACTGCCGACCGCGGACAAAGCGCGAAAAACGTCGAGGTGACGATTCAGACCGAGTTCAAATCGAAGCCGCGGCCAACGGGCGACCAATTGTTGAGCGGCGTCAAAAATATCATCGCCGTGAGCAGCGGCAAGGGCGGCGTAGGCAAGAGCACGGTGTCGGCGAACCTCGCCATCGCGCTGGCTCGCCTGGGTTACAAGGTCGGGCTGCTTGACTGCGACATTTTCGGCCCTTCGATGCCGAAGATGTTCCACGTCGAGGACGAGCGGCCGTACGCTGTCAAAGTGGACGGACGCGACTTGATCTGTCCGATTGAGGCGTATGGTGTGAAAATGCTGTCAATAGGTTTCTTCGTCTCGCCCGATACCGCGACGCTGTGGCGCGGCGGCATGGCGACGAGCGCGCTAAAGCAGTTGATTGCTGACGCCGATTGGGGCGAGTTGGATTACTTTATCCTTGACACGCCGCCAGGCACGAGCGACATCCATCTGACACTACTGCAAACGCTGGCCATCACCGGCGCCGTCATCGTCTCGACGCCGCAGCAGGTTGCGCTGGCCGACGCTCGCAAGGGTATCGACATGTATCGCAACGAGAAAGTGAACGTGCCCATCCTCGGCTTGGTGGAGAACATGGCTTGGTTTACGCCTGCCGAACTGCCGGAGAACCGCTACTACATTTTCGGCAAGGAGGGCTGCAAGCGTCTTGCCGAAGAGATGGACGTTCCGTTGCTGGCGCAGATTCCGCTGGTGCAGAGCATCTGCGAGAGCGGTGATGCCGGTGAGCCGGCCGCGACGAGCAGCGACACCGCCACGGGCCTGGCGTTCATCAACCTGGCGCAGGCCGTTGTCACCGTTGTGAACCGCCGTAACCGCGAGTTGCCGAAGACGCACATCGTCGGTGTGAAAAAGACTTAAATATTCATCGGCCTCGGCGCAAATTCCAATTAAAAATAGTAACTTTGCAATCGTTTCCAAACGAGATTCATTACACATTATTTAAAATACTAAGCATTATGACAATTAACGAATTCAACTTTGCCGGTAAGAAGGCAATCGTACGTGTAGACTTCAACGTACCCCTGGACGAGAATGGTAAGATTACAGACCCACGCTGAAGAAGATTCTGGCTGACGGCGGTGCAACGATCATCATGTCGCACATGGGCAAGCCCAAGGGTAAGGTGGACAAGAAGAAGTCGCTGGGCCAGATTCGCGAGGCCGTAGAGAAGGCGCTCGGCGTTCCCGTGGCTTTCGCTCCCGACTGCGCCAAGGCTCAGGCCGAGGCCGCCGCTTTGAAAATGGGTGAGGCGCTGCTGCTGGAGAACCTGCGTTTCTATCCTGAGGAAGAGGGCAAGCCCGTGGGAATCGATAAGGCCGATCCCGCCTACGACGAGGCTAAGAAGGCTATGAAAGCTAGCCAAAAGGAGTTTGCCAAGACGCTGGCTTCTTACGCTGACTGCTACGTGATGGACGCCTTCGGTACCGCTCACCGCAAACACGCCAGTACGGCTGTCATCGCCGACTACTTCGACGCCGACAACAAGATGCTCGGCCTGCTGATGGAAAAGGAAGTTCAGGCCGTAGACAACGTGCTGTCGAACATCAAGCGCCCGTTTGTGGCCATCATGGGCGGCTCTAAGGTTTCTTCGAAGATTGGAATCATCGAGAACCTCCTCGGCAAGGTGGACAAGCTGATATTGTGCGGCGGTATGACGTATACTTTCGCAAAGGCTCACGGCGGCGAGATTGGCGACTCAATCGTGGAGATGGACAAGCTGGACGTCGCACTGGGCGTCGAGGAACTGGCCAAGAAGAACGGCGTGGAGCTGGTGCTCGGCTCTGACTGCACCGCTACGAACGGTCTGGATTTCGATACGATGACGGTGAAGGCTGGCGCAGAAATCATTACTTGCCCCGCTAACAAGGTTCCCGCAGGCTTCGAGGGCGTCGACGCCGGTCCGGAGAGCCAGAAGGCTTTCGCCGAGGCTATCAACGGCGCGAAGACTATCCTGTGGAACGGCCCTGCCGGCGTGTTCGAGTGCGACACGTTCACTCCCGGTTCGCGTGCCATTGGCGACGCTATCGCAAAGGCTACTGCCGAGGGCGCATTCTCGCTGATTGGCGGTGGCGACTCGGTTGCTTGTGTCAATAAGTTCGGTCTGGCCGACAAGGTAAGCTACATCTCTACCGGCGGCGGTGCACTGCTCGAGGCCATCGAGGGTAAGGTGCTGCCAGGCGTAGCAGCTATCAAGGGCGAGTAGTTCCCTTGATAAGGTGCATAAAATGCAGCTATCAAGGGCGAGTAGTTCCCTTGATAAGGTGCATAAAATGCAGCTATCAAGGGCGAGTAAAAGTAATTGATAATTGACAATTGACAATTGACAATTAAGTTGAAACGTATTATAATCGCGATAACGATGGCCGCGGCGCTCAGCGCTTGCGGCCATCGTGCTTCTACGGCGGACGTAGCGGCAGAGGACAGCGTGGATTATACGGCGACCGAATCGCCGTACATTGTGCGCGTCGATTCCGTTGATGCGCAATCGGCGCTCAGTATGGACACCATCCGCATCGAGCGCAGCGACAAGATGGCGGAAGTATCGCTGCTGGTGCAATGGCCCACGGACGGCGACTCGGCGCTGGTCCGCAGCGTCCGTCAGTTCATTTGCGACGTCTGCGGCATCCGTAACGCGGCGTTCCAGGGCTCGCGGGCCGAGTGGCGTGACGTCGTTGACACAGAATACAACGGACTTGTGGAGGGATGGCAGGGTACGTACGGCGACAGCGAGGATGGCGGACCGTCGTTCTCGTCATCCACTGACGTCCGGCTGCTGGCCGAGACCGCGGGGTTCGTCACCATGTACGGCGAGGCGTCCAGCTATACTGGCGGAGCGCACGGAATGGCGGTACACGTCGGCCGGACGTTCCGCAAGGGCGACGGCCGCGCCATAGGCTACGAGACGGAACAGGACGACCACTTCGACGTGGTGCACAAGGACGACAACCTGTTTGCCGATATCCATTCGGACGCGCTCTACAAGCTCATCAAGGGCGGCGTGTACGACTACTTCAAGGCGTGCGGACAGCCGATGAGGGACGACGACGAGCTGTCCGCCTTCCTGCAGGTGGACAACGTGAACCGCATCCCGCTGCCGGGCAACGCTCCGTACTGGACGAAGACGGGCATCGTGTTCTGCTACACGCAGTACGAGATAGCGCCGTACGCTGCCGGTATGATTACGTTCGAGATTCCCTACGACCGCATCCGCGAATTCCTGACCGACGAAGCCGCGTCGCTCATTCCCTGACGTAGTCACGGTAACAGACTGAGGCAGTCACGGCAACAGACTGAGGCAGTCAAGGTAACTGACTGAGGCAGTCAAGGTAACTGACTCCGAGTGTTAAGATAACATAAAATCCCTGCGCGATTGGTACAACGTGCGGGGATATTTCGTATATTTGCAGAAGAGAGCCAGTAGCGGCATTTTGGAGTTAGTACTGAAACTCCGCCGAGTTACTACTGAAACTCCGCCGAGTTGCTATAGTAACTCAAAATCGGGGGTATGGAAACAGACTAATCTCTTACCTCTCACCTCTCACCACTCACCTCTAGAAAGTGAGCTTGTGAAACATGCGAAACTTGAATAAATCTATATACTGAGAGTATTAAAATGATATGTTTAAATTACAAAACCTATTGAATTATGGCTAAGGTAAAGTACACAGTGAAAGAAAACACAAAGATGGGGACGCACAGTTTCTATGCCGTCCCGGTGGTGAACGGCTCGCTGGACTTCATGGAGGTCTGCGAGGAGGCTTGCGAGAACACCTCGATCGAGCCGTCGCTGATGCGCGCGGCGGTGGCGGAGTACATGAAGGCGGTGAAGCGCAACGTGCTGAAGGGTTTCCGCTGCGCCGTGGGCGAGCAGTTCCTGTTCGTATATCCGAACCTGATGGCCTCGCTGAAGGACAAGAAGGATGTGCAGGGCAACATCCTGGAGGTGGCGACTATCGAGAAATTCACACTTGCCGGAGCAAAGTCGCGCCTCGGGGCGTCGGTCAGCCCGAAGTACAGCGCGCAGTTTGCGGCCGAGGTGTCGTGGCAGCGCGTCGATGCATCGGGCGCAGCGGTCGAGGACGAGGACATTACCGACGGAGGTGACACTCCCGGCGGTGGCGGTGGCGGCGAAGAAGGTGCCGACCAGAATTAAAGATTAGAGATTAGCGTTGGCGCTGGCGTACTGCCTCGAACATCAGTATGGCGGCGCTGACGCTTACGTTCAGCGAGTCGACGCGGCCGAGCATGGGGATGCGGATATGGGCGTCGGCGGCCTGTCGCCACTGGGGAGTCAGCCCGTCGTGCTCGGTGCCCATGACGATGGCCGTGGCGCGCATCATGTCGGTATCGTAATAAAGGTGGGAGTCCTGCAGCTGAGCGGTCAGAATCTGTATGCCGTGCGCTTTCAGAAAGCGGATGCAATTGTCCGACGAGCAGGCCACGCAGGGGACCGTGAACGCGGCGCCCACGGACGAGCGGATGAGATTGGGGTTGTACAGATCGGTCAGCGGGTCGCACACGATGACGGCATCCACGCCGCTGGCATCGGCCGAGCGCAGGACGGCGCCCAGATTGCCGGGTTTCTCGACGCTCTCCAGCACGACGACGAGCGGTCGGTCGCCTAATTGCAAATCGTCGAGCCGTAGACTGCGCGTCCGCACTTCGGCAATGACGCCCTCCGTCGAGCCGCGGTAGGCAATGCGTTCGTACACGGCCCGCGTCACGGCAAACGTCCGGACGCCGGTCCCGCAATTGACAGCGAAAACGGAATCAGCGGAACCGTCGCCGTAATCGTGGGAATTCAACAACTCGGGACAAAAGAATACGGTGTCGACGTCGTACCCCGCCGCGATGCAATGCTCAAGTTCCTGCCGGCCTTCAACTACGAAGAGCCCGGCACGGCGGCGCTCGCCGGACTTCTGCTGCAGGGCCGCGAGCAGCTTGATTTTCGGATTCTGAAAGCTTGTAATCTGTTCCATCATGGTGCAAAGGTACGAAAAAAAGTTTAGAGTTGAGAGTTTAGAGTTTAGAGATTTTATTTTCGGAGAGAAATTTTTTCATTTATCGTGCGCGATTTCTGAAATTTCTTCGTACCTTTGCAGAAACAAATAAAATAAAATAAATAGTAATATGCAATACAGGAAGTTAGGAAATACTGGTCTGGAGGTATCGGAGCTGGGCTTCGGCGCCTCGTCGCTGGGTGGCGTGTTCCACTCGTTCAACGAGAATCGTGGCATCGACGCCGTCTTCGCTGCGGTCGATGCCGGCATCAACATCATCGACGTGTCGCCCTACTACGGCTACTACAAGGCCGAAACAGTGCTGGGCAAGGCACTGAAGGATATACCGCGCGACCGGTTCTACCTCTCGACGAAGGTCGGCCGCTACGGCGAGGACGGTCACAACACGTGGGACTATTCCGCCCGCCGTGCTAAGGAAAGCGTGTACGAGAGCTTGGAGCGCCTGCACATCGACTACATCGATATTATTAATGTGCACGACATCGAGTTCCAGGGGCGTATGGAGGGCGGACTGCAAAAGGTTGTCGACGAGACGCTGCCCGCACTGCACGAACTCAAAACGGAGGGCGTCGTGCGCCACGTAGGCATCACCGACCTGCAGCTGGAGAACCTGCGCTGGGTCATTGAGCACGCCGAGCCCGGCATGGTAGAGAGCGTCATGAACTTCTGCCACTACTGCCTGTGCGACGACAAGCTCACGGACTTCATGGACTTCTTCGACGAGCGCGGCATCGGCGTACTCTCAGCGTCGCCGTTCAGCATGGGACTGTTGACCGAGCGCGGCGTGCCCGACTGGCATCCCGCACCGAAACCGCTGGTAGAGGCGTGCCGCCGAGCCGCAGAGCATTGCAAGACGAAGGGATACCCCATCGAGAAACTCGCCATGCAGTTCTCGTGCTCGAATCCGCGCATTGCCTCGACGGTGTTCAGCACCACGCGCCCCGAGGCCATCAAGACCAACATCGCCTACATCGAGGAGCCCATGGACGAAGCCCTCGTGGCCGAAGTCCGCGCCATCATTGGCGACCAACAGCGCGTCAGTTGGGCCAACACTTAACCCGGAATAACGACAATGAAAATAATCGATGCCCACGCCCATTTGTGGCTTAACGTAGATACGGTGGTGAACGGTTCGGCCATTCACCCGCTGGAGCCGAACCGCAGCCGCTCGCTGTTCTTCGGCGAGGAGCGCCAGATGCTGCCGCCGTGGATGACCGACGGCCAGAACACCGCCGAGCGATTCCTGTCGAACATGGACTATGCGCAGGTTTCGGCGGCCGTTATCACGCAGGAGTTCATCGATGGCCCGCAGAACGATTACCTGCTGGACGTCCAGCGGCGCTACCCTACCCGCTTCTTCTGCTTCGGCATGCCCGCCACCCTCCAGCAGCGCGCCGCCGGGTCGTCCGTCGCCGGCTCCGGTTTGGTTGATGAGGCCGAAAGCCTCATCCACAGTGGCTTCCGCGGTATTAAGGTCCCTGCCGCACGACTGCCGCAGCACTTCCTCACGGACGACATGATGGACCTTTTCCGTATGATGTCGCACCGCGGCATCCTCCTCGGCATTGAACTCGCCGACGGCGACGCCCAGGTCGGCCAGATTGAGGAAGTCATTCAGGAATGTCCGTCGCTGAAAATCGCCATCGGACACTTCGGCATGGTGACGCGCCCCGGCTGGCTCGCCCAAATCCGCCTCGCACGCCACGAGAACGTATTCATCGAGAGCGGCGGCATCACGTGGTTGTTCAACGACGAGTTCTACCCCTTCCCCTCCGCCGTCCGTGCTATCCGCGAGGCCGCCGACAACGTGGGCATGGAGAAGCTGATGTGGGGCTCGGACTATCCGCGCACCATCACCGCCATCACGTACAAAATGTCGTACGACTTCGTCACGAAGAGCAACGAACTGACGGACGAGGAGAAACAAATGTTCCTCAGCGACAACGCCCGCCGCTTCTTCGGCTTCGGCCCGCTCGTCGAACTGCCCTATATTAAAAATATGAGTGAATAACTAAGGTAAGAATATATGAAAGCATTACAGATTACAGAACCTTCGGTGATGAAGGTTGTAGACATGGAGAAACCCCAGTGCGGAGCAGACGAGGTGCTGCTAAAGATTCATTACGTAGGATTCTGTGGAAGCGACCTGAACACCTACCGCGGCCTGAACCCGATGGTGCGGATGCCCGTCATTCCCGGCCACGAAATCGGCGCTACCATCGCTGCCGTCGGTGCCAACGTTCCCGGGCATTTTTGCCCAGGCATGCCCGTCACCGTCAATCCCTACACCAACTGCGGCCACTGCCCGTCGTGCCGCAACCGCCGCTACAACGCCTGCCAGCACAACGAGACGCTCGGCGTCCAGCGCGACGGTGCTATGCGCGAGTACATCGCCGTGCCCTGGCAAAAGGTAATACCTATCGGCACGATTTCCGTCGAGCACGCCGCACTCATCGAGCCGATGAGCGTCGGTTTCCACGCCGTTAGCCGCGCGCAGGTCGTCGATACCGACACAGTCATGGTCATCGGTTGCGGCATGGTGGGCGTAGGCGCTGTCGTCCGTGCCATCATGCGCGGCGCCAAGGTCATCGCCTGCGACATGGATGACGAGAAACTGGAAATCGTTCGTGGCTTAGGCGCAGAATATACGATAAACAGTGCAAAGGAAAACGTCCACGAACGGCTGCAGGAAATTACCGCTGGTGCCGGCCCCGACGTAGTCATCGAGGCCGTCGGCGCACCCGCCACGTATCAGATGGCCGTCAACGAGGTTGCCTTCACTGGCCGCGTTGTCTGCATCGGCTACGCTAAGCAGGACGTAACCTTCACCACTAAGCTCTTCGTACAGAAAGAGTTGGACATCCGCGGCTCGCGCAATGCCCAGCCCGAAGACTTCGAGGGCGTCATCCGTTACTTAGAGAAGAATAATCCTCCGTACAATATTCTGATTTCGAACGAGGTACTGCCCGAGCAAGCTGAGGAAGCTATGCAACAATGGATGCAAGCTCCCGCAAAAGTGTTCCGAATCTTGGTTAAATTTGCAGAATAGCCACACGACCGGGCTCGATGCGGAGTTGCTGGTCGTCGTAATAGAGCGTGCCGCGGCCTGCCGTAGCACGCACTTTTATTTCGTGGCGCGACATCTCGACATGAATCAGGCCATTGGGCGTGGGGACGTCGCCGGTTATCCATTCCAAATCGCCGAGGTTGGGACGGACTTCGAACTCCTCGTAGCCGGGCTTCGTGGGACGCACGCCGAGGTAGTACTTACCTATTAAATATATAGGCGAGGCGCCCCAGGCGTGACACAGCGACTTGCCGTACGGACGACCGTACATGGCCAGATGTTCCGCACCGCTCTCCTCGGGGTTGTACTTCTCCCAGAACGACGTGGCGCCCTCGCGCAGCATGCCGCCCCAGTAGTCGCGGATTTCCTGTAGCACTTGTCCGTGGCGACCGTCCAGCAGCAGCGTCTCGAGTTCGTAGAAGCGCATGTATGGCGTGGTAATAGCGGGAATGTCGGGATTGAGCATGACGCCCTGCATGATGTCGCGGCGCTCCTCCTCGCCGGCAAGTCCGTAAAGAATGGCGAACATGTTGGGGAACTTGGTAATCTGGCGGTTCAACGTTCCGTCCTCAACGGCGTGGAAGAAGGCCTTCCGTTCGTCGCTCCAGAAGGTTCCCCTGATTTTCTCGCGCAGCGCCGCAGCCCGCACGCCGTACTTCTTCGCATTGGTCGCCATGCCATGGCGACACCCCGAACCTCCCGCAGTACCGCCCCCATCCCCGACGAGCTCCGCGCAGAGCGCCATCGTCTCCATCGCCTTCATCAGCAGTATTTGCTCAAAGGCGAGCGTGCCGCGTTTGTGCATGGGGAAGTCCACCCAGTCGACGAAGATCCAGTCGTCGGGCTGACCTTCGGCCATACCCTGACCGTTCAGCCGCCCCTCAACGTAATCCATCAGCGTCACCATGCGGGGCCACATCTCGCGGACGAAGGCGACGTCGCCAGTATATTCAAAATAGTCGTGTATGGACTTGAACCAATAGAACGTGTAATCCATGATGGTGTTGACGTGGGCTGTGACCGGGTCCTTCCCACGGAGCTGGCGGATGGTGCGCTTGACGCACTCCGCGTCGAAACGCAGATAATAATTCATAAGGTACGACTGGATGGCGTCGCCAGACCACGTCCAGCGATCGCGCTTAATACCGTCCATGAAAAATTCGCGTGTGGTGAGGTCCATCGTGTAGGCGGCGACGTCCCAGATGCGGTTGATTTCGTCGTCGGAACAACGGAAGGAACCGGAGCGCTGCGTGTCGAAAGGAGCGTATTCGTAATCCATCAGCACTTCGTCGTAACTGGCCCCATCCTCTTTTTCAATATAGACAAAGCGGAAAGCCTTCGAGCCGGCGACGGTAAAACCGCTGCCCGAGCAACCGGAGAGTACGCTGTCCGCAGAACCAGAGAGTACGTCGCCCGCAGAACCGGAGAGTACGTCGAGCGTTTCGCAGTGGTCGCGGTCGAGCGCTTCCTCGCGGCTCTCGCCGTAATAGACGCGGACGGTCCCCTTGAGGCCGCTGACTTTCAGGTAGCCGAAAGTCTCCCGACCGAAGTCGTAGAGTACGCCCGCTGGAAAGCCGTCGGGAATGGTGGTAGAGACGGGACGTTGTTCTTTGCGCTCTAAACGGAACTGCGAAGGGGGCGTATCGATAGCATCAAAGTTCCACGAGGCAGCGGGGACATAGATGCCGGAGCCGTGCGCAACGCCGTTCTCGTCAATCCAAAGTTTATCCTCGTAGGTAGCAAGCCAGGTGGAGTCGGTCTTGATGGTCTTGCCGTTGACGAAGAGTGCTGGCGGTGTAGCTTGATTCCAGACTTTGACGTTGAGCTTGTGCTTGCCGGTAGGGATTGTGTATTCCTTAGCAGGGAACTGTAGTTTGCCGTCGAGCGCGAAGTTGAACTGGCCTTCGGCAGCGACGGTAATTGTCTCCGCACGGTCGAGGGTGAAAACCTTCGAGAATTCGACGGTGACGTAGTGCGAATCCTGTTTCCAGAAAGGGGGAAACATTGCGCCGCGCTCGGTGCGACGATTGTTGAAGATGTTGCCGAGCCAGATTTCAAAGTCGCCCGGATACCAGATCCAGGTGGGTTTATCGTTTGCCTGCATTGCGTTTGATGTTTTCGTTAACGTTCGGCCCGTTGTTTTCCCACACATTGCCGGGACCGTTGGCGTTCTGGAGGAATTTTTCCTCGGGCGTCCAGTTGTCGCGGATAGTAATGTTGCTGGAGCCTTCGTCTGTATAAAGATAGAACCAGTGGTTAGGGTCGTGGACATACGTAGGACGGGCAATGTCGCGGACGACGTTCTCGCTGATGACGGTGCCGGGCTGGTTGCCGAGAGTATAGATGCCGGCGCAGTCGTACATGTGCTGCGCGTAATTATAGATAAGGTTGGCGTGGACGCGGTTATCACGCATACAAACTGAGTCGCGGTTCCAGCCCCAACCGAGACTGATACCAGTGTAGGAAACGTCGTGAATGGTATTGTGGTCAATAGTTATGCCGTTGACATATCCCGCCGCGATGGCAACACAGCCCCAGTCCTCGTTGGTAACGTCGTGGAAGTCGCAGTCGCTGACGGTCTGGCCGATGCAAACCTCGCGGAAGTCAGTGGGCGCATAGGGCAGATGTGTCTCAAGTCCTTCGGGCGAGAAACTGCCGCAGACGTAACCGTTCATAGCGATATCAGTGAACGTACAGTGTGTCGCGGTTCCGCCGCGACAGCCAACGACGTAGTCAAGACCGGAGCCGCCGAGGTGTTCGAAGTGACAGTTGTTGAAATTGACGTCCTCGGCGTAGCGCAGTTCAACAGCGGCATCAGCACGACCGAGCCATCCCTGATTGTCTAACTTGTGGTTGTTGGGGCGGTCAATCTGCGGGCGGAGCTTATAGGCTTCAGTGAGAAACATTCCTGCCTGCAAGGGGACGTGGCCTTTTTCTGATGGACGCATCCACGTGGTGTAGGCGAAGGTAATACCTTTCATAGTGATATTGCGAACGGGACGCTCGGCACAGCCTACGACATCGACCAGCGTTTCCAAAACAGGCACAATGGCTTCGCGGACGGTTTCGCCCTGACGAGGCATATAGTAGAGCTTGTGGGCGCGGATGTCGTGATACCATTCGCCGGGTTCGTCAAGGAGTTCCTTGGCGTTGGCGAGGTAGAACGGCGAGGGATGACCGGTGTCGGGCGTCATGGGCGAAGGCCAGGGATGCTCGAATTGAAGTTTCGCCTCGGGATTGTGGAAACGCACGGCGGCAGAGTCACCCTGAATATCAATGCTTTTGATGCGGAGATTGCTGGTGCACCACATTTCGTGCAGTACCATCTCTGCGTAAGGCGCGTTCATTATTTTCGCTACAGCAACTTTGGGAACCCATAGGATGCGGTTCTTCTTGTCGTAAGCACGGATGCGGGGCATCTGTTCGAAGGGATCACTCCCGTCGGCAAAACCGACGGACACACTACGGGCGCGGACCGCTTTGCTGCCGTTAACCCACAGCTGGCGGAAGTCGATGGGGCGACCGTTGAAATCGGGAACATCGGCAACCATCAGTTTCCCCTGTTTCTTCCAATTCGTAATCTTCAGCCCACCGCTGATAACCGCGTTGTTGCCGGCAATGGTGAGGCCGCTGTCCTCAGGACGGAGGCGAAGGGACTCGTAGGGGAAATAGATGCCGGGGGCAAGGTGGATAGTGACATCAGTGGCTTGACCCAAACGACGCATCTCACGGGCATGGCGGACGGCGTCGGCGAGGGAGGAATCGGGCGTAATATGGATGTCGGCTGCGTGAATGTTCATTCCGCAAACGAGGAGAATGATAATAATGACCTTTCTCATGATGTTAACGTGCTAAAGGAAGCCATAGGCTCATGTCGTCAATGCCACGATTGTCCCAGGCATAGTAAGGAATGAGGCGGATTTTTACTGTTTGCTTGCTGACGGGACGTAGTTCGCGGTAGAGGGTATTATTGTCCCAAGCATCTTGACCAGTTAGAAGAGCGTCGGTTTCGAGGGCGAGCATTTTGCTGCCAGCGATGGTAACGGGAACTTCCGTGAAGTGGGCATCGACGGGAATGGCGATATCGTTAATGCGTACGCCATTGGCTATATCCTGACCTTCAAGGCAATAGACAATAGGACCGCGCATAATAGCCACCTGATTCTTAGCTTCCTCCACCAGCGGGTTGGCCTCGACCAGACGGGCCTTCATGGGCAAGTCGAGCTCGATGCGGTCACCTTTTTTCCATTTGCGCGTGATAACAGGTGAGGAAACATGTTCGCCGTTGACGCGAAGTATATAGCTATCAGCCCATGAGGGTATATGGAGAGCAATAGTAGCCAGACACTTTACCTTCTTGATGTCGATGGAAATCCTGCCGTCCCAAGGATAGTTTGTGACCTGCTCTATTTCGAGGTCCTTTGTTTTCAGGCTATTCTGGCCGTAGAGGTTGACCCATAGCGTGTCCTTGTTGATACTGTAGGCATACTCCTGGGCCTGACAGAGCGTGCGGAGGGTATTCGGCGGACAGCAAAAACAGGAGATGTAACGCTGGCGGTGCTTGGGCCAGCGCATGACGTAAGGGAACTCCTTGGTGCGGCGAAGGGCCTCGGTATAGAAGAAGTCCTTGCCGTCGAGGGAAATACCGCTAAGGATGCCATTATACAATTCGTTCTCGATATTGTCGATGTACTTGCCACCGCTCGTGGTCTGGAACAAGCGCCATGAGAAGAGCATCATGCCGATTTGCGCACAAATCTCGTTATGGGCGGCCTCCTGCGGCAGTTGGAACTGGCGACCGTAGGCTTGATGAATCTGCTGGATGCTGGGCTGGTCGTACGTTGTGCCGTCGGGCGAGACACCATCGTAGAGTGCGCCACAACCACCCATGATGTATATCTTATGATTGACGATGTCGTCCCAAATGGCGCTGAGGTTCTTCAGCAACTGCGCCTCACCGGTTTCGGCGTAGAGGTCGGCAACACCGGCGTAGAGATAGTTGGCGCGGACGGCATGTCCCATGGCTTCGTACTGGTCGCGGAACTTATGACGGTCCTGATTGTGGTCCTCGCCGTTAGTGACGCTGTCGCGGATGGCAATCAAGCCCTTGGCCAGCGTGAGGTATTTCTCGTCTCCCGTCTCGCGGTACATTTCGGCAGCACCCATATAGTGGCTGGGGCAGATGGCGTTGCGTGAGAGCTCGGCAGCATCGTTGGTGAGGAAGTTGTAGAGGAAGTCAGCAGCTTTCTTGCCACACTCGAAAAGGGTGGTCTTGCCCGTGGCGCGCTTGTGGACGATACCAGCGGTCATGAGGTGGCCAAGGTTGTAGGTCTCGAAATTCAAGCGCGAGGCAAAGGCATGGGCTTGGTCCTTGCCAATGGTGATACCAGCGGCATTTTCCGTACCTGCATGGCTGTCGATGCCGGCATTGCGCTCACTGATAACGACAGGGGTGTGGATGTATCCGTCGGCACGCTGAGCCAAAGCGACCTGTTCGATGAAGCGGTCCATGAGGGCGTCAAGCTCCGCGTCCTTGGTTACGGCATAGACAGCGGCACAAGCCTCCAACCACTTATACATATCACCATCGTGGAATGGAGGGCCGTGATGCTTGCCCTTGATAGTGCCTGCAGCCACCTCGAAGTTACGGAAACCGTGCGAGCCGTGCTTACCGTCGGCATCGAGCGTTTCCCACGGTGTGTTCCATGTGTTCCACATCTCCCACACACCGGTGCCGTGCATGGTGTCGAAGACGTCACCCCAGAAACCGCCCGTCCAGCGCACGGCACCCATAGGGAGGTTGTGCATTAGGGCTTGCTGACTGCGACTCATGTCGGTGAGGCCTTGGGCCGTTGTGTTTGTTACTGTGCCACAGCAACCTACAAGAAATATTAAGAGAAACTTTTTCATTATCTTTTGGTTAGTTAAAGTAAACATAAAGGGAAATCATCACGACAGCCAGTGCTATCCATAGGCTCACAGCCAGTTTCGACCAACCTTCATGGATAGGTTCAGGGATGATATATTGCGTCTTGTCGTTATCGGTCAACGAGATGATAACCATCGAGACAACAAGAATGATAAACAGTTCGAATGACAAAAGCATAAAGTGCGGCCAGGAGAATTGGAGCCATTCGGGTGGCCACAGATAGAGCACACCAACGATAAGACAGAAAGCCGTACCTATAGTCAGCGCAAAATTAGCAGCACGTGTTGTAGCCCGTTTCCAGAAGATGCCAAGTACGAAGACGGCGGCCATCGGCGGTGCTATGAAGCCGAGCACCGACTGGAAAACGTTAAATAGGTTGAGGCCCTTAATAGCATCGATGGCTACAGTCATCGCAATGGCAATGACGGCACCAATCACGGTAACTAGTCGGCCCACGTAGTTGATGCGGCGCTGTGAGGCGTTTGGACGGAACCGCTTGACGTAGATGTCCATCGTAAAGACGGTGCTTAGTGCATTGAGCGCAGAGCCGATGGTCGACACCAAACAGGCGGTGAGCACGGCAAATACCAAGCCGACCATACCTACAGGGAATAGATTTTCAACCATTGTAAGATAGGCTTCATCTGGATTCTCAAGAGTAGGAAACAAGGCGAAACAGAGAATACCCGGCACGATGTACAACGCTACGTCGAGAATCTTCAACCAACCGGTAAAGTTAGTACCGAGTTGTCCTTCTCGCAAGTCTTTGGCGGCCAGCACAGGCTGAACCATCGACTGGTCAGTACACCAGAACCAGACGCCCATGACGGGATAGCCCAAGACGATTGGGAACCACGGGAAGGCTTCGTCAGAATTGGGCTTGAACATCACCCAATAGTCAGCAGGAACTTTGTCAACCAATGCTTGTATGCCACCGACGCGGTCAAGTCCAACAACTACCAACACCAGCGACACGACAATGAGCAATATCATCTGATAGACGTTGGTATAAGCAATGGCCTTCAGTCCGCCAAGCATAGTGAAGAAGGCCGATATAATGAGCAGCACCATTGCCGACATCCACATTGGAATGTCAAAAACCTGACGGATGAGGATGCCACCGGCGAAGAGTGTTAGTGCCAACCATGAGATGACAATTGTCACAATAGTATACCAAGCAAGAATATTACGTGTTGATTGTCCGAAACGTAGTCCCATGAACTCTGGTAGGGTATGTACCTTCGCTCCGAGATAGCGTGGTGCAAAGACGAAGGCTAACAGAGCGATGAACACAAATGCATACCAAGCATAGTTACCTGATACAATACCCGTCGTAAAACCTGCAGAGGCACTGGCGATAAGCATTGACGGACCGACGTTGGTGCCCCACATCGAAAACCCAATATGGTGCCATCTAAGACTGTGTTCGGCCAAAAACAGCGAACCTGGCGATGAGCACAGCGAAATAGATTCCAAGAATGACCCAATCAAGGCCCTGCATATAGTGACTTTCCATTTATATTCCTTTGTAATCTTTAATTATTTCAATAGTTATTGCTTTCGTAAGATCCATGTCGTCAGTAGACTCTACGTCATCAGGATAAATCTTAATATGCGCCCCGGGACGTACGAAGACGGGCATCTGGTCAAGCGGTACTTCGACGTCGTAGTACCAACGTCCTCCGTCAAGTCTTTCACCTGTGAAAAAGTTCACCCACAAGCCCTCAGGCAGGTAAATATCACGACAATTCTCACTATTCATAACAGGAGCGACGAGGAATTCCGAGCCGAAATAGTACTCGTCGTCAATATGCCATACCTGTTTGTCGTATGGATGATGCATCAGCAAAGCACGAATCATTGGCCAACCGGTCTTAGTACACGCCTCAGCCTGCTCTATAATATAAGGTAATAGCTTATAGCGCAACTTCCACCACTTTTTGACGATGGGTGCAATACTGGGATAGTGCCAAGGCTCGCGCTTACAGGTTCCATGATAACGCATATGCGAAGAAAAAACGCCAAACTGCGTCCAGCGAACATACACGTTCTCGTCGAGCGCGGAGTTCATGAAGTCGGGTGTCGAATGGAAGCCTGGCACGTCGTGACTCCAGAAAGCAAATCCGCTGAGTCCAAAATGCAGTCCACCTTTCAGGCTTCCAGCCATACCAGCCCAAGATGATTCGCTGTCACCACCCCAATGCAGCGGATAGCGCTGGCAACCGGCCCATGCGGCGCGGGCCCATACAATACCATCTCCCGTCACATCCTTGGTTATCTCGTATGCCGCTTTCTGATACAGCAGTGCATAGATATTATTAAGCCGTTCCGGTGTCATACCATGATATACCGCATCCATGTGAATGTTCTCGCCGAAATCGGTCTTGATACACTTCACTCCCATATCGAGCAAGGGTTTAAGCAATGCGTTCTTATACCATTCCGTCGCCTTGTCGTAAGTAAAGTCAATAGTTCCCGCATAATCGAGTGCAGAGAAATTAGAGCCCTCAGAGGCTTGTTCTTTCAGTAAAGGACCGATATACTTATTCTTCTTGGCTTCCTCTAGTTGTTCTGCACCTTTCGCCACGTATGGCAACTGCCATAGACTTACCTTGAACCCCTTATCAGCGAGCCCTTTTATAAATCCCTTGGGGTCTGGGAAACGCTCAGGATTAAATTTCCATTCGCATAGCCAATCGGTACGGAACCAACCAGTGTCAAGGTGGATGACATCGCAGGGATAATGCTCTTTTCTCAGTCTATCGCAAATGTCGTTCACCTCGTCGGCAGAGAAGTACGTCATGCGACTCATCCAGATGCCGAAGGACCACAGCGGCGGCATGGCGGGGAATCCCGTCAACATACGATAGCCACGCAGGATTTCTTCTGGTGTCTGTCCTCCAATGAGGAACACATCGAGTGTCGCACGGTCGCACATAAATTGCACAGAGCGCGTGCTGTGGTCAGCCAGCGACAGCTTGCAGTAGTCGCTTGTATGATAGAAACAGCCGTACATTCTACTGCTCATATAGAACGGAATATTCTTGTAGCAACGCCGATTGTTGACGCCCTGACCGTCTTGGTTCTTTAACTGGAAAGTTTGTCCGCTGAGGTCTATCTTGCGGAACCGCTCACCGGTACCGACGAAGCACTCATCAGGCTCGCACTTGAAGCTGATGGTAGCGCGCCCAGTCTTGTTTGTTGCGATGCCATCGCAACTTACGAACCCAAGGGGAAGTGCATCATAGCGAGGCGGCGAGAAGTGATCGTCGCTGAGGGTTATACCTTTCCGTTCGTCACCATCGGGATAGAAGGTGATGAAGGGGGCGGGTTGAGGTGCGGGAAGCAGGTCGCTCCACTTGTCCAACTGCGGCACACGAAGGTCTATCGTCGCCACCTTATTCCCATTATTGGCGATGACATCGCCATATACATAACGAAGGGACAGGCGCTTGATGTCGGGGCTGAACTGCAGCATATCGTCGGCCTCCATCATCGCGTCGTCCGCCATTGTCGTAAACACCCGCACGATATTGGGTTCGTAAGCGCGGATGACTAGCTCATAGCTTTGCCGCGGTGCGTTATTGTCAGGCGCCATGTCTTCCTGATGCAGTTGTTTCTGATATGGTATCGTAACGACAATGTCGCCATCGTGCTCTTCTATCTTCGACGGGGCATAAGCCTTCCACAGGGCTTCGTCCTTTTCAAGTAAAGGATCAAAGTCCATGAAGTCGAAGAGATGGTAGTTTGTTTGTTTCATTGTTTGAATATGATGTTCGGACCTGGGTGGTTGTCGCCGATTTCTTCACGACGAATGAGGCGGGTATCTGCGTCAGAAGCGCCGACCACTCGGTTGTTTTCTATCGTAAAGCCATCCGTGCGGGCATCGAGATAGATGCAGAAGCCACGTTCGTTAGTGGCATAAGGGGCTGGGTAGGGCGCACTAATCTTGTTGCCGCTAATGACGGAGCCGGGCTGGTTGCTGAGCGTATAAATACCGCCGGCATCATAGAGCTGGCGGGCATAGTTCTTGACGATGTTTTCCGTGATGCAGTTGTGCTCCATACCTGTGTTGAGAGGTGTCCATCCCCAACCGACGCAGATGCCCGAGTAGCTGAGGAAAAACACGTGGTTCTTGCTGATGGTGCAGTGGCGTACATAGCCCAAAGCGATGCCCACGGATCCCCAGTCCTCGTTGGCGGCATCGACTACGAAGTTTTCTGTGATAGTCAGCCGCTGGCAGCGCTTGGCCAGGTCGGTGTAGGGACGGTGTACTTCGCGGGGGCTTTCTGCAAAAGAACCTCCCATGATAGCCGTGCCGCCAATGTTGCCGAAGGTACATTTCTGTACTACACAATCGCTGACGTTATCGACAAAGTCCAAGGCCGTGGCAGCCAGATTCTCGAACAGCACCGAGTGGAAGTCAACGTGATGGGCATTGCGCACGGTGACAGCACTCACAGGGCGCTCTACCCAGGCTTGGTTTTCAAGGTCTTTGTCCCAGGGCAAACCTGGGACCGCCAGTTTGTAGGCATCAACGAGAGGAAAACCGCCCTGTAGGGTGACATGCCCTTTGTGCAATGGACGGTTCCAGCATGTGTGTTTGAACGTTAAGCCTTCGAATCTCACGTAGTTGGCACCATCTACAATCACCAACTGCTCAATGCCGTCGCGCTGTTCCGTGGTACGAAGCAGGAAAGAACTGTTGCCTCTCTCGCCTCCAATGACGGGTTGTGGCCAGGGGTGCTCGAACTCCAGACGGCTTTCGGGCTCCATGAAGGAAACCTC